>NZ_JADIJM010000037.1:0-45935 GCF_017355315.1 Achromobacter sp. SD115 | reverse complement strand
GTACCGGCGCCTGTGCGGCCTACGTGGGCAACGCCTTCTATCCGCTGGGCAACGTTGCCGCGGATGCCGCCACGGCCACCGGCGAACGCCGCCGCTATGTGTTGTCCGACGGCAGCCAACTGCTGCTGGACGCCCGCAGCCGGGTCAACCTGGACTTCACCCCCGCTTACCGCCAGGTCCGGCTGCTGGATGGCGCCGTGACGGTGTCGGTGGCTCCGGACGCGCGCCGCCCCTTCCTGGTCCAGACGGCCGAAGGCACGGTCCGCGCCCTGGGCACCCGCTACATGGTGCGCCAGCAAGCCCAGCGCACCCTGGTGGTGGTGCATGAGCACGAGGTCGAAGTCGAGACCATGTCCGGCGCCCACGGCACCGTCCGGGCGGGCACAGGTGCCCGCTTCGACGCGGCCCGCATGGACACCCCGCGCGCCGAACTCATGGCCGAGGCCGCCTGGGAAGCGGGTTGGGTCGAAGCACGGGGCCGTCCCCTGGCCGAAGTGATCGCGGCGCTGCGCCCCTACCGCAGCGGCACCCTGCGCGTTTCCATGGCCGCTGGCGGGCTGCCGGTGTCTGGCCACTTCCCGCTGGACGACACCGACGCCGCGCTGGACACGCTGCGCGACATCATGCCTATCCACGTCCGCCGCTTCACTCCTTGGTTTGTCTCCATCAACGTCGCTACCTGACAACGCCGCGCTCGGCGTTCCGCTCTCGAGGGCGGCTTCGTTGTATACTAGTTACGGTGTTTTTATCCAGTAGGCGCCACGGATTTTCCTCAAGGCTTTGCATGAGGACCATCCGCAAGGGCTCTCCAGCCCGGGGAATTTTTCCCGCAGCGCCCCCGCCCGGTTGACGGGCGCTCCCTCGGTCGATCAGACATTAAAAGCTTGCAATCCCGCAGGGACTTGCTACAATGTTCGACTTTGCCGAATTCAACTTATATAGCAACATGGCCAATACCGCCCAAGCCCGCAAGCGCGCTCGCCAATCCGTTGAGCGCAACAAGCACAATTCCAGCCTGCGCTCGATGCTGCGCACCGCCATCAAGCGCGTTCGCCAATCCATCGCCGCTGGCGACAAGGCTGCGGCTGGCGAAGTGTTCCAGAAGGCCTCCAGCGTGATCGATCGCGTGGCCGACAAGAACATCATCCACAAGAACAAGGCCGCTCGCCACAAGAGCCGCCTGGCTGCCGCCATCAAGGCGCTGGCCTAAGCCATTCTGCCGCCCTGTTTTCAGGGCGTCACGAATACGGCAAATGAAAAAGGATGCCTCTGGGCATCCTTTTTTGCGTTCCTGGCCGCCGCAACGCAACTATCCCATTCCGGCAATCTCCGACTGACGCCGCTACAGTTGCGCCGCAATCCGCCCGGCAAAGAAATCGATGAATGCGCGCACCCGGGCGACCTCTGCCGAGCGCGGCGCCCATAGCAGCGAAACGCTGCCGCGGCTATCCGTGCAGTCCTCGAGCACCGGCGTGAGCCGCCCCGCCTCCACATCGTCCTTTACCAGGTAGTTCGGTACCTGCACGATCCCCAGTCCGCTGATCGCCGCGGAAGCCAGGGCCTCGCCATCGTTCAATATGCCGGAAGGTTTAAGCGGCTTGTCCGACTGCGCGCCCTTGAACGCCCAGGTTTCCGGCCTGCCGGTGGTCGGAAACCGGTAATAGATACAGCAGTGTCCGCTGAGATCCGCCGGCGTCCGCGGTGTGCCGCGCTGCGCCAGGTACGTAGGCGAGGCGCAAGTCGTGAACCCATGCGGGCCGATCCGGCGGGCCTGCAGCCCGGAATCCGCCAGTTCGCCCAGGCGCAGCACGAGGTCGTAGCCGTCCTCGATTACGTCGACGATCAGGTCGTCGAGGCTGATATCGACCAGGACCTCGGGGAAGCTCAGGTGAAATTCGCTGAGCGCCGGCAACACGATCCGGCGGCCCATGACGGTGGGAACACTGATCTTGAGACGGCCGCGGGGCGCATTCTGGACCAGGTGCAGTTCCCGTTCCGCCTCCTGGAGGTCCTTCAGGATCTTGGCGACATGACGGTAGAGGACCTCGCCCTCGCCGGTCGGGCCCAGCGAGCGGGTGGTGCGATGCAACAGCCGCACGCCCAATCTGAGCTCGAGCCTTTCGACCGCCTTGCCCGCCGCGGAAGCGGACAGGCCCAGCTTGCGCCCGGCTGCGGCAAAACTGCCGGATTCCACCGTGGCCGCGAAAGCGACCAACCCACTGAACGATTCTATCGAGAAGATTCCGGACATAGGTTCGCGAGTCTAGAGACGGCCACCCATCTTCTGTCTGAGACGGTACGGATGAATGATGCACCCAAATGAACGACTGATGAAGCGGCCGCAACGGCCTGATCCGATCGGTCTTCCCTGCGTTCATTCAAACCGCCAATGCTGACACAAGCTGGAATTTTTTGGTCGAGGCCGCTATGAAAATAGGACTGCGTCACCCTCCGGGATCTGAAAAATCAGAACATAAGAACGCCGCGTTCGACGTCATCGTGGTTGGAGGCGGTTCGGCCGGCGCCGTGCTGGCCAGCCGCCTGAGCGAAGACGCGTCGCGCCGCGTACTGCTGCTCGAAGCCGGCCGGGCCTACCCGCCCCACGCCTATCCCGATGCCGTCCGCGCCCAGAACATCATCGGCGGCGATGCCGGGCATGACTGGGGGTATTCGTCCCTGCCTGGCTGGGGCGGAAAATCGTTCCCGCTCCCGCGGGGCAAGGTGCTGGGCGGCTCCTCGGCCGTGAATGCCGGCGTCTGGATGCGGGCGCCCGCCGCAGACTTCGAACGCTGGACCCGTGCCGGCCTGCCGCATTGGTCCATCACCGACGTGCTGCCGTTCTTTCGCGGCAGCGAATGGACCGCCTCGGGCGCCGACCAATGCCATGGCCGCTCTGGTCCGGAACCGGTGCACCAGCTGCAGGACGACGAAATCTCCGACATGCAGCGCGCATTCCTGGCCTCGGCGCAGATGGCTGGCCATCCCAGGGTCGAGGATTTCAACGGCGATGCGCCGTTCGGCGTCGGCCCCTATCCCATGAACAACCGCATGGGACAGCGGCTGAATACGGGCATGACCTATCTCTCGGACGCTGTGCGCGCGCGCCCCAATCTGACAATCCGCAGCGAAACGCTGGCGGACCGCATCGAGATCGAAGGCGGCCGGGCACAGGCCGTGATCCTGGCCGATGGCGAGCGGATCGCGGCCGGCGAGATCGTGCTGTCTGCCGGCACATACGGATCGGCCGCCATCCTGCTGCGCTCCGGCATCGGGCCGGCGGCCGGCCTCGAGGCATTGGGTATCCCCGTCGTGGCCGATCTTCCCGTCGGCCAACGCCTGCAGGAGCACCCCTTCTTCTTCACGATCTGGGCCGCGCATCCCGAACTACTGGGCCTGCCCATTCCGCCGGTCGGCGCCATCTTGTGGACGCAATCATCCCAAGCCGGACCGGGCGACGGCGACCTGCAGGTCAGCGCCGTGCACTATGGCGATCCCGCGGACTCCCCCACCGGCGCCATCTTCATGCTGGCCCTGGCGCTGACCCGCCCCACCTCCACCGGCACGCTCAAGCTGCTGGACCGCGATGCCCGCACAGCGCCGCTCATCGACCTCAACATCCTCGGGACGGCGCGCGACCGGGAACTGATGGTCGAGGGCATCCAACTGATCCGCCAGATGGCGAGCCAAGGTCCGCTGTCCGAGATCATCGCGCAGGAACTCGTGCCCGGCCCGGACGCGGCCGACGCCGCGGCGCTGGAAGCGGCCCTGCCCAAGGCGCTCGATATCTACCATCACCCCACCTCGACCGCGCCCATGGGCGGCGACAGCGATCCGGCCGCGGTCACGGACTACCAAGGCCGCGTCCGCGGCATCGCCGACCTGCGGGTCGCGGACGCATCCAGCTTCCCTGATGTGCCCTCGGTCGCCACCAACCCCACGGTGGTCATGCTGGCCGAGCGCGTCAGCCACTGGATCAGGAATACGGAGGCCAAATCGTGAACAACACCGCAAGCATCGCCTGGACCTGCAAGGCCTACAACTGGATCGGCGGCGTCCAGCGCTCCGAAGGTCCTTTGAAGGAATCGATCGACCCCGCCACCTACAACGTCATCGGCCACTATCCCGACAACGGCCTGATGGCAGCGAGATCGGCCGTCGCCGCGGCCGCGCGGGCCTTCCGCGCAAGCTCTTGGGCGCACGACCACGAACTGCGCGCCCGCGTGCTGGAGCAAGTGGCGCGCGCCTTCGAACGCAACCGCGAGCGGCTGCTGGACATCCTTGCGCTCGAAAACGGCAAGATCAAGGGCGAAGCCGGTTTCGAGCTCGACATGATTCCCAGCAAGCTGCGCTACGCGGCCGCCGCGGCCCTGCTCGAAAGCGGCCGGGCGCTCACGCCCAGGCCTGGCCGCATCTCCATGATCCTGCGCCAGCCCATGGGCGTGGCGGGTGTGATCGCGCCGTGGAATTCGCCGGCGGTGCTGACCATACGGTCGCTGGCGCCAGCGCTGGCGGCGGGATGCACCGCGGTCATCAAGCTGCCCGGCCAGGTGGCGCAAACCGCCAGCTTCATGGCCGAAATCATGGCCGAAGCCGAGGACCTGCCGGACGGCGTGATCAACCTGTTCTTCGAAAGCGGGTCCGAGGGCTCCGCCTATCTCGTGGACTCGCCCGAGGTTCCCGTCATCAGCTTCACCGGGTCCACCCGCACGGGCCGCGCGATCAGCGGCGCCGGCGCCAGGCACTTGAAGCGCTTCGGCATGGAACTGGGCGGCAAGACGCCCATGATTCTGTTCGATGACGCGGACGTGCACGGCGCACTGCCCGTGCTGGAAAAAGCGCTCACTGTCTTCAGCGGCCAGTTCTGCATGACCGGCGCCCGCTTGCTGGTGCAGAACGGCATCTATGCAGCAGTACGGGACGGACTCGCCAACCGGCTGCGCAAGGTCAAGGTCGGCCCGGCAGCCGATCCTGCCAGCGACATGGGGCCCTTGATCGACCGCGCCAATGTCGAACGCGTCGACCATGCGGTCGACCTTGCGATCGCGGCCGGCGCCAGCGTCATCGAGCGCGGCGGACCCGTGACTACGGGCCCTTTGGCCAGCGGCGCCTTCTACCGCCCCACCTTGCTGGAAGTGTCCGACAACAGTCTCGCCATCGTCCAGCAAGAAACCTTCGGCCCTGTGCTGACGATCCAGCGTTTTGCCGACGAAACCGAAGCCATACGCCTGGCCAACGACAGCGAATACGGCTTGGCCGCCAGCGTCTGGACCCGCGACGTCGACCGGTCGCTGCGCGTCGCCCAGGCCATCGACGCGGGCTCGGTGTGGATCAACGACTGGGCCAAGGTCTACGACAACACCGAGGAAGGCGGCTTCAAACAGTCCGGACTCGGACGCCTGAACGGCCTGGCCGCGCTGGAGGACTTCATCGAATACAAGCACATCGCGCTCAAACCTGGCCTCGGGTAACGCCGGCGAGCCAGAACATCCATTAGAAAAAAGGAGACTCCCATGCCGGATTCCATCGCCGCAAAGTTGATCGACGCGCTCCATGCGGGCGCGGACGTCCCGCCAGGCTGTCGCGTCAATCACGCGCGCGGACTGCTTGTGGAAGGCAGGTTCCTCGGCGTGCCCCTGGCCGCGCAATTCAGCGCTTCGCCCATGTTCGACGGCGCGGAGCTGCCGCTCATCGCCCGGTTCTCGGACGCCGGCCCCGACCCGAGGATTCGCCAGGACAGCCCGCAAGCCGAACCGCGCGGCCTGGCCGTGCGCATCGGGCAGGATTCCCCGTTGGTGCTCGTCGGCCACTCGCTCGAAGGCTTCCCCGCGCAAGACCCGCAAGCGTTTCTTGCCTTCATACAGGCATTGAACACACAGCACGCAGTCCCCGGATCGCTGCAAGCCCACCTGGCGGCCCATCCCCCGGCGCAACGCTTCGACCAACTGCGGCACGACGCCCTGCCCACGGGCTATGCCTCGCGCAGCTATCACATGCTTCATGCCTATCGCCTGACGGCCGCGGATGGCCAGACGCGAACCGGCAGGTTGACGATCCGGGGCAGGAACGCCGACGGGGCACACAAGGCCCTGGCCGGCCGGAACTGTATGAACGAGGCCCTGCGCCATGCAATGGAGGCGGGCCCGGTGGCGCTGGAACTAGCATTCACCCCGGCGCCGGAACAAGGCGCGACGGACGACCTGTCCACGGCCTGGCCCGGACACGGCAGCTCGATGCTCCTGGGATACCTGATGCTGGAGCGCATCGCGCCAGATCAGGACGCGCAACGCGTCCTGGTGTTCGACCCTTCCATCCTGCCTGCCGGCATCGAGTTCGCGGGCGACCCGCTGCTGAAGGCCCGCTTGCAGGCCTACCGGCTGGCGGCAGAGCGGCGACTGCGCGGCGTTCCCTGATCCAGGCCTGACGCCAGGCGGTTCCGGGCCGCTTCTGCCGCCTCGCGCAATGACGCCATCAGCGCGCCCACCAGCGGATTGCCTGGCCGATGCTCCGGAAACACCACGCTGACCCGGAACGGAAACGAGCGCGTCAAGGGACGGATATGCAGCCCCCGGCCGACGAAATCCAGCGCCGTCAGCGGGTTCACGATGGCCAGACCAAGGCCTTGGCGCACGAAGGTGCAGACGGACACGGCGGTCGTCGTCTCGACGATGGAGCGCCGCAACACGCCGGCTTCGGCAAAGGCTTCATCGATCTGGATCCGGTAGGGATCGCTGGAGGACAGGCTGACGAACGCATGGCCTGCGAAATCAGCCAGTTCCATGTGCTGTTTGCCCAGCAGCGCATGGCCGTCGGGCAGCACGCATACCTCGTCCACCTGCAGCAGCAGTTCCACCCGCGTGCCGGCCGGCGCCGCGTCATGCTCGGTCAGGCCCAGGTCATAGCGCTGGGCGCTCAGCCATTCCTCCAGGAAGGGCGATTCCTGCGTCTCGACCGCCAGGCTGACCCCGGAATGCCGTTCATGGAAGCGCCGGAACGCGTCCGGCAAGATCGAATGGGAAAAAACCGGCAAGGCGATCACCGACAACTGGCCGCCCTGGTAGGCCCGCAGGCGGGCGGCGGCCGAGGCCACCCGCTCCAGGCCGGCATAGGACTGGCGCACCTCGTCGAACAACGCCAGGCCCGGCATGGTGGGCCGCAGCCGCCCCGCCACCCGGTCGAACAGCGTGAAGCCTATGCCCTGCTCCATGCGCGCCAGCTCCCGGCTCACGGTCGGCTGGGACGAGCCCAGCAGTTCGGCCGCCTTGGTCACGCTGCCCGCGATCATGACCGCGCGGAAGACTTCGATTTGCCGGTGCGTCAGCATGGCCGCGCTCATATCAAGAATGAATCGATCAAGGAAATATAAGCATTTTACTGGATGACCGAAGGCAGGCATCATGCCGGCTTGTTTTCACCTCCACAAACAAGGTTTCGCCCGCCATGGCCTTCGATCCGCGCCAACTCACCCAACTCGCCGCCGAACACGGCACGCCGCTCTGGGTGTACGACGCCGCCGTCATCCGTGAACGCATTGCGCAATTGCGCCGCTTCGACACCATCCGCTATGCGCAGAAGGCCTGCTCCAACCTGCACATCCTGCGTCTGATGCGGGCCGAAGGCGCGGTGGTGGACGCGGTCTCGCTGGGCGAAATCGAACGCAGCCTGGCCGCCGGCTTCCAGCCCCAGGGCGAACCGGAAGGCATCGTCTTCACCGCCGACCTGATCGACCACGCCACGCTGGCCGCCGTGCTCAAGCACGGCATTACCGTCAACGCCGGCTCCCTGGACATGCTGGCCCGCGTCGGCCAGGCCTCGCCCGGCCACCGCGTCTGGCTGCGCATCAACCCGGGCTTCGGCCATGGCCATAGCAACAAGACCAACACCGGCGGACCGCAAAGCAAGCACGGCATCTGGATCGGCGACGTGGCCGAAGCCATGGCCATCGTGCGCCGCCACGGCCTGAAGCTGGTCGGCATCCACATGCATATCGGCTCGGGCGTGGATTACGCCCACCTGTCCAGCGTCTGCGACGCCATGGTCGACGTGGTGGCCTCGCTGGACCACGACATCGAAGCCATTTCCGCAGGCGGCGGCCTGTCCATCCCCTACCGCGAAGGCGACGCCCGCATCGACTGCGACCACTACTTCGAACAATGGGACGCGGCGCGCCAGCGCATCGCCGGGCGCCTGGGCCACGAGATCCGCCTGGAAATCGAACCGGGCCGCTTCCTGGTCGCCGAGGCCGGCGCGCTGGTGTCGGAAGTGCATTCGATCAACCGCCGCCCGGAACGCGACTTCGCGCTGGTCGATGCCGGCTTCAACGATCTGATGCGCCCGGCCATGTACGGCAGCTACCACCGCATTTCAGTGCACGCGCCCGACGGCAGCCGGCCGCAGGGCGCGGCCGAGACCCGCATCGCCGTGGCGGGCCCGCTGTGCGAATCGGGCGACGTGTTCACGCAGGACGCGGGCGGCGTCGTGTCGGATCAGTTGCTGCCGCAGCCGCGCATCGGCGATTTCCTGGTGTTCCACGACGCGGGCGCCTATGGTTCGTCGATGTCCTCGAACTACAACAGCCGGCCGCTGGCGCCGGAAGTGCTGCTGGACAACGGCGCCGCCCGGCTGATCCGCCGCCGCCAGACGATAGGTGAATTGCTGGCGCTGGAAGACGCCTGAGCATCCTCAGGTCGGGAAGGCCTCGCGCAAGGCGAAGGTCGCCTGCTTGAACACGCCCAGGTCGGTGCCCACCGCCACGAAGTGCATGCCCATGTCCAGGTAGCGCCGCGCATCCGCGTGGACCGGCGCCAGGATGCCCACCGCCTTGCCTTGCGCCGACACCCGCTGGTACAGGTGGCGGATGGCCTCCTGGACTTCGGCATGGCCCGGATTGCCGATATGGCCCAGCGCCGCGGCCAAGTCGGACGGCCCGATGAACACGCCGTCCACGCCTTCCACCGAGGCGATCTCATCGACCGCGTCTATCCCAGGGCGGCTTTCGATCTGCAGCAGCACGCAGATGTTGTCGTTGATGGTGTGCAGATAGTCCGGCACCGTGCCATAGCGGTTGCTGCGCTGCGCGCCCGCCACGCCGCGCATGCCATGCGGCGGATAGCGCGTGGCGGCCACCGCGCGGCGCGCGTCCTCCTCCGATTCGATGAACGGAATCAGCAGGTTGTAGAAACCGATATCCAGCAGCCGCTTGATCTCCACCGGATCGTTCCACGACGGCCGGCCGACGGCGGCGCTGGCGCTGCCCTGCAAGGCCTGTAGCTGCTGCAGGAACATCGGCACTTCGTTGGGCGAGTGCTCGCCGTCCAGCAGCAACCAGTCGAAGTTGGCCAGCCCCACGAGCTCGGCCGTGATGTGGCTGGACATGCACATCCAGAATCCGATGAGCCGTTCGCGCGCCAGGATGCGTTGCCGGAAACGGTTGGGTAAGGGTGAGTTCATTGCCGCCTTCACTTCAAAAGAAAAATCAGGTCCGGCCGGACCGCGGTCCGGCCATGTGTTCAATCCATCTTCGCGCCCGAGGCCTTGGCTGCCTTGCCCCACTTCGCGATCTCGTTATCCACGAAGGCCGAGAACGACTTGGGGTCGTCCGCCACCACCACGAAGCCCACGCTCTCCAGCTTCTGCCGGATGTCGGGCGAGGACAGGGCCTTCACCGTCGCCTGGTTGAGGCGCTGGATCACGGCGGGCGGCGTCTTCGCCGGCGCCGACAAGCCGAACCAGGACTCGGCGGAAAACCCCGGGTAGCCCGATTCCGCCACCGTGGGCGTGTCGGGGTACGCCGGGTTGCGCTTGGCGCTGGCCACGGCCAATGCGCGCAGCTTGCCCGAGGTGACTTGCGGCAGCAGCGTGTCCTGGTTCAGGAACATCACTTGCACGCGGCCCCCAATCATGTCGGTGATGGCGGCCGCGCCGCCCTTGTAGGGCACGTGCACCAGATCGATCTTGGCGTCCTGCTCCAGCATTTCCATGGCCAGATGGCCGGAGGAACCGCTGCCCGAACTCGCGTGCGTGTACTTGCCCGGGTTCTCGCGCACCAGCTTGATAAAGTCCGCGAAGGTCTTGCCCGGGAAATCGTTGTTGGCCACCAGCACATTGGGGCCGGTCGCCAGCAACGAAACATGCGCGAAGTCGCTATTGCGATATGGCATGTTCTGGTAGACCGCATAGCTGATGGCATTGGAGCCCACGCCCGACAGCAGCAGCGTGTAGCCGTCAGGCTCCGCCTTGGCCACCATGTCGGAGCCGATGTTGCCGTTGGCGCCGCCCTTGTTCTCGACCACCACGGTCTGGCCCAGTTCCTTGGACAGCTCGGCCGCCAGCAGGCGGCCCACCGAATCGGTGCTGCCGCCGGCCGGAAACGGCACGACCAGCTTGATCTGCTTGGCGGGCCAGGCCGCGCCCTGCGCCATCAGTACGCCAGGCAGCATGGCCATCGCGCCCGCTGCCGCCAGGATGGCCAAGCGTGCGCGCGCCGCCGGTTTTTTCTGTTGCATGGTTGTCTCCTCCGTGGATTTTTTAGTATGTGCGCCCGGTGTCCGGGTCAGTGGATTTCAGGCTCGCCCGCGGCCGGAGCGCGCGTCTCAGTCTGAAGAAAATCGAAATCGCAGCCCGTGTCGGCCTGGCCGATGTGCTTGAGGTACAGCACGCCGTAGCCGCGTTCGAAACGCGGCGGCGGCGCCTGCCACGCGGCGCGGCGCGCGGCCAGATCCTCGTCGGACACCAGCAGCTCCAGGCGCCGCGCGGGTACGTCCAGCGTGATGCGGTCGCCGTCCTGCACCAGCGCCAGCGGGCCGCCCACATAGGCCTCGGGCGCCACGTGCAGCACACAGGCGCCGTAGCTGGTGCCGCTCATGCGCGCGTCCGAAATGCGCACCATGTCGCGCACGCCCTGCTTCAAGAGCTTTTGCGGAATCGGCAGCTGGCCCCATTCGGGCATGCCGGGCGCGCCCTGCGGTCCGGCGTTCTGCAGCACGATGACGCTGTCGGCGTCCACGTCCAGGTCCGGATCGTCGATGCGCGCGGCCATATCGTTGTAATCCTTGAAGACCACCGCGCGGCCCGTGTGCACCTGCAACTGCGCCTCCATGGCGGGCGGCTTGATCACGGCGCCGTCGGGCGCCAGGTTGCCGCGCAGCACCGCCAGCCCGTCGCGCTCGATCAGCGCCTGCGCGCGCGGCCGGATCACGTCTTCGTTGAAGATGCGCGCGCCGGCGATGTTTTCGCCCAGCGTACGGCCGTCCACGGTGCGCTGCGTGGTGTCCAGCAGGTCGCCCAGCTGCACCAGCATCGCGCGCAGACCGCCCGCGTAATAGAAGTCTTCCATCAGGTACTTGCCCGCCGGCCGCAGGTTGGCCAGCACCGGCGTGGTGCGCGCCAGATGATCGAAGCGGTCCAAGTCCAGCCCAAAGCCGCTGCGGCGCGCCATGGCGATCAGGTGCACCACCGAATTGGTCGAGCCGGACAGCGCCAGCACCGTGCGCACCGCGTTGTCGAAGGATGCTGCGGTCAGCAGGTCGGACGGCTTCAGGTCTTCCCACACCATCTCCACGATGCGCTTGCCAGTCAGGCTGGCCATCTGCGCGTGGCGCGAATCCGGCGCGGGAATCGACGAGGCCCCCGACAGGCACAAGCCCAGCGCCTCGACCGCGCCCGTCATGGTGGACGCGGTACCCATGGTCATGCAGTGGCCGGGCGAGCGGGCGATGCCGTCCTCCACGCCCTGCCAGTCTTCCTCGGTGATGTTGCCGGCGCGCAGCTCGGCCCAGTACTTCCAGGTGTCCGAGCCCGAACCCAGGGTGTTGCCGTTCCAGTTGCCGCGCAGCATGGGGCCGGCCGGCATGAAGATGGTGGGCAGGTCCATGGACACCGCACCCATCAGCAGCGCCGGCGTGGTCTTGTCGCAGCCGCCCATCAGCACACAGCCGTCCGCGGGATAGGAGCGCAGCAGTTCTTCCGTCTCCATCGCCAACAGATTGCGGTAGAGCATGGTGGTGGGCTTCTGGAAAGGTTCCGACAAGCTCATGGCCGGCATTTCCACCGGGAAGCCGCCCGCCTGCCAAATGCCGCGCTTGACCTCTTCGACGCGCTGCTTGAAGTGGCTGTGACAGGGGTTGATGTCGCTCCAGGTGTTGATGATGGCGATCACCGGCTTGCCGGCGTAATCCGAGCGGTGATAGCCCATCTGCGCGGTGCGCGACCGGTGGCCGAACGCGCGCAGGTCGCGCGCGCCGTACCAGCGGTGGCTGCGCAGTTCTTCGGGTTTCTTGCGCTTGTCTGAATTGCTCATGTCTCTGTTCCTGTGCTCTTGGGCAAGGGTTTATAGGGAAGATGGAATCACGCCGCGTCCAGCAGATAAGGCGTGCCTGCGCGCTCGCAGATGGCGCGCAGGCGCTCGGCCAGCGCGGCGGGTATGGGGATGCCCTCGCGCAGCCGGCGCGCGCGCTCGGCGGCTTCGGGCTCGCCCGCCACCAGCACCGGTTCGTCCGGATTGGCGGGCAGCGTATCGTGCATGGCGTCGATCATGTCGTCCATGTCGGACTCGAACGAACCAGCCGCGCGGAACGCGTCGGGGTTCAGGGCCAGGAAGAAATGGCCCACGTCGTCGGGCTCGCCCGGACGGCGCGTCGGGGCGCGGCGCGCGGCGAAGGCGCTGCCGCTGAGCGTGCCGCCCAGGATCTGCGCCATCATCGCCAGGCCGTAGCCCTTGTGGCTGCTCATGGCGGCGGTGCCGCCCAAGGGGGTCAAGCCGCCCTCGGGATGCTTGAAGATGAACTGCATGGCGGCGGCCGCATCGGTGACCGCCCCGCCCTGCCCGTCCACCGCCCAGCCCGGCGGCAGCGGCTGGTCCAGGAAGTCATAGACCTTGACCTTGTTGGCGGCCACGGTGGTGGTCGCCATGTCCAGCAGAAAAGGTTCGTTGTAGGCGGCCGGCGCGCCGAAGGCGATGGGGTTGGTGCCCAGCATGGGCATGGCGCCGCGCGTGGGCACCATGATGACGCCGTTGGCGCTGCTGGTCACCAGCCCGACCACGCCGCGCTCGACCGCCATGCGCGCATAGACGCCGGCCGCGCCGAAGTGATGCGAATTACGGACCGACACGGCGCCCACGCCATGCTCCAGCGCCTTGTCCACGGCCAGGTTCATCGCCTGCGCCGCCACCGGATAGCCCAGGCCGCCCATGCCGTCGATCAGCGCGCTGGCGCCGCCGTCGCGCAGGATCCGCGGCCTGGCGTCCAGCCTCAGGGTGCCGGCGCGCAGCTTGTCCTCGTAGGCCGGCAGCATGGAGATGCCGTGCGAATCGATGCCCAGCAGGTCGGTGCGCGCCATCAGGCCCGCAGTGATGTGCGCCAGATCCTGCGCCATGCCCCAGGCCATCAGCACCCGCAGGATCTGCTCGCGGACCTGCTCCACCGGCACGTCCGCCGCTATGACTCCGTTCCCTGGCACTCTCGTCTCCTGTGGTTCTGGTTTGGTCGCGGCGGGCGGGCGGCGAAGATCAATCGCGCTCGCGGTCCACCAGCCGGTGGCGGGCCTGGCCCAGATGGAATTGCATGGCGACGCGGGCGCGTTCGCTGTCCTGTTCGCGGATCGCGTCCAGGATCGCGGCGTGCTCGTCCACCACGCGTTGCGCGCGCTGGCGCGAACCGGTGCGGGTCAGGTTCAGGGTCAGGCGCATGAAGCCGCTGATGGATTCGTGGATGCTTTCCAGCACGCCCAGATAGAAGTCGTTGCCGCTGGCTTCGGCGATGCTGGCATGGAACGCCAGGTCGGCCTCGGCCGATACCTGGCCGCGCGCCAGGCTGTCGGCGAAGGCCGCATGCGCGTCCGCGATCTTCCTGAGTTGTTCGTCGGTGCGGCGCAGCGCGGCCAGGCGCGCGGCGTCGCCCTCCAGCGCCACCCGCACCTCCTGGGCCCGCAGATAGGCGCTGACGTTCTGCACGTCGTTGAAGGTCTTCAGGCGCGGCGCCGGCGCGTGGCTGACGAAGGTGCCCAGCCCCTGGTGCGCGGTGATCAGGCCGTCGGCGCGCAGCCGCAGCAGCGCCTCGCGCACCACCGGCCGCGACACGCCAAAGCGTTCGGAGATCTCGTTCTCGGAAGGCAGCTTGTCGCCCACATTCAGTCCGCCGGACACGATCTGCTCGAAGATCTGGCCGTAGAGCTGGTCAGCCAGGCGGACCCGATGCCCGCGTTCGAGCACCAGCGCGCCAGCGGCGTCGGATTCGGCGGGCGCCTGCGGCGCAGGCGCCGGTGTTGCTTTGGGTCGGGCCACGAAACCTCCTCGATGCTATGGCGCAGTCCGCGATGGCGGGACAGCGCTCATCGTACCGTCAATGCGCGCGCCCCGGCCCGCTTGCGCGTTCACGCGGCGGCCGCCTCCCGGTCCCAGGCCGCCAGGGCCCGCGCCACCGGCGCCACGCGCTCGCGCTCGGCGGCGGCAATGCCGGTCAGCAAGGGCAACATCGGCCCCATGTCCGCCACGCCCGATAGTGTCACCGCGTCGTGCAGCACGCGGATGGGGCTGATGCTGTCGCGGCAGTCCTCCAGGCCCAGGTAGTGCTGGCGCACGGCTTCGGCTTCGTCGTAGCGACCGTCGCGCAGCAGATGCAACAGGCGCATCGAGCCTCTCGGCGCCACGCAGACCGAGCCCGAAGTAAAGCTCTTCAGGCCGAAATCGCGGTAGTGCACGATGGCCGGGCGCTCGCCGATGCCGCTGACGATCCAGCGCGCATCCACCGCCTGCAGCAAGGACGACAGGTACGTGTCCTGCGACGGATCGTCGCGCACCACGGCATACTTGAAGGCCACGATGCGGCCCTCTTCGATCAGGCGCGCGGCGCTTTCCGGCGCCAGGTAGCCGGACGACTTGATGTAGATCACCGCGGGCTTGCCCAGCGCGTCCGTGAAGCGGCGCACGCCTTCGGCCAGTCCCGCGTCCGTATAGGGAAAGGACATGGGCAGCAGCATGGCCGTGGGAAAGGCGCGCGTACGCAGGATCGCCGCCTGATCCATCATCTTGCCGTAGTCGGGCCCCACCGAAGGCAGGATCCAGGTGTCCGCGCCCGCCAGCCCGGCCAGCATGTCGACGATGCGCGCGTACTCGCCCACGCCCACGTTATAGAAATTGGCATTGCCGCCATACATCACGTTGCGCACACCGCCCGCTTCCAGATGGCCGAGCAAGGCCTTGTTGGCCGCCTCGTTCAGCGAAAGATCGTCGTGGCGCGCCAATGGCGGCACGGCAATGACCGAACGCTGCAAATCCTGCGCGGTGACCGGAGAGGTTTTCATGGGCGGGGGCTCCTGGCTGATCCAGCTATCGGGTGTAGGGGTTCGAAAAAGTATACTTGGTTGACAAGCACAAGCTCAATACCTATATTTGTTTTACAAGTAGTCCGGCAGCAAAACGCAGGGCGCCGCGGGGCGCCATGCAGCGTCAAAGCCTCGGGCCATGCCAGGGGCGGAATACCCCCAGAAACGATGCGCGGCCACGCGCACACCGAGGAGACGAGTTCCATGCATGCAGCCCCTGCGCGAGGCCGGTCCGTCCTGTCCGCCCTGTCTACCACCGTCCTGACGGCCGCCGCCTTGCTGTTGCCGGCGGCGCCGGCGCTGGCCGACTACCCCGAGCGCGACGTCAAGATCATCGTGCCCTTCCCGGCCGGCGGCACCACCGACATTGCGGCGCGCATCGTCGCGGCCGAACTGGGCAAGACCTGGAACAAGGCCGTGGTGGTGGACAACAAGGCGGGCGCCGGCGGCAACGTTGGCACGGCCGAAGCCGCGCGCGCCGCGCCGGACGGCTACACCCTGCTGATGGGCACCGTCAGCACCCATGCCATCAACCAGTCCGTCTATGCCAAGCTGCCCTACGACCCCGTCAAGGACTTCGTGCCTGTGACCCTGGTGATCCCGGTGCCCAACATCCTGGAGCTCAACCCCGGCTTCGCCGACAAGCACGGCATCCGCACGGTGGCCGACCTGATCAAGTACCTGAAGGCCAATCCGGGCAGCGTCAACATGGCATCCACCGGCAACGGCACTTCCACCCATCTGTCGGGCGAGCTGTTCCAGAACATGACGGGCACGCGCATGACCCACGTCCCCTACAAGGGCAGCAGCCCGGCGCTGACCGACGTGATGGCCGGTTCCGCCGACCTGATATTCGACAACCTGCCGTCCTCCATGGGCTTTCTCAAGAGCGGCAAGCTGCGCCCGCTTGCCGTCACCAGCGCCCAGCGCTCGCCCGCCCTGCCCGACGTGCCCACCATGGCCGAGGCCGGCGTGCAGGGCTATGACGCGTCCAGCTGGTTCGGCCTGCTGGCGCCCGCCGGCACGCCGCAGGCGGTGGTCGACAAGATCCAGCGCGACGTGGCCGCCGCCCTCAAGCTGGAATCGGTGCGCGCCCAGTTGCAGGCACAGGGCGCCACGCCTTCCGGCAACACGCCGGCCCAATTCAAACAGTTCATGGCGCAGGAGTCCGCCAAATGGGCGGAGGTCGTGAAGAAATCCGGCGCCAAGGTCGACTGACCCCAAGCCGATCCGGGCCCGTCCGCAACGCGTGGGCGGCGGGCTCTTCATCAGCACGCGAACCAGGAGACACCATGAACAAACTGATGAGCGCCGCGGCCATGGCAGCCGCCGTCGCCGCGGGCGCCGTGCTGCTCGGGACGCCCGCAGCGCAGGCCGCCGGCTATCCCGACAAACCCGTCACGATGATCGTGCCCTTCGTGCCAGGCGGATCTTCCGACATCACCGCGCGCTCGGTCACGCCAGGGTTGACGAAGATCCTGGGACAGACCTTCGTGGTCGAGAACAAGCCTGGCGCCAACAGCGCCATCGGCGCGCAGGCGCTGGCCCGCTCCACGCCCGACGGCTACACCATGATGGTCGGCTCCATCGGCACCTTCGCCATCAACGAAGCGCTGTACAAGAACCTGTCGTACAACCCCAGCAAGGATTTCGAATACCTGACCCAGGCGGTGCGCAATCCCAACGTGCTGGTGGCCGCTCCCGCATTTCCGGCCAGCACCGTCGCCGAACTGATCGAGTACGCGAAGAAAAATCCGGGCAAGGTGTCCTATGCCTCCTCGGGCACGGGCTCGTCGGACCACCTGTCCGCCGTGCTGTTCCGCCAGCGCACCCAGAGCACGGGCGTGGACGTGCCCTACCGCGGCGGCGGCGCGGCCATCGCCGACCTGATCGGCGGGCAGGTCAACGTGTCGTTCCAGAACCTGGGCGCGGTCCAGACCCACATCAAGGCCGGCAAGCTCAAGGCGCTGGCCATCACGGGCGACGCCCGCGCCGCCGACCTGCCGGACGTGCCCACGCTGGCCGAGGCCGGCATCAAGGACATGGTGGTGTATTCCTGGCAGGGCTTCGCGGTGCCCAAGGGCACGCCCGCGCCCGTCGTCCAGCAATTGTCCAAGGCCTTGCAAACCGCGCTGCGCGATCCCCAGACCGAAAAGACCCTGCAAGGCCTGGGCTTCGAGGTCGTGGCCAACACGCCGCAGCAGTTCACGGCGTTCCAGCAGGCCGAGGTCAAGCGCTGGAAGGACGTCATCCAGAAAGCCAATATCCAGCTCGAGTGAGGCCGCGATCAGACTGCAGGGTGCCCCTGGCTGGCATCCTGTCAGCCTGGTTCAAGGCCGGATCAAGTAGCATCAACGTTTTGCCACCCACCTGTACGACAACATGACCACCAAGCATCGCATCATCCAGGTCGGCTCGCTGGCCGGTTCCCCCTACGCCAACAAGACGCTCGCGGACCGCTACGACGTCGTCGAACTATGGAAGTACCCGGACCGCAAGGCGGCGCTGGCCGAGCATGGCAAGGGCATCACCGCCGTCGTCACGTCCGCCACCTTTGGCGCCAACGCCGAACTCATCAACGCCCTGCCCGACCTGAAGGCCATCTGCAGCTGGGGCGTGGGCTACGAGACCATCGACGTCCAGGCCGCCAAGCAGCGCGGCGTGCAGGTCAGCAACACCCCCGACGTGCTGACCGACTGCGTCGCCGATCTGGCCTGGGGCCTCTTGATCGCGGGCGCGCGCCACATGGGCCAGGGCGAACGCTTCGTGCGCGCGGGCCAATGGGGCCAGGTGCATGGCGGCATTCCGCTAGGCCTGCGGGTCAGCGGGAAGAAGCTGGGCATCGTCGGCCTGGGCCGCATCGGCGAGGCCATCGCCCGCCGCGGCATGGGCTTCGACATGGACGTGCGCTACCACAACCGCCGCAAGCGCGATGACGTCGAGTACGGCTACGAGGCCTCGCTCACCGATCTGGCCAAGTGGGCCGACTTCCTCATCGTGGCCACCGTCGGCGGTCCCAGCACGCGCCATCTGGTGAACCGCGAAGTGCTGGAAGCGCTGGGCCCCACCGGCATCATCGTCAACATCGCGCGCGGCCCCGTCATCGACGAGACCGCGCTGGTCGCCGCGCTGGAAGCGGGCAAGCTGGGCTGCGCCGCGCTCGACGTGTTCGAGCACGAGCCCAAGGTACCCGAGGCGCTGCTCAAGACCGACAAGGCGGTGCTGCTGCCGCATATCGGCAGCGCCACGCTGGAAACCCGCATGGCCATGGAGAACCTGATGCTGGAAAACCTGCAAGCGTTCTTCGAAACCGGCCGCGTGATCACGCCGGCCGAGTAAGCCCGCCATCCGCCGCGGCCCCGGCCGCGGCGCGCCCATGAAAAAGCCTCTCGGCGCCCATACCGAGAGGCTTTCGACTTTCCGGCCCCCGCGGGAATCGGAAGTCGTTTACGCAAAGGAACTATCAGGCCGCAAGGCCCGTCGCGATTACTTCGCCGGCGTCGCGACGCCGGAATGCTCCGTCTTCGCGGCCCCTCCCGACTTGCCCGCCGCCGGTTTGGCGGAGGTCTTGTCGGACTTGTGATGCTTGTGCTGCGCCTGGGTCTTGGTTTCACCCGTCTTGGACGTGGCATCGGCGCCCGCCGCAAACGCTGTAGGCGCGGCGGCAAGACCGAGGCACAAGGCCGAGGTGGATAGGAACGCAGCAATACGGGAGTGAGTCGTCATTTCATGAACTCCTGAATGTAAAAGGACCGGGGCCCTTTTTTCGACACGGGGCGGCAACATCGCCGCTTTACCCGTTCCCGTTTGAACGGGACCCATCCAGAAGGTTCAGCGCGGAACCAGAAAATTGCGGTCGCTAACGCTTCGAAATATGGCGCGGACGCGGTTCAGCTCTCGAAGGCCAGCAGCGCCACGGTGGCGAACAGCATCAGCGCGAAGCAGGCTCTCAGCTTGCGTTCAGGCAGCCGGTACGCCAGCTTCACGCCGACAGGCACGAACAGCAGGCTGCCCAGCGCCAACGGCACGCCCACCAGCCAATCGGCCTGCCCTGCCCAGGTATAGGTGATCAAGGCGATGAAGGAACCCGGTATCACCATGCTCAGCGCAAGCGCCTGCGCGGTGGTCTGCGGCAGCCGGAACACGGTGGTGATGATGGGCACGGCCAGCACCGCGCCGCCCACGCCGAAGAAGCCGCCCAGCGTGCCGCACAGCATGCCCAGTACGCTGGCGCGGCGCGGCGTGAAGACCGGCGCCGTGCCCTTGGCCGCAGGCTTGCGCGCGGCGGCGGGACGCGAAGCGCGCCAGGTCTGCCAGACATAGAACAGCGCAATGAAGAACAGGAACACGGCGAAGCTGCGGCGCAGGATGCCGGAGTCTATGCCCAGCGCCAGCTGCGCGCCGACCCAGGTGAACACCACGGCGCCGGCGGCGCCCGCCAGCGCCACGCGCTTGTCGATGCGGGTCTGCTGGTTGTACTTGCGCACCGCCATCATGATGGTGGGCAGGACCATGATTAGCGCCGTGCCCTGCGCCAATTGCTGCGACATGCCCATCAACAGCACCAGCGCGGGAATTGCGATCAGGCCGCCGCCGATGCCCAGCACGCCGCCCATGAAACCGATCAGGCCGCCCGCGGCCAGGCACGCGGCGATAACTAACAGACTCACGTCTTGCTCCAGCAGGCCCGGCCTGTCGCAGGCCGGGCTATCAATGTACGGATTACCGATACCAATCTGCGCAGGCGGCCGGCATTCGCCGGCGCCGGCGTCAGCGCAACTTGTCCAGCGCGGCGTCCAGCCGGTCCACCGCCCAGATCTCCAGCCCTTCGATGGGCTGGCGCGGCGCATTGGCCTTGGGGATCAGGGCGATCGAAAAGCCGAGCTTGGCGGCTTCGCGCAGCCGCTCCTGTCCGCGCGGCGCGGGCCGGATCTCGCCCGCCAGCCCGACTTCGCCGAAGGCGATCAGGCCGCGCGGCAGCGGCTTGTCGCGCAGCGAGGACATGATGGCCAGCAGCACCGGCAGGTCGGCCGCAGGCTCGGTGATGCGCACGCCGCCCACCGCGTTGACGAAGACGTCCTGATCGAAGGTGGACACGCCGGCGTGCCGGTGCAGCACCGCCAACAGCATCGCCAGGCGGTTGCCCTCCAGCCCCACCGTCAAGCGGCGCGGATTGGGCGCGTGCGAGCTGTCCACCAGCGCCTGGATTTCCACCAGCAGCGGGCGCGTGCCTTCTTGCGTGGCCATGACGCAGGAACCCGCGACCTGCTGCTCGTGCTGCGACAGGAACAGCGCGGACGGATTGGCCACGCCGCGCAACCCGCGGTCAGTCATGGCGAAAACGCCCAGTTCATTGACCGCGCCGAAGCGGTTCTTGAAGGCCCGCACCAGACGGAACGAGGAATGCGTGTCGCCCTCGAAATACAGCACGGTGTCGACGATGTGCTCCAGCACCCGCGGCCCGGCCAGCGCGCCGTCCTTGGTGACATGGCCGATCATGACGATGGCGATGCCGGTCTGCTTGGCCAGGCGCGTGAGCTGCGCCGCGCATTCGCGCACCTGCGAGACCGAACCCGGCGCCGCGCTCAGTTCGCCGCTGTACAGCGTCTGGATCGAGTCGATCACGGCGACAGTGGGCTTCTGCTCGGAGACCGCCGACTGGATGGACTCCAGCCGGATCTCGGCCAGCAGGTTGACGTTGCCGGTCTGCAGGCCCAGGCGGCGCGCGCGCAGCGCCACCTGCTCGGCGGATTCCTCGCCCGTGACATACAGCACGTTGGTGACTTCCGACAGCGAGGCCAGCGCCTGCAACAGCAGGGTCGACTTGCCTATGCCCGGATCGCCGCCGATCAGCACCACGGCGCCGGCCACCAGGCCGCCGCCCAGCACGCGGTCGAACTCTTCCAATCCGGTGGGTTGGCGCGGCGTTTCGCGGGCTTCGATTTCAGACAGGCTGCGTACCGGGCTGGCGGCCGCCAGCGGCGCATAGCGGTGTGAGGCGGCGGCGAGCGCCGACGACTCCACGGTTTCTTCCAGCGTGTTCCAGGCGTTGCAATGCGGGCATTTGCCCTGCCACTTCGGGGTGGTGCCGCCGCAATCGGAGCACACGTATACGGTTCGGGATTTGGCCATGCGCGAAAGTGTACCGGCAAGCCAGGGCCGCGGCGCGCGCCAGGCGCGCGCTTTCGTCCCGGCGCGCACCATGGCGGTGCGCTTATCTGTCATTCTGCTTTCAAAAACAGGGACAAGCTGAAGTTACATGATGCAAACTCAAGAAATTCTCTGGCGGATTTCTCCAGATCGCGCATAATCATCAAGTGCAGCGCATTGACGAACCGTCCGGTCCAGGGCGGCATACCTGCAACCGTACGCCCCAGGGCGCGGGTGCGGGAATCGCGGCGCAATCACCCCGCGGCTTTCCAGGAAGCCGCCTAAACCGGAACAGGACCCGAGCCACGACGAGACCGCCGGACCACCGGCGCGGCGTGCGTAGAGGTCAGACGCGGATGCGCCTTGCCACCAGGCGTATGCGCGAGGAGTACGCGCATGAGCATTACCTACCGCCCCCCTTTCGACGAAGACGATGAACGGGAGCTGCGCGCCTTGTACCGTAGGCATGGCCCCGCGGCCAGTCCCGAACTGGACGCTGCGGTGCGCCGCAGCTGGCATCCCGGCCATAGCTGGCACCCGGCCTGGGGCGCAGCCGCCTGCGCCGCCATGGTCTTCGGCCTGTTCGCCTGGACCGAAATGCGCGAAGCCCAGGACTTTACCGAGCAAAACACGCCGGTCATCGCTCCGCACGAAATAGGGACAAGCTCGGAACGCTCGCCCGCCCTGCTTTCCACGCCGGCGGAAGCGCCCGCCGAACAAACCGCGCCCGTCACCGAGCGCGTGGCCGCGCCGCCACAGGAAGCCGCGCCGCAAGCCGCCCCGGCCCAGGAAGCCGCCGCGGAACAGCCGGCCGCCGAGCCTGCCGCGCCGGAAACGCCTGCCCTCAGCGACCAGGACATCGAAGCCCGCGTGACCCATATCCGGGCGCTGGTGCGCGAGGAACAGCCGCAAGAGGCCATACAGGCGCTGCGCGAATTGCAGCAGGCCGCCCCCGACCTGGAGCTGCCCGACGACCTCCAGGAACTGGCTCAGCAGATCCCGTCCTGACCCCCGCCGCCCATCGGCGCCGCGCTTTGCGCGGCCGATGGCCGCGTGTGTCCGATATCAACCCGGCGGGGCGCGGCTTCTTGCTAACATAGCCGCCATGAGTCCGAGCTTCCACCACCGCAATCTGCCCCATCTGCTGCTCTACGCGCGCGAAACCTTGATGGCGCATTTCCGCCCCATCCTGCACGCCGCAGGCGTCACCGAACAGCAATGGCGGGTCCTGCGCACGCTGAGCGAGGTGGGCTCCATGGAACCCAACCAGATCGCCCGCACTTGCCAGATCCTCAGCCCCAGCCTCACCCGCATGCTGGCGGGCATGCAGGAACAGGGCCTGATCAAGCGCGCCCGTTCCAGCGCCGATCAGCGCCGCCAGGAAATTTCGCTGACGCCCAAGAGCAACAAGCTCATCGACCGCATGCGGCCGCAAGTGGATGCGAAATACCAGGAGATCGAGGCCAGGATAGGCAAGGAATTGCTGGACCGCCTGTACCGCGACGTCGACACCATGGTCGAACTGATCAAGCGCGAGCCCGCCGACCCGCGCGCCTCCGAGGAAGAATGATCAGGCCGGCACCGGGAAGATCGCGTTGATCTGCCCGGTGCCGGAGCTGGCGAAGTAGTCCGTCACGATCTCCACCGGCTGGTCGTAGCCGTCCCAGCCCAAGAGGCCCAGCAGCATCGCGGTATCGTGCATGCCGCCCTCGCCCACGCACAGGTCGGCGTATTCCGGCAGCATGGCGCAGAAGCTCTTCCAGTCCCCCTGGCGCCACAATTCCACCACGCGCAAATCCACCTGCCGGAAGAACTCGCGGCTGATCTGGTGCATGGCCGCCTCGGGGCTGCCGTTGTCGTTGAAGCGATGCGACAGCGAACCGCTGGCCAGCACCGCCACGCGGCTGTCGCTGGCCTCGATGGCTTGGCGCAGCGCGGCGCCGAAGCGCCGACTGTCGTCCAGCGAGTGCCAGGCGCACCAGGCGGCGACCGATACCACGTTGAAGTGTCCGTCGCCGTTCATGTAGCGCATGGGCACCAGGGTTCCGTACTCCAGTTCCAGGCTGTCGATTTCATGTGAACGCGTGCCCACGCCCGCGGCGTTGGCGCATT
This sequence comes from Achromobacter sp. SD115, assembly GCF_017355315.1. Classification (NCBI taxonomy): domain Bacteria; kingdom Pseudomonadati; phylum Pseudomonadota; class Betaproteobacteria; order Burkholderiales; family Alcaligenaceae; genus Achromobacter; species Achromobacter sp. SD115. The sequence continues at coordinate 22,355 of NZ_JADIJM010000037.1, read as the reverse complement.
CGGCGATGCGGCGCCCAAGCTGAGGATTGCCGCGGTAGGCGTAATCCATGTCCTTGATGAAATGCGGCAGCTCGTTGCTGGTGTAGCGGCCCTTGAAGCCGCTGTTGCAGTTCACGTGATAGCCGCCGTTGACCAGCCAATGCACGTCCAGCACCACGATGCTGTCGACTTCCAGGTCGCGGCAACGCTGGCCGATGATGCGGTGTCCCTGGATCGCGGCCTCCCTGCAGCCCTGGTGCTTGCCAGGCAGTTCCGAAAGATACATGGACGGCACATGCGTTACCTTGGCCGCCAGCGCGAGCTTGCCCATGATGCTAGTCTCCTCGTTCTTGTCAGTCCGGACCGGGCTCAGACACCCCATCTGGGGATGTGGTGGCTGCCCATGGACACGCACACGTTCTTGATTTCGGCGAAGACCTCGTAACTGTATTCGCCGCCTTCGCGTCCCGTGCCGGATTCCTTGGTGCCGCCGAAGGGCTGGCGCAGGTCGCGCACGTTCTGGCTGTTGATGAATACCATGCCGGCTTCGATGCCGCGGGCCAGGCGGTGCGCGCGGCCGATGTCGCTGGTCCAGATGTAGGACGCAAGGCCATACTTCACGTCGTTGGCCAGCGCCAGGCCCTCGGCCTCGTCCTTGAACGGCAGCAGGCAGGCGACCGGGCCGAAGATCTCTTCCTGCGCGCAGCGCATGCGGTTGTCGACGTCGGCCAGCACCGTGGGGCTGACGAAATTGCCGCCCGACAGGTGGGCCGGCAAGCCGGCGGGCCGGTCCGCGCCGCCCGCGAGGATGCGCGCGCCCTCCTGTTCGGCCAGGCGGATGTAGCCCGTGACCTTTTCCCAGTGCTGGCGCGTGATCATTGCGCCCACGTGGGTATTGTCATCGGTCGGGTCGCCTACCGCCAGACGCCGTGCGCGTTCGGCGAACCTGCGCACGAACTCGTCGTAGATGGTCTGCTGGATGAAGATGCGCGACCCTGCGGTGCAGCGTTCGCCATTGAGCGAGAAGATGGTGAAGAGCGCCGCGTCCAGCGCCCGTTCCACGTCGGCATCGTCGAAGATCAGCACCGGCGATTTGCCGCCCAGCTCCATCGAGTACTTCTTGACGCCGCCGGCGCTGGCCAGGATCTTCTTGCCGGTCACGGTGCCGCCCGTAAACGAGATCGCGCGCACGCCGGGATGGCGCACCAGCGCGTCGCCGGCGGTGGCGCCGTAGCCCTGCACCACGTTCAGCACGCCGGCCGGAATACCGGCCTCCAACGCCAGCATGCCCAGCTGGTCCGCCGTCAGCGGCGAGAGTTCGGACATCTTCAGCACGGCGGTATTGCCCAGCGCCAGGCACGGCGCGGTCTTCCACGTGGCCGTCATGAACGGCACGTTCCAGGGCGACACCAGCGCGCACACGCCTACCGGCTGATACAGCGTGTAGTTCAGCATCTGATCGTCCACCGGGTAGGTGTGACCGTTCATGCGCGTGCAGACCTCGGCGAAGAAATTGAAGTTTTCCGAGGCGCGCGGGATCAGTTGCTTGCGGGTCTGCGAAATCGGCAGCCCGGTGTCGCGGGTTTCCAGTTCCGCCAACTGCGGCACGTTCTGGTCTATCAGTTCGCCCAACTTGCGCATCAGGCGGGCGCGTTCCTTGGCGGGCGTGCTGGCCCACTTGGGAAAGGCCCCGGCCGCGGCCGCGACGGCCGCATCGATCTCGGCCTGCCCGCCCGCGGCCACCTCGGCGATGGCCTCGCCCGTGGCCGGGTTGCTGGTAATGAAACGGTCGCTGCTGTCGACCTGCTTGCCGTTGATCCAGTGCTTGATGCTCACGCGCGGCTCCTCGTCCTGACTGCGCCGGATCGGCCAGCGCAAATTTGATTAACACGTTAACGTTATGCTTGCCGGACGGTGCTGTCAACGCCGGGAAAGCCCCAGGCGATGCCAAGCGCCGAAACCTTCTGGCGGATTGTTGTTACCGCGGTTTTTCATTAATATAGTTAACATGATAATTACATTCGGTGGAGCAAGGCCATGCCCCATATCTGGATCGAATACTCGGGCAATCTGGCCCTGGATACGCAGGCCCTGATGCGGACCGTGCAGGACGCCGCCGTGGGCGACGGCAGCCTGTTCCCGCTGGCCGGCGCGCGCACGCGCGCGCTGCGGGTGGACGACTGCCTGATCGTCGACGGCCATCCCGACAATGCCTTCGTCCATGTGGTGCTGCGCATCGGCCACGGCCGCAATGCCGAACAGAAGGCCGCGCTGGGCGAACGGGTGTTCCAGGCGCTGAGCGCAGCGCTGGCGCCGCAGATGGCGGCGCGCCCGCTGGGCATCTCGATGCAGATCGAGGAAGCCGACCCGGTGCTGAACTACAAGCTCAACAACTACCGCGAACACCTGGCCGCGCGCGCCGCGGCCGCCGCGGCGCCTTGGCCGAGGACCGTGGTGGGCGCGGCGCTGAACACGCGCCAGGCGCTGGCTGCGCTGGGCGATGCCGTGGACGCCGTTCCCTATAAAGCCGCTCCCAAGGCGCCGGTACTCTATATCAAGCCCGCCAACACCTACGCCCGCAATGGCGACGTCATCACCCTGCCCGCCGACGTGGACGCAGTCGAAGTGGGCGCCTGCCTGGGCGTGGTGTTCGCCCGCCGCGCCACCCGCGTCAGCGAAGCCGAGGCGCTGGATTACGTGGCGGGCTACCGCGTGGTGGCCGACCTGTCGGTGCCGCATGCCAGTTACTTCCGCCCGGCGCTCAAGCAGAAATGCCGCGACGGCTTCTGCCCCATCGGCCAGGATCTCGCCCCCGCGGCCGCCGTCGGCGACCCCGGCGCGCTGGACATCGAAGTGCGCATCGACGGCCAGGTGGCGCAACGCGCCAGCACCGCCGACCTGATCCGTCCCGTGGCGCGGCTGATCGCCGACGTCACCCAGTTCATGACCTTGGAAGCCGGCGACATCCTTCTGGCAGGCGCCCCCCACGGCGCGCCGCAAGCCCGCGCCGGACAGCGCTACGACATCCGCATCGCGCGTGTCGGCGCGCTGGGCAATGCGCTGGCCGCCCGATAAGCACAGGAGCCCGTCATGAAACATGCCCGCATCTCCCTGGACGGCGTGCTCCACGCCGCCACCGAAGCCGGCCCCGGCCAGGTCCGCCTGGCCGACGGACGCGTGTACGCCGAAGACGCAGTGGACTGGCTGCCGCCCTTCGAACCGCGCACCACTTTCACGCTGGCCATCAACTATGCCGACCACGCCAAGGAACTGGCCTTCAAGGCGCCCGATGAACCGCTGGGGTTCCTCAAGGCCGCCAACACCTTCGTCGGCCACCGCGCCCGGACCTTGCGCCCCGCAGACGTCGCCTTCATGCACTACGAGTGCGAACTAGCGGTGGTGATAGGCAAGACCGCCAGCAAGGTCAGCCGCGCCCGGGCTTATGACTGCGTGGCCGGCTACACCGTGGCCAACGACTACGCGCTGCGCGACTACCTCGAAAATTGGTACCGCCCCAACCTGCGCGTCAAAAGCCGCGACACCTGCACGCCGCTCGGCCCCTGGCTGGTGGACCGCGACGATGTGCCCGACCCCATGAACCTGAACCTGCGCACCACCGTCAACGGCGTCGAGACGCAGCGCGGCAACACCCGCGACATGGTGTTCGACGTTCCCGCGCTGATCGAGTACTTCAGCAGCTTCATGACGCTCTCGCCCGGCGACCTGATCCTGACCGGCACGCCCGACGGCATCGTCAACGTGCAGCCCGGCGACGAAGTCGTGACCGAAATCGAAGGCGTGGGGCGGCTGGTCAACACGCTCGTCCCCCATCCCAACTGATTCCACTACAACTCCACTACACCCGGAACCCCGATGCTAGACAAAGATACCGTGCGCGCCATCGCCGCGCGCCTGCACGAAGCCGAACGCACCCGCCAGCAGATCCGCCAGATTTCGCTCGAGTACCCCGACATCACGATCGCCGACGCCTACGCCATCCAGCGCGCCTGGATGGACATCAAGCTGGCCGAGGGCCGGATCAAGCGCGGCCACAAGATCGGGCTGACCTCGCGCGCCATGCAGCAGGCCTCGCAGATCGACGAACCCGACTTCGGCATGCTGCTGGACGACATGTTCTTCAATGACGGCGCGGACATCCCCGCCGGCCGCTTCATCCTGCCGCGGCTGGAGGTCGAACTGGCCTTCGTGCTGGGCAAGCGCCTGCAAGGCCCCAACGTCACGCTGTTCCAGGTCTACGACGCGGTCGACTACGTGATCCCGGCGCTGGAAATCATCGACGCGCGCTCGCACAGCATCGACCCCGACAGCAAGCGCCCGCGCAAAGTATTCGACACCATCGCCGACAACGCCGCCAACGCCGGCGTGGTGATGGGCGGACGGCCGGTGAAAATCGGCGAACTGGACCTGCGCTGGATCGGCGCCATCCTGTCGCGCAACGCCGTCATCGAGGAAACCGGCGTGGCCGCGGGCGTCTTGAACCATCCCGCCAATGGCGTAGTATGGCTGGCGAACAAGCTGGCCGCCCATGACGTGGCGCTGGAAGCCGGAGAGATCATCCTGTCGGGTTCCTTCACCCGTCCGGTGCTGGCCCGCCCTGGCGATACCTTCAACGTCGACTACGGCGTGCTGGGTTCCGTCAACTGCCACTTCATCTGACCGCCGCACCATCCATGGACATACTGACCAATACCTTCAAGCAGACCCTGCGCAGCGGCAAGCCCCAGATCGGCCTGTGGGCGGGCCTGGCCAACGCCTACTCCACCGAGATCATCGCCGGCGCCGGTTTCGACTGGCTGCTGATCGATGGCGAGCACGCCCCCAACACCTTGCAGACCACGCTGCAGCAGCTGCAATCCATGGCCGCCTACCCGGTCGCGCCTGTGGTGCGCCCGGCCTGGAACGACGCGGTCCAGATCAAGCAGATCCTGGACACGGGTGCGCAGACGCTGCTGGTGCCGATGGTGCAATCCGCCGAAGAGGCCGCCGCCGCCGTGGCCGCGGTGCGCTATCCGCCGCAGGGCGTGCGCGGCGTGGGCAGCGCGCTGGCCCGTTCGTCGCGCTGGAACCGCATTCCCGACTACCTGCGCCGCGCCAACGACGAGATGTGCGTGCTGGTGCAGATCGAAACCCTGCGCAGCCTGGACGCGCTGGAAGACATCCTGGCGGTGGACGGCGTGGACGGCGCCTTCATCGGACCCGCGGACCTGGCGGCCAGCATGGGCTACCTGGGCCAGCCCGAGCATCCGGAGGTGGTCAAGACTATCGACGACACCATCGTGCGCATCGTGCGCAGCGGCAAGGCGGCCGGCATCCTGCACAGCGGCGTGGACCGCGCCAAGCACTATCTTTCGCTGGGCGCCACTTTCGTCGCGGTGGGCGTGGACGCCACCCTGCTCGCGCGCGCGGCTGAACAGCTGGCGGGCCAGTTCAAGAACACCGCCGCGCCCGCGGCGGACCAAGGTCCCTACTGATCCGGACGCCGGGGGCCGCAGGCCCCGGCCCGCATCACTGCCCCGCCAGGAAGCCGCGCACGGCGGCGTTGAACAGCAACGGCCGCTCCAGGTGCGCGGCATGCCCGCAATCCGGCAGCACGCACAGGCTGCCATGGGTCAGCGCCGCGCGCAGGGCCAGCGCCGAAGCCAGCGGATGGCTACGTTCGTGTTCGCCCGATATGACCAGCACCGGCGCGCGCACCGCGGCCAGCGCCTGCGTGTAGTCCACGCCGTCGACGGCGGCGATCATCGAGGCCGCACCCGCCGCGCTCATCGACACCCCATCTTCCAGGCAGGCCGCATAAGCGGGCGCCTGCTCCCCCGCCGCGAACCAGGTCTTCAGCACGCGCCGGGCCGTGGCCCGTGGACCGTCCGCGCGCAGGCGCACCAAGGTCTGGTCCATGGGTTCGAAACGCGCGCCGCGATCGAGCCGCAGGCCCGCGCCATACAGCACCGCCCGGCCCACGCGCCCCGGGACCGAACATAGCAATCGCTGTGCGACGAAGCCGCTGAATGAATGTCCCAGCACGTCGAAGCTGGCTATGCCCAGTTCGCCGGCCAAGGCAATGAGCGCGTCCGCGTAGGCCGGCAGACCCTGCAAGGGCGCCGCGTTCGCGCCACGTCCAAAGCCCGGCCAGTCGATGGCGATCACGTCATGCCGGTCGGCCAGCGCTTCAGCCAGGCCGTCCCAGATCGCGGACGATGAACAAAAGCCGTGCAGCAGAAACAGCGGGCGGCCCGAGCCGCGGCGGGTGTATTCCATGACGCGCGCCTCAGTTGTCCAGCACCACCCCGGATTCGCGCACCACCGCCTGCCACTGCGGCGCTTCGCTGCGCCAGGCCGCGGCGAAGGATGCCGGCGTGTCCTGCCCGGGCACGAAGCCGCCGGCCAGGAAGGCCTGGCGCACCTCCGGCAAGGCCAGCACCTCGTGCAGGACGTCCGCAAAGCGCGCCACGCGCTCGGGCGGCGTGCCCTTGGGCGCGGCGAAGCCCCACCAGTTGCCCTGCACCACGTCCGGCATGCCGGCCTGGGCCGCGGTGGGCACGTCGGGCAAGCCGGCAAAGCGCTCAGGCGCCGCCACCGCCAGGGCCCTCACCTTGCCCTGCGGCATATAGGCGGCCGCGATGCTGTAGCCGCCGATGTACATCTGGATCTCGTTCGCCAGCAAGGCCTGCACCCCCGGCGAAGAGCCGCGGTAGGCAATGTGCGTCATGCCCGCGCCCATCGCATGGGACAGGCGGTAGCCAGACAGATGCGGCGTGGTGCCCATGCCCGGCGAGCCATAGTTCAGTTTGCCGGCCTGGGCGCGCGCATACTGCGCGAACTGGGCGTAGTCCTGCGCCGGCACCTGCGCGCTGACATAGACGAAAGCCGGCACGTCGGCCAGCTTGCCTACCGGCTCCAGATCCGCCAAGGGATCAAAGCCCAACTTGCGGTACAGGAACTGGTTGATGACGAAATTGTTGGTCGCGCCCAGCACCAGCGTGTAGCCGTCGGGTTTGGCGCGCGCCACTTCCAGCGCGCCGATATTGCCGCCGGCGCCGGTCTTGTAGTCAACGATCAGGGGCTGGCCCAGGCGCTTTTCCAGCAAAGGCTGGATCTGCCGCATGGCGACGTCGCCCGCCGCGCCCGGCGCGTAGGGCAGGACGATGCGAATGGGATGATCGGGATACTGCGCCCGGGCGGCCGGCGGCAAGGCCGCCGCGCCCAAGGCAAGCAAAACGGATACGGCGCAAGTCCGGTACGTCATGGTGTTCTCCCTGGCCGGCGGGCGGCGCCCGCGCGCGCCGGCCTCGCGGCCAGCCGGTTTCCTCGCGAGCGCTACAGATCGATGCGCATCAGGTCATGGGCCAGCCGCAGCGGACCCGAATAGTTCTTGCGGATGTCGGCCACGATCTCGTCCATCAGGTGCGGCCCCATCAATTCCACCGGCAGATGCTTGGCTGCAGCGCGCTTGATCACCGGGCTGGTCGAATCGAAGTGGCCGAAGTGCGTCGCCACCAGGCTCTTCACGCCGGCGCGGCTGGCGATGATGCCGAGGTCCGTGGGACTGGTGTGCGCATAGGTGCCCACGCCGGTCTTGGCGCGGTGCGCGATGAACGATTCGGGGAAAGTGCATTCATGGATCAGCAGGTCGGCGTCCTGCGCCAGCCGCACCATGGCTTCACAGGGCGCGGTGTCGCCGCTGAAGGCGATGACCTTGCCCTCGGCTTCCACCCGCACGCCGAAGCACTCGCACACGTCGCGCGGGATGTGCTCGACCCAGTCGACCGAAATGCGCACGCGGCCATCGTCGAACACCGGCCCGGGACTGACTTCGCGCACTTCCGGCCGCATGGCTTCCAGGTTGGCCTGACGCACGGGATAGGCGCTGCGCGCCTGGTAGTCGGTATGGTAGGCGCCGTTCTCGAACAGATGGTCGACGAAATGGCGCGTGCCCTTCGGCCCCAGCACCAGCGGCGCGCCGGTCTTGTTCAGCATCCAACTGGAGATGACGAAGTAGGGATAGTCGCAGATATGGTCATGGTGCAGGTGCGTCAGGAACACGAAGCCGACCTTGGCGGGATCGACGTTGGCGCGCACCATCTGGCGCGTGGCGCCCTCGCCGCAGTCGAACAAATAATGGGTATCGTCATCCAGGGTCAGCAGGATGGCGGATTGGCCGCGGTCGGGATCGGGCAGCGCGGCTCCGGTTCCCAGCATCGTGATTTTCATGTTTTCCCCTTTTACGCAGGACAGTTGAACTGCGATCCAGTATAGGGATGGGGTGCATACAATCTAATCAATTATTAGAATGCTGTGATAACCAACAGGAATTGCAAAATGCCAGTCACTCCCCGCATTCCAGAACTGCACCACATCGGCGGCCGCCTGCGCATGCGCCACCTGGACCTGCTGCGCGCGTTGTACGCGCTGGGTAGCGTGCACAAGGCCGCGGCCGAGCTCGGCATGACGCAGCCCGCTGCGAGCAAGCAATTGCTGGAACTGGAAGACATGTTCGGCGTGCCGCTGTTTCAGCGCACGCGCCGCGGCATCGTGCCCACGGGCTTTGGCCACGCGCTGGCGCGCAAGGCCGACGTGCTCTGGTCCGACCTGTCCGGCGCCCGCAACGAGATCGCCGCGCTGGCCGCCGGCGCCAGCGGCCGCATCCGCGTCGGCGTGCAGCAGGTGGCGCTGCCCGTGCTGGTGCCGCGCGCCCTGCAACGCCTGCGCGCCGACCACGCCGGCGTCACCGTCATGTTGCAGGAAGGCGCGCACGATGCGCTGCTGGCCGGCCTGGCGCGCGGCGAACTCGATTGCGTGCTGGGACGCTTGATGCTGGACGCCACGCAGCCCGTGTTCCGCACCGAAGTGCTGTACGACGAACCGATCTGCGTGGTGGCGCGCGTCGGCCATCCGCTGGCCAAGTCCACCCGCATCACCGCGGCCGCGCTGGCGCGGCAGGACTGGATCCTGCCGCCGCCGCAGGCGCCGCTGCGCCAGCGCATCGACTCCTACTTCGCCGAACAGGGGCTGACGCTGCACGCGCCCATGGCCGAGTCGGTATCGCTGCTGGCCAACGAGGTGCTCTTGCGCAGCAGCGACCTGCTCTCCGCCATGCCGCGCGCCGTGGCGCAGCACTATGCCGCGCTGGGTGTGCTGGCCATCCTGAGGTTCCGTCCCGACTGGAACCTGCCGCCGGTGGGCGTGGTGCAGCGGGCGCAGGTGGAAGCGGCGCCCGCCTTGCAGCGCTTTCTCGATGCGCTGCGAGTCGAAGCCGGCGCGTTGGGCGCGTAGCGCCGCAAGCGCCCCTCTGCTCTCAAGCGTATTGCGCGAGCCCGTGGCCGAAAGACCAGTTCTCTTTCGCCACTTCCACCAGGTTCACGAACACGTCCTCGGGCCGCAGGCCGGGATCTTCGCCCAAGCGTTGCGCAATCCGCTGGAACAGCGCCTTCTTCTGTTCCAGGCTGCGCGTGTTGTTCGCCGTGATCTGGATGTACACGAGGTCGTCGCTGCGCGCCACATCCATGTAGGTCGGGCTGTAGCGGAAGTTCGACGCGTCATGCTCGGTCATGGTCATGAATTGGTCGTCTTCAGGAACATTGAAGGTTTCGCGCATGGCCAGATAGATGTTGTCGAAAATGGCCTGGCGGTAGGCTTGCGGCTTTCCCGCGCGCAATGAGACATGGACTAGCGGCATGGTGGATTCTCCCTGTTGGACCGCTTCATATTAGCCATTCTGATAAGCTATTTCTCTATATTTCAACGATAAGAATCTGAAATGACTGAGCGCTCGCTGGATGTCGCCGCCGTAAGGGCCTTTGTCCGCATTGCCGAGCTGGGCAGCTTCACGCGCGCCGCCGAAGTCCTGCAAACGACACAGGCGGCCATCAGCCTGAAACTCAAGCGGCTCGAAGACCGGCTGGGCTTCCGCCTGATCGAACGCACGCCGCGGTACGTGGAGCTTTCGGCGCGAGGCGCCGCCTTTCTTGGACAGGCGCGCGAACTGCTGGCGGCGCACGACCGCGCGCTGTCCGCGGCTGCCGAGGGCAGGCAACGCCTTGCCATCGGCATCAGCGAACACGTGGCGGGCCCTGAACTGCCGGCGCTGATCGCACGCATGAACGCGGCGGATCCCCGGCTGCTGATCGAAATCCGGATTGCCTCCTCCGGCGACCTGCTCCAGAGTTTCGACCGGCGTGAACTCGATACGGTGATCGTGCGCCTGCATGCGGGACGCGACGACGGACAGGTTCTGACCAAGGAAAAATTCGGCTGGTACGCGGCGCCCGGTTGGCAGCAGCGGGCAGGAGAACCGCTGCCCCTGGCCACCATGGCGCAACCTTGCGGCGTGCGTGCCATCGCCGAACAACTGCTCGACGAATCGGGCATACCGTGGACGGAGGTCTTTGTGGGCGGCGGCGTGATGGCGGTTGCGGCCGCGGTGATGGCGGGACTTGGCGTGGCGGCGCTGTCTCCGCGCATGCTGCCCTTCGGCGCGATCGACGCGGGCCCGAGGCTCGGACTGCCCGCCCTGCCGCAATTGCCGGTCTTGCTGCACACCAGGGTCAGGGATGGCCGCGCGCGCGATGCGCTAACGGCCCTGGGCGCCGCATTCCGCAGCGCCGTGAAGGGCTGAAAGTCTCAGGAACGGCCGCCCAGGCTGCCGCCGCCGTCCACGCCCAGCACTTGGCCAGTGATGAAGCCGGCGTCGTCCGACAACAGGAAGGCGATCGCAGCCGCCACTTCCGCGGGCGTGCCCAGGCGCTTCATGGGCACGGAGGCCAGCGCGCGCTTTTCGGCATCGCTGCCGGCCGGGCGCGTGGCGCGGAACATCTCGGTTTCGATCGGGCCGGGCGCGACCGCGTTGGCGGTGACGCCGTATTCGGCCAGTTCGAGCGCCCAGGTGCGGGTGCAGCCCACCAGCGCGCTCTTGGCGGCCGAATAGGCGGTGCGTTCCATCCCGCCGTGGATGGCGCGGCTGACCACGTTGACGATGCGTCCGGCGCGGCGCACCTTCATGGATTCGATGAATGCCTGGGTGACCTGCACCGCCACGCGCACGTTCAGATCCAGCACGTTGTACAGCGTGGCCAGGTCGATCTCGCCCAGCGGCTGGGGCGACACGATGCCCACGTTGTTGACCACGGCGTCGACCGGGAATTTCTCGCGGATCTCGCGCAGCACTTCCTCGGTGCGGCCGGCGTCCGCCAGGTCACAGGCGTAGAGGTAGCCCGGGAAATCCACGTCGGTGGTGTTGCGCGCGATGCCAACCACATGACAACCCATGTCGGACAGCCGCTGAGTAAGCGCCCAGCCTATGCCTTTGGTGGCGCCCGTGACGAGCACGCATTTGTCCTTCATGGATAGAAACCTCGCTTCTGTTTTCTTGGTGAAAAACGGGCGCTTGGGCGCCCGGTTTTCCAAGTAGACACCATCCGGCGCCACCTGTCTTGTAAATTGCGTAGCAATTCTTGCCTGCCGGACGGGCCGCCTGACCGGGTGGAACCGGGCCCGGCTCAGACGTCCCGGGTGACCGGAACGCGCGGCGCCAGGGCGCACAGCAGCTCGTAGCCGATGGTGCCGGCGGCCTGGGCCACTTCGTCCACGGAGGGACCTTCCTCACCCCAGAGCGACACGGGCGAACCGACGCCGGCGGCGGGGACGGGCCCCAGATCGACGATCAGCATGTCCATGGAAACGCGGCCCACCAATTGGGTGCGGATGCCGGCCACCACCACCGGCGTGCCAGTGGTCGCGTGGCGCGGATAGCCGTCGGCATAGCCGCAGGCCACGATGCCGATGCGCATGGAGCGGTCGGCGCGGAAGATGGCGCCATAGCCGACCGAATCGCCCGCCTTCAGATCCTGCACGGCAATGATTTCCGAGCGCAGCGACATGGCTGGTTTCAGGCCGAAGGAAGAAGCTTCGGCGTCCGCGAAGGGCGACGCGCCGTACAGGCAGATGCCCGGACGCACCCAGTGCGCCTGCGTTTCGGAGGCGACTGCGATTTCGGCGAAGCGCAGCGTGGCGGCCGAATTGCAGACGCTGATGGCGCCCGGCATCTTATGCGTCACCGAATTGAACAGCGCCAGCTGTTCGTTCACGCCTTGGGGGCCGTCGGCGCAGGCGAAGTGGGTCATCTTGCCCACCGAACCCAATACACCCTGCTGTTGCAGCAGCATGGCGCGTTCATGCGCCGCGGCGTAGGCGGCAGGGCTGAAGCCCAGGCGGTTCATGCCGCTGTTCAGCTTGAGCATGATGTCGACGCGGCGCGAGAAGCGCGCGCGCGCCAGCATGTCCAGTTGCTCCCGGTTGTGCACCGTGGTGCTCAGGTGGTAGCGGTCGACAAGGTCCAGGTCGGAGGGTTCGAAAAAACCTTCCAGCAGCAGGATGGGACCGCCCCAGCCCGCTTCGCGGCAGCGCACGGCTTCGTCCAGGTCCAGCATGGCCAGGCCTTGCGCCTTCGAGAAGCCGGCGACGGCCTGCTCGATGCCATGCCCGTAGGCATTGGCCTTGATCACCGCCCAGATCGAGGGCGGCAGGCCCGACGCGGCCTCCGCGGTCTGGTCCAGGTGGCGGCGAACGGCCGCGAGGTTGTGCGCTAGCGCGGAGACGGAGACGGTGGCGGAGATTGGACGCGGCATGGTGTGGGATCCTGTGGCGCTTAAGTCTAACTGATCCGCACCCCACGCGGCATGGCGCCGTGTCACCGGGATGCGACTACTCTAAAATGGATCGGTCCAGGCCCGCGCGGCCAGATCCGCCAGTCCAAATATGTCCATCGATCACTACGAGAACTTCCCCGTCGCCTCGCTGCTGTTGCCGCGCAGGCTGCGCGGCGCCGTGACCGATATCTACCGTTACGCCCGCGCGGCGGACGATATCGCCGACGAAGGCAGCGCCACCGACGAAGAACGGCTGAAGCAGCTAGCCGCGTTCCGCGCCGAGCTGCACCGCATCGGCGCCGAACCGGGCGCCAGGCCCGAACCCGGCTCGCCCGAACTGGCCAGCATCTTCGTCCCGCTCGCGGCCACCATCGCGCGCCACCAGCTGCCGATCACGCCCTTCTACGACCTGCTGTCCGCCTTCGAACAGGACATCAGCGTCAAGCGCTACGAAGACTACGCCACGCTGGCCGACTACTGCACCCGCTCCGCCAATCCTGTGGGCAGGCTGATGCTGCACCTGTTCGAAGCCACCAATCCCCAGAACGTGAGCGAGGCCGACGCCATCTGCACCGGCCTGCAACTGGTGAACTTCTGGCAGGACGTGCGGGTGGACTGGCACAAGCACCGTGTCTACCTGCCGCAAGAGGACCTGCGCCGCCACGGTGTGACGGACGAGGACCTGGCCGCCTGCCGGCTGACGCCCGCCTGGCGCGACCTGATGGCCTTCGAAGTCGAACGCGCCCGCGCACTGCTACACTTCGGCGCTCCGCTGGCGCGCCGCCTGCCGGGCCGCATGGGCCTGGAGCTGCGCCTGGTGGTGCAAGGCGGGCTGCGCGTGCTGGAGCGTATCGAGGCGGGCGGCTACGATGTATTCATGAATCGCCCCGAATTGGGCGCCAAAGATTGGGCCATCATGATGTGGCGCGCAATTACCTGATATGACCCCTGACGAATACTGCCAGGAGAAAGCCGCCAAAAGCGGTTCCAGCTTCTACTACTCTTTCCTCTTCCTGCCGCCCGAGCGGCGGCGCGCCATCACGGCGCTGTACGCGTTTTGCCGCGAAGTGGACGACGTGGTCGACGAATGCACCGACCCGTCGCTGGCCCGCGTCAAGCTGGCCTGGTGGCGCACGCAGGTCGACCAGATGTACAACGGCAATCCGGACCATCCGGTGACCCGCGCCCTGCAACCGCACCTGCAAAGCTGTTCAATCACGCGCGAACGCCTGCTGGCCGTGGTCGACGGCATGGAAATGGACCTGGACCAGACCCGCTACCTGGACTGGCCGGGCCTGCGCAAATACTGCTGGCACGCCGCCGGCGTGGTGGGCGAACTGTCCGCCGGCGTCTTCGGCTATTCCGACCCCAAGACCCTGGTCTACGCGGAAAAGCTAGGCCTGGCGTTCCAGATGACCAACATCATCCGCGACGTGGGCGACGATGCCCGCCGCGGCCGCATCTACCTGCCCGTCAACGACATGCAGCAGTTCGAGGTCAAGGCCTCGGACATCCTGAACGGCGAATACTCCGAACGCTTCAGCGCGCTGATGAAGTTCCAGGCCGAACGCGCCCGCGAACTGTACCGCGAGGCCATGAGCAACCTGCCCGAGGTCGACCGCCGCGCACAGCGCCCGGGCCTGATGATGGCGGCCATCTATCACGCACTGCTCGACGAGATCGAACGCGACAACTGGCAGGTGCTGCATCAGCGCATCTCGCTCACTCCCCTGCGCAAGCTGTGGCTCGCCTGGAAGACCTGGGTGGGCGGCGGACGCGGACTGGTCCGCCGGTTGGCCCGGTGAAGGCCGCGGTCATCGGCGCCGGCTGGGCCGGCCTGGCAGCCAGCGTCGCGCTGCGCGAGGCGGGCGCCAAGGTCACCGTCTTTGAAGCCGGCCATACGCCGGGCGGCCGCGCCCGGCGCGTGTTCCACACCGATTTCGAGGCGCCGCTGGACAATGGCCAGCACCTGCTGTCGGGCGCCTACAAGCACACGCTGGCGCTGATGCGCCGCGTCGGCCGCAACCCGGACGCCTTGTTGATGCGCCGGCCCTTGCAGCTGGCCAGCCTGGACGGCCGCTTCCGCCTGGCCGCGCCGCGCCTGCCCGCGCCGCTGCACATGGCGGCGGCGATCCTGCGCGCGCGCGGCCTGTCCTGGAAGGACCGTCTCGCGACCCTGCGCCTGATGCGCGGCTTGAAAGCCATGTCCTGGACGCCGCCGCGCGACTGGACCGTGCTGCACCTGCTGCACTACCACGCGCAATCGGACGCCCTGATCCGCCAGATCTGGGAACCGCTGTGCCTGGCCGCGCTGAACACGCCCGCCGCCACCGCCAGCGCCGCGCTGTTCGCGCGCGTGCTGCGCGACAGCCTGACCGGCAGCCGCGAAAACAGCGACATGCTGCTGCCCTGCACCGACCTGTCCGCGCTCTGGCCCGACGCCGCCGCGCGCCAGGTAACCATGCGCTACGGCAGCACCGTGCGCCAGCTCCGCCCCTCCGGCGAAGGCGTCGACATCAACCAGGAACGGTTCGATGCGGCCGTGCTGGCGGTGCCGCCCGCCTTCGCCGCGCGGCTGCTAGACGCCCCGCTGCGCGAGGCCGGCGCCAACGGCCTGCTGGACGCGCTCAAGGCATTCGACTACATGCCCATCGCCACGTTGAACCTGCGGCTGCAGGATCCCTGGCGCCTGCCCGAACCCATGATGATGCTGCGCGAGGAAACCGCCCGCGACCACTACGGCCAATGGCTGTTCGACCGCGCGCAGCTGGCCGGCGACACCAAGGCCGGCGAACTGGCCGTGGTGACCAGCGCGGCCACCGGCATCGCCGAACGCAACCGTCAGCAGGTCATCGAGGCGCTGATCGACCAGGTGGCCGAACAAGCGGCGCGCCACCCCGCGCGCCTGCCGGCCATGCCGGAAGTGACTGCCGCCGAACTGTTCATCGAAAAACGCGCGACCTTCGCAGCGGTGCCGGGTCTGACCCGCCCGCTGAACTCCACGCCCTGGCCCACGCTGGCGCTGGCCGGCGACTGGACCGACACCGGCTATCCGGGGGTGCTGGAAGGCGCGGTGCGCAGCGGCCTGCAGGCCGCCCGCGTGCTGAATCCCGCCGTGGCCTGAGCGCCGCCGCGGCGCCTGCCAGCCCTAGCGCAACAGGTTGGCGGTAGCCAGCCCCGCCGCCGTCAGCAGCAGCGAACCTGCCAGGCTGAATCCCGCATAGCCCAGCGCGCTGGCGTAGGCGCCGCGCTCCAGCATCGCCACCGTCTCGGCCGAAAAGGTCGAGAAGGTCGTCAGCCCTCCCATGAAACCCGTGATCGCGCCCAGCCGCACCCAGGCCGGCCACTCTGGATGCCCGGCCACCAGCGCCAGCGCCAGGCCCACCAGATAGCCGCCGGCCAGGTTCACCGCGAAGGTGCCCCAGGGCCAGGACTCCACGTTCAGCCACAGGCTTACCAGCCAGCGGACCCAGGCGCCGAACATGGCGCCCACGCCCACGGCCAGGAAATTCAGGGGAATCAGGGTTTGATACGCGGACATCGGGCTTCAGGACGCCTTGTGCTGTTTGAGGCGGAAGGAAAAAACCAGCAGCAGTATGCCGAAAAACACGGCGTAGGCGCCAATCACCCAGACCAGCGCCAGCGCGCCGGCGCCGGGCTGCATGATCAGCATGCCGCCGAACAGGATGGACACCAGGCCCGACAGGCCCAGCAGCCATTCGTTGCGGATGTCCTTGCGGAAGCGGATGGCAGCCGCGACCTGGAACACGCCGGACACCAGCGCCCAGATCGCGATGATGTAGAGCAGAACCAGCGCGGTCAGGCCCGGATAGAGGAAGGTGACGATGCCGGCCGCGATGCCCAGCAGGCCCACGATGATGAGCGCCCACAACGGCTTGCCGTTGTCGCGGATGCGCACCCCCGCGACCAGGGCCAGCACGCCGTCCACCAGCGCGAAAGCGCCCCACACCAGCACCAAGGCGGACAAGGTGATGGCGGGCATGAGCAAGGCCATGAGCCCGAACAGGATGGCAACGACGCCGCGCAACGCCACCCAACCCCAATGACGACCGATCTGATCCACGACTTGCTGTTCAAGCATGACGACCTCCGGTATTTGTAACGGGTGGCCTATGTTATCTCCGCCAGGCGGCAGGCGCCACGGCGCGCCCGGCCTGCCGGCGCCGTCGCCCCGAAATCGATTGAAATTTCCTTGGGCGGATAGGGGCGGCATTTATAAGAGTCATTCTCATTAAATGTTAGAATCCGCGGGTTTTCACCCTATACCCCATGGACAGTCAACCCACTCCCCGCCGCCGGGCCTATTGGCTCAAAACGCTGCACCAATGGCATTGGATCAGCTCGGCGTTGTGCCTGTTGGGCATGCTGCTGTTCGCGGTGACGGGCCTGACCCTGAACAACGCCTCGCACATCGAGGCCAAGGCAGTGGTGACCAGCCGCGAAGCGCACATGCCCGCCGCCGTCCTGCAGCAGCTGAGCCCCGCGCCCAAGCAGAAAAAGGCGCCCTTGCCCGCGCCCGTGGCGCAGTGGCTGGACCAAACGCTGGACACGTCTGCAGCCGGCAAACCGGCCGAATGGTCCGCCGATGAGGTCTACCTGTCGCTGCCGCGCGCCGGCGGCGACGCCTGGCTGTCCATCGACCTGGCCAGCGGCGACGTCGAATACGAACGCACCGACCGCGGCTGGATCTCGTACCTGAACGATCTGCACAAAGGCCGCAACACCGGCCTGGCCTGGAGCTGGTTCCTGGACATCTTCGCCGTCGCCTGTCTGGTCTTTTCGCTGACCGGACTGGTGCTGCTCAAGATGCACGCCGGCAACCGCAGCGCGACCTGGCCCATGGTCGGCCTGGGCGTGGTGATCCCGGTGGTGCTGGCCCTGCTTTTCATACATTGATTCCAACGATCCGCCCTGGAGATTTCCATGCGCAAGCTGTTGTTGTCGGCCCTGCTGGCCGGCCTGATCGCCCGAACGGCCCAAGCGGCCGACATCGGCCTGTCCATCGAGATCCCGCGCCTGGATGTGGCGGAGTACCACCGTCCCTACGTGGCGATCTGGATCGAGAACCCCGACCAGAGCGTGGCCACCGACCTGGCCGTCTGGTACGACGTGGCCAAGAAGAACGACGAAGGCACGGAATGGCTCAAGGACATGCGCCAGTGGTGGCGCCGCAGCGGCCGCAACCAGAAATTCCCGGTGGACGGCGTCAGCGGCGCCACCAAGCCCGTGGGCAAGCACGCGCTGAGCTTTGACGCGGCCAGCAAGCCGCTGTCGGGCCTCAAGCCCGGCCAATACGCCGTGGTGGTCGAAGCCGCGCGCGAAGTCGGCGGCCGCGAGCTGCTGCGCATCCCCTTCCAATGGCCGCCGCAAAAGGCCGAGCAGTTGACGGCTCGCGGCGAACACGAACTGGGCGCCATCGCGCTCGACCTGAAACCCTGAGATCTCCTAGGAGCACAACGATGAAATCCGCCGCCAAACTGGCCGCCGCCCTGGCGCTGTGCCTGCCCTTCGCCTCCCAGGCGCATGACGTCTGGATGGTGCCGTCCTCGACCGTGCTGTCCGGCGTCGACAGCTGGGTCACCGTCGACGCCGCCGTCGGCAACGACAAGTTCTACTTCAACCACGCGCCGCTGCGCCTGGACGGCCTGGCCGTGACGGCGCCGGACGGCAGCGCCGCCGAAGCCGAGAACGTCAACAAGGGCAAGCTGCGCAGCACCTTCGACCTGCAACTGAAGCAGGCCGGCACCTACCGCGTGGCCGTGGTCAACGACGGCGTGTTCGCGCGCTGGAAGGAAGACGGCAAGAACAAGCGCTACTTCGGCAAGCCCGAAGGTCTGGCGCAGGCCGTGCCGGCCAAGGCCGATGAGCTGGAAGTGTCGCAAAGCCTGGGCCGCGTCGAAACCTTCGTGACCGCCGGCAAGCCCTCGGCCCTGAAGCCCGTGGGCCGCGGCCTGGAACTGGCCCCCGTGACCCACCCGAACGACCTGTTCACCGACGAACCCGCCACCTTCCAGATGCTGCTGGACGGCAAGCCCGCCGCGGACCTGGAAGTCAACGTGGTGCCTGGCGGCAGCCGCTATCGCGACAAGGTCGGCGAGATCCCGCTGAAGACGGACAAGGACGGCAAGTTCTCGGTGAAGTGGCCGCAGCCCGGCCTGTACTGGATCGAGGCCGGCATGGAAGACGCCAAGGTCAGCGTGCCGCAAGCCAAGAAGCGCCGCCTCTCCTACGCCGGCACCGTCGAAGTGCTGCAGCCCTAAATCGCTGCGGGCGCATGGCCGGTTCTCCTTCCTACGCCCAGCGCGGCGCGCCGGCCGCGGCCGTGCGCGTCGCCTACGGCGCCATGCCGGCAATGCCGGCGGCGCCCGCGGCGCTGGCCGGCGCCACCATGGGTACCACCTGGTCGGCGCGCATGGCGCTGCCGACCGGACGCACGGAGGCCGCGGCGCGCCAGGCCATCCAGGCCGCGCTGGACGAGGTGGTTGCCCAGATGAGCACCTGGGAAACCGATTCCGACATCACGCGCTACAACCAGGCCGCAGCCGGCTGGCAGGATCTGCCGGCGGAGTTCTTCCACGTATTGAGCCATGCCTTGGCGCTGGCCGAGGATAGCGGCGGCGCGTATGACCCCACGGTCGGACCGCTGGTGAACGCCTGGGGTTTCGGGCCGCATCAGCGCGCGTTTGAACCGCCCTCGCCCGCCGCCATCGACGCCGCGCGCGCCCGCTGCGGCTGGCGCCGCGTGCAGCTGGACGCGACGCGCCAGGCGGCGCTGCAGCCGGGCGGCGCCTATCTGGATCTGTCCTCCATCGCCAAGGGCTACGGCGTGGACCGCGCCGCGATGGCGCTCGATGCCCAGGGCATTGCCCACTACCTGGTCGAAGTGGGCGGCGAGTTGCGTGCGCGCGGCAGGCGGCCCGACGGCCAGTCCTGGCGCGTGGCCATCGAAGTGCCGGACGCCAGCGACGACCACGTGCTGGCGTTGCCGCTGTGCGACCGCAGCATCGCCACCTCGGGCGACTACCGGCGCCACGCCGGCAGCGGCGACGAACGCTACGCCCACACCATCGATCCGCGCAGCGGCTTGCCGGTGCGCAACCAACTGGCCTCGGTCACCGTGCTGCATCCCGGCTGCATGCAAGCCGACGCGCTCGCCACCGCCCTGACCGTGCTGGGCGAAGACGAGGGCCTGGCCTACGCGCGCCGCCACGATCTGGCGGCCTTGTTCATCCTGCGCGAGCGCGACGCCTGGCGCGTCGTCGCCACGCCCGCATTCCAGGCGCTGGCCGCCATAGCCTGACGCCATGCCAGCAACACGATTGATCGCGGCGGCATGCGTGGTGGGAGCCTGGCTGCTGCTGTGCGTCTGGGCCCGGCGCCGCGCCCTGCGTCACGAGGCACAGCAGGCGCTGGCGCTGCAAGCCCTGCAAGCGCCGGTCCCCGAAGACACCTTGCTGATCGCCTACGCCACGCAGACAGGCTATGCCGAATCGCTGGCGGCGCAGACCGCCGACTCTCTGCGCGCGGGCGGCCTGGCAGTGCGCGTGGCCGCCATGGAACAACTGGACGCCAAACGCCTGGCGGAGTACCGCCGCATGCTGTTCGTGGTCAGCACCTATGGCGAAGGCGATCCGCCCGATGCCGCCGCGGCCTTCGCCGAACAGATGCAGCAGGCGGCCCCGGCGCTGGCCGGCGCGCATTACGCAGTGCTGGCGCTGGGAGACAGCGAATACGCCCAATTCTGCGGCTTCGGCCACCGCCTGGACGACTGGCTGCACGCGCAAGGCGCGACGCCGCTGTTCGATCTGGTCGAAGTCGACAATGGCGACCCTGCCGCCCTGCGCCATTGGCAGCACCACCTGGGCCTGCTGGCCGGACGCAGCGACCTGCCCGACTGGCAGGCGCCGGTTTATGAATCCTGGCGCCTGGCCGCGCGCGAGCCGCTCAATCCGCAAAGCCAGGGCGGCCCTTGCTACCTGTTGACGCTGACGCCGCCCGCCGATGGCGCGCCCAGCTGGCAGGCGGGCGACATCGCCGAGATCGGCCCGCGGCGTGAAGCCGGCGGCCCCTTGCTGGCGCATCGCGAGTACTCGATCGCCTCGCTGCCCGAAGAGGGTTCGATCCAGTTGCTGGTGCGCCAGATGCGCGGTTCGGATGGCGCGCTAGGCCTGGGCAGCGGCTGGCTGACCCACATCGCCCAGCCCGGCGACGCGATCGACTTGCGCGTGCGCGTCAACCGCAATTTCCACGCGCCAGCCGATGACCGTCCGCTGCTTCTGGTGGGCAACGGTACCGGTCTGGCCGGCCTGCGCGCCCTGGTCAAGGCGCGCCGCGCGGCGGGCCAGCGGCGCAACTGGCTGGTCTTCGGCGAACGCAATGCCGCGCACGACTGGTTCTGCCGGGATGAGATCGACGCCTGGCGCAAGGACGGCACGCTGGAGCGCGTGGACGCGGTGTTCTCGCGCGATCAGGCTGAGCGCCGCTACGTGCAGCACCATCTGCGCGACGAGGCCGAGGCCGTGCGCGCCTGGGCCGACCTGGGCGCCGCCATCTACGTCTGCGGCAGCCTGCAAGGCATGGCCGGCGGCGTGGACGCCGCCTTGCAGGACATCCTGGGCGCCGCGCGCCTGCAGGCCATGCAGCGCGACGGCCGTTACCGCCGCGACGTGTACTGAACGCGGCCGCTGCGCTTACTGCAGCTTGATGTCGGCCTTGTCGATCACAGTCTTCCAGCGGTCACGCTCGGCGCGGATCTGCTGGCCGAATTCGGCCGGAGTATTGCCCAACGGAAAAGCGCCCGTCTCTTCCATCTTGGCCGCGGTGGCCGGATCGCGCACGGCGCGCGCGAAGGCGTCGGCCAGCTTGTCGCGCACGTCGTCAGGCATGCCGGCCGGGCCCACCACGCCGTACCAGGCGGTCACGTCGTAGTCCTTGTAGCCCTGCTCCGCGAACGTCGGCACGTCCGGCAGGCGCGGATTGCGCTGGGCGCCGGTGATGGCCAGGGCGCGCAGGTGATTGCTCTTCAAGTAGGGCAGCGACGAGGGGAAATTATCGAAGATCACCGGCACCACGCCGCCCACCGTGTCGGTCAGCGCGGGCGCCGATCCGCGGTAGGAGATGCTGTTCATCTTGCCGCCGATGATCTGCAGGAACCAGATCATGCCCAGGTCGTTCACGCCGCCCGCGCCGGCGTTGGCATAACCGTCCTTGTTGGGATTGGCGCGCACGTGCTCGACGAACTCGCCCAGCGTCTTGGCCGGAAACTGCGGATTGACGCTGAGGATGTTGGGGCTGGTGACCAGGTTGCTGACTGGCGTGAAGTCCTTGACCGGGTCGTAGGCCAGCTTGGGGAACAGGTGCGGCGCGGTGCCGTGCGTGCTGACGGTGGCCAGGCCGACGGTGTAGCCGTCCGGCTTGGCGCGCGCGGTGGCGGTCATGCCTATGGTGCCGGACGCGCCCGTGCGGTTCTCCACCACGATCTGCTGGCCCAGGATCTCGCCGGCTTTCGCGGCGGCGAGACGGCCCACGATGTCGGTCGGTCCGCCGGCGGGAAACGGCACGATCAGCGTAATGGGATGGTCGGGAAATGCCGCGTGGGCGGCGGGCAGCACGGCGGCCAGCGCCAGGGCGACGCAAGTCTTGCGCATCATGGGTATGTCTCCTGTAGGGATGGTTGGAATTCTTATGTGGCTG
>NZ_JADIJM010000036.1:0-46539 GCF_017355315.1 Achromobacter sp. SD115 | reverse complement strand
TTTCGGCTTTCTGGGCGTATTCGGCACCACCACGGTGACTCTGCTGCTCGGCGCGCTGGTGGTGGTGCTGATGGGCGTGCCCACGCGCGGCCGCTCGCTGGAGGAAATCGCCGCCGGAGGCGTGAAATGAGCGGTACTCGCGCGACTCACGCAGCCGTCATGCCAGCGCTGGACGTGCTGGCCCGCGCGCACGCCGAAGAGGCCCAGCCGCAGGCCGTTTTCGTGGCGGCGGACCGGGCGCTGGCCGCCACCATCGGCCATCGTCTGTTCACCATCCTGTCCTACGACCCGCGCACCGCCTTGGCCACGCGGCTCTACTCGAACCTGCCGGACGCCTATCCTGCCGGCGGCAGCAAGGCGCTGGACCCAGGACCTTGGACCGCGGCAGTGTTGGATCGGGGCGAGCCGTACATCGGCCGTACGTCCGCCGACCTGCAGGCGGTTTTCTCCGACCACGCGCTGATCGCATCGCTGGATTGCCAGAGCGTGCTCAACATGCCGATACGCTGGCGCGGCCGGACCGTGGGTTCGCTCAATCTGCTGCACGCGGCCCACTGGTACGGGCCGGACCAAGCGGCCGCGTGCAGGCCATACGCGCAACTGGTGCTGCCTGCGCTGTGCTGCGCCTGACGCTGCCGTGCGAACACATACTCAATCATCTTTTCCAAGCAATCATCATCCGAACCAGGGAACATCATGGAAAGCACTTTGTTCAAGAATGCCGCGCTGCTGGACCCGGCGCAGCCCGATCTATTGGGCGAGCACGATGTGCTGGTAGAAGACGGCCTGATCAAGGAAGTCTCGGACCGGCCCTTGTCGGCGGCAAAGGCGCGGGTCATCGACCTGAAGGGCAAGACCCTGATGCCAGGCCTGATCGATCTGCACGTGCATGTGATCGCAGTCCAGCTTAATCTGCCGCAGCAGATGGCCATGCCGAATGTGCTCGTGACATTCCGTTCCGCGCCCATCTTGCGCGACATGCTGCGGCGCGGCTTCACCACCGTGCGCGACGCGGGCGGCGCGGGTCATGCCTTCAAGCAGGCGGTGGAACAGGGCCTGGTGCAGGGGCCGCGCCTGTTCGTTTCCGGCCGGGCCTTGAGTCAGACGGGAGGCCACGGCGACGGGCGCGCGCGTAGCGATTTCATGCCTGGAGATTCGCCATGTCCGTGCTGCGTGCGGGTCGGGGCGCTGGCGCGCGTGGCGGACGGGGTGGACGAGGTGCGCCGCGCCGTGCGCCAGGAGCTGCAGATGGGCGCGGACCAGATCAAGATCATGGCATCGGGCGGGGTGGCTTCGCCGACCGACCCGGTGGGCGCCTGGGGCTATTCGGAAGACGAGATCCGGGCCATCGTGGCCGAGGCTCGAGCTCGCCAGACCTATGTGCTGGCCCACGCCTATACCGCGGACGCGATCGCGCGGGCCGTGGGCTGCGGCGTGCGCACCATTGAGCACGGCAATCTGGTCGATGCCGAGGCCGCGCGGCTGATGGCGGACCACGGCGCCTATGTGGTGCCAACGCTGGTGACCTACGAGGCGCTGGCCTCGGAAGGCGCCGATCTCGGCCTGCCGGCGGACAGCGTGGCCAAGATCGCGCAAGTGCGCAATGCCGGCTTGCGGTCGCTGGAAATCTATCGCGATGCGGGTGTCGCCATGGGTTTCGGCACGGATCTGCTAGGGCCGTCGCACCGCCTGCAGAGCGAGGAGTTCCGGCTGCGCGCGGAAGTACTGGGGCCGCAGGCGGTGATCGCCAGCGCCACGCTGGTGGGCGCGGAGGTGCTGGGAATGCAGGGCAAGCTGGGCTGCATCGCACCGGGTGCGATGGCCGACCTGCTGGTGGTGGACGGCAATCCGCTGCGCGATGTGTCCTGCCTGCTGGGTCAGGGCGAGAGCATTCCGCTGGTGATGCAGGGCGGCAAGGTGCAGTTCGACGAAATGGCTGCCTGAGGCGTTGCGTGCGCCGGTCTTCCGGCCTAGCGCGCAAACTTCAGCGACACGTCGACATGCGTGCCGCGATCCAGATCGGCTCCAGGGGGGAAAGTGGATTCCGGCAGGCCCAGCAATTCCTGTCCGGTGTCCCCGGCTTCTATTCGCCGTGCGATGTCGTCCAGCAGAAGCGTGCGCGTGGCAAAGCCGTGGCCTCGCAGGTTCCTCGCGTACAGCCGGTAAGTCAGGTTGGGCTCGGACCCTTTCATCACGCCCAGGTCGAGCACCGCGCCCTGTTCGTCACGCAGCAGCAAGCGTCCCGGCCGGGCGTAAATGCGGTAAATGCGCCAAGGCGATGAGATGGCTGCGCGCGAGGGTTGGAAATCCGTGTGCGCATTGTTTTTGCGTCCCCCGCTAGCCGGTGCCGAACTGTGGGGAAGAAACTTGACGCATGCATGGGCCAGGCGTGCGAAGGTTTTTTTTACTGCGCTCACGCGCTGCATGCCGGTTGAACTTTCATAGCCGTACTCCATTATGGCGATACGGCGAGGCGACGCGCGTTCAAAGCACCATTCGCGCAGCATACGCGTTGAATCCTTGACGGCGTGGGAAAAAGGCAAAGGCGTTACGTAATTGGGATGCTCGTTACGTATCAGCGGAAAATAGGCGGAAAGCCGGAAGTTAATGCTGCCGAAAATACCCGGAGTATCGGCCTATGTGTTAGCGGGGTGGTAATTGGAAACGCGCATTGACTTTCGCCGACCCTGCACCCATAGTGGGTTTGAAGCTTTTCGAGCATCGAGATTTTCGTCCGGTCTTGCTCCCTTTCCGGGGCGCTTCATTGTTCGCGGTCCTTTCCTTGACTGGCTCATCCACCGTCGCGGGCGCAGCCCCGCATTTAAAAGGAAGGACTCATGGAAACCGGCATAGTCAAATGGTTCAACGACGCCAAGGGCTTCGGCTTCATCATGCCCGAAAACGGCGGCAAGGATCTGTTCGCGCATTTCTCCGAAATCGTCAGCGACGGCCACAAGGTGCTGGTCGAGAATCAGCGCGTCAGTTATGTGACCGCGCAGGGCGCCAAAGGGCCTCACGCCACGCAGATCCGCGCTTTATGAGTAAAGGGCCGCAAGGCCCTTTTATCAAGTAGGGGGTTTCATGTTTCACAACAATATGGTCTACAAGGGCTATCGGCTGACAGCCAGCGTGTCGCGGATTTCAGTCGGAGGCTCTGGACGGCCTGCGTTTACCGCCACGGTGGCCGTGGAACTCGCGGGCAACCAGGACAAAACGGGCGTATCCCACGCCGTGCCTTTGTTTGCGTCGGGCGGCTTCGTTTCCAGTCCAGGCATGGCGGTGGACGCCGCGATCCATCATGGCCGTGTCGTCGTTGACGCGCACGCCCGGCCTGCGTGAGCCGCCAGCCGCGCCTCAGCCCTTCAGCCCGATGCGCCGCGCCAGCTTGTGCAGATTGCTGGCATCCACGCCCAGCGCGCGCGCGGCGTGGGCCCAGTTACCTTGATGCGCCTCCAGCGCGCGGCGGATGGCCTGCCGTTGGCAGGCATCGACCGCTTCCCGTAGCGTCTGGTCCGGCCCGACGGATGCGTCGGCATCGTCCTGCGGCGCCGCCACGGGCATGTCGCCATCGGACAAGTCCAGCAGCTTGGCGCCCAGCGTCACGATCTCGTTGCGTGTGGCGCCATGGCTGACGGCCTTGATGGCGGCGCGGCTGATGACGTGTTCCAGTTCGCGCACATTGCCGGGCCAGCGGTAGCGGCGCAGCATGTCCTCGGCTTCGGGCGATAACCTCAGGCTGCGCAGGCCCAGGCGCGCGCGGTTCAATTCCAGGTAGCGGCCAGCCAGCAGCAGCACGTCATTGCCGCGGTCGCGCAGCGGCGGAATGGGGATGGGATAGACGGACAGCCGGTGATACAGGTCGGCGCGGAAATCGCCCGCGCGCACCAGGTCGCGCAAGCTGCGGTTGGTGGCGGCCAGGATGCGCACGTCGACGCGGCGCGGGCGGTCGTCGCCCAGGCGCTGGATTTCGCCGTTCTGCAGCGTGCGCAGCAGCTTGGCCTGCACCAGCAGCGGCAGTTCGCCCACTTCGTCCAGGAACAGCGTGCCGCCGTTGGCGGCCTCGAAGCGGCCCGGCCGGTCCGCAACCGCGCCCGAGAAGGCGCCCTTGGCGTGGCCGAACAATTCGCTTTCGGCCAGCGATTCGGGCAGGGCGGCGCAGTTCACATGCACCAGCGGCTTGTCGCGGCGGCGTGACAGGCGGTGCACGCGATGCGCGAACAGTTCCTTGCCCACGCCGGTTTCCCCCAGCAGCAGGATAGGTAGTTCCGAGTCCGCCACCACCTGGATTTCATGCAGCAGGCGGCTGATGGCTTCGCTTTGCCCCAGGATCTCGTTGTTGTCGGCGACGGCGCTGTCGGCCGGTTCGGTGCCGCGCGCCACGCGCAGCGCCCGGATTTCCGCTTCCAGGCGAGTGGTGCGCAAGGCGGCTTCCAGCAGCACGATGTAATCGCGCAGATCGGACTGGGCCTCGGCGTCGAAGGTGCCCACTTCCAGCGCGTCCAGCGTCAGCACGCCCCAGGGCCGGCCCTCGATGTGCAGGCTGGTGCCCATGCAATCGTGCACCGGCAGCGGTTCGCCGGCCATGCCGTTGATCAGGCCATCATAGGGATCGGGCAGGGTGCTGTCGTGGTGAAAACAGGTGACGCCGCGCCGCGCCAGGATGGCCGCCAGCCGTGGATGCTGCTGTACGGCGAAACGGCGGCCCAGGGCGTCCTGCGTCAGGCCGTCCACCGCGATGGGGCGCAAGTGGTCTTCTTCCAGTTGCAGCAGGGCCACGGCGCCGCAGCGGAAGTGGGTGCGCAGGCTGGACACCAGCCGCTGCAGGCGGACTGCGGGAGGGAGATCGGCGACCAGATCGGCAAGCAGCAGGTTTTGCATGGGTGAATTTTACCGTCCTGGGGTGGTTTGAACCGTGGTTTTCCAGGGTCATATTCACCCTTTAATTTGCAATTCATTGATAAATAGCAAGTTTTTCCTGGCACGGTTTTCGCTCTATCTCCAGTACCCGTCACGAACTATGGAGAGACGCGATGAGCATGGTTGAGCAATCCCTGGGGCAATTGGCCCGCAGCATCCCTGGCGCCACGCAGGTGTTTCATGAATACCAGCTGGATTTCTGCTGTGGCGGCAAGAAGAGCCTGGCCGAGGCGGCGGCCCAGCGTTCGCTGGACGCGGCGCAGATCGAGGCGCGCCTGATGGAACTGGCGCGCACCCCGTCGCAGGAAACGGATTGGGTCCTGGCTACGCCGGCCGAACTGGTGGACCACATCCTGGCGCGCTACCACGAGGTGCATCGCCAGCAACTGCCCGAATTGATCCGGCTGGCGCTGAAGGTGGAGCAGGTGCACGCCGACAGCCCCGACTGCCCGACCGGCCTGGCCGACCACCTGCGCGTGATGCAGCAGGAGCTGGAAAGCCATATGCAGAAGGAGGAGCAGGTGCTCTTTCCGATGCTGGCCCGCGGCCATGGCGCCATGGCGACCATGCCCATCATGGTCATGCGCACGGAACATGACGACCATGGCGTGGCGCTGGAACGGCTGCTGGCGCTGACCAACGACATCACGCTGCCGCGCGCCGCCTGCAATACCTGGCGGGCGCTGTACCTGGGCCTGCGCACCTTCAAGGAAGACTTGATGGCGCACATCCACCTGGAAAACAACATCCTGTTCGAGAACGCGGCCAATCCCGCGGCGCACGCGCGCAATTGAACGGGGCTGCGGACCGGTTCCGCAGCAAACCGCGGGCGGGGCGCCGGCCCCGCCGCTTCCGTACGGAAATCCGGGCATGAACATCGATAAATTCAAGCAGCAACACGTGGACATCCTGCAGGGCATTGCGTCCCTGCGCCGGTTGGCGCATGCGGGCGTGGCCCGCAACGCGGCCGAAATCGCGCGCGGCATTGTGTCCATGAGTGCCACGATCAAGCTGCACCTGGCGGTCGAGGACCGGGCGCTGTATCCGGCGCTGGCGCGCAGCGACGATACTGATCTGGCACAGGCGGGCCGCGCATTCCAGGAGGAAATGGACGCGATCGCACGCAGCTACGAGGCATTCGCGCGCCGTTGGAACAATGCCGGCAGCCTGGAGCTGGACGAGGCCGGCTTCCGGGCTGACGCCAATACGGTGCTGCGCCGCGTCCATGAACGCATGCAGCGCGAGAATCGCGATCTCTATCCGCGCATCGAGGCGCTGTAGCGGCTAGCGGCGTTCCGGCGGAATACCGTCCAGGCTGCGCCGCAGCGCTTCGTGCGCAGCCAGGTCGACCGGGCGGTGCTTGCGCTCCGCGCTGGCCGGGTACTTGCCCAGGAAGTTCCCGCCCTTGCGGTCGCTGGCGGGACGGACCGGGCGGGGCGTGAAGCCGCCGCCGCAATTGGGGCAGACGTTGCCCAGCAGCCCCTCGGCGCAAGCGGCGCAGAAGGTGCATTCAAAGCTGCATATCCGGGCGGCGCCGGAGTCTGGCGGCAGCGCCGTATCGCAGTGTTCGCAACTGGGTCGCAAGGCAAGCATATGGGCTCCTGGGGCAAGAGACGGGTCCAGGCGCCAGGGTAGGCCGGGACGTCCGGCGGCGCCATCGGGGTTACGGACAGAAAAGAAGTGAAAACGGCCAGGCGCACAGCGTTTGGCGGACGGTGGCCGCCTGTACACTCGAAAATCCTTTTGAGGCACAGGGGATACTTGATGGCCGGAAGCAGCTTCTTCGCACTGTTCGACGATATCGCGACCATATTGGACGACGTGTCCGTGATGACCAAGGTGGCGGCCAAGAAGACGGCCGGGGTGCTGGGCGACGATCTGGCGCTCAACGCCCAGCAGGTCAGCGGCGTGCCGGTCAACCGGGAACTGCCCGTCGTCTGGGCGGTGGCCAAGGGCTCCTTCATCAACAAGCTGATCCTGGTGCCGGCGGCGCTGCTGATCAGCGTGTTCGCGCCCTGGGCGGTGACCCCCTTGCTGATGCTGGGGGGCGCATTCCTTTGCTATGAGGGCGTCGAGAAGCTGGCGCATAAGTTCCTGCCGCACGGCGATTCGGACGAGGGCAATCACGCGGCGCGCGCCGAAGCCCTGCAGGACGCGTCGGTGGACATGGTGGCCTTCGAGCGCGACAAAATCAAAGGCGCGATACGCACGGACTTCATCCTGTCGGCGGAAATCATCGTCATCAGCATGGAAGCGGTAGCTGACGCGGATTTCACCCGCCAGGTGCTGGTGCTGTCGATCATCGCCATCGCGATGACGGTCGGGGTCTACGGCTTGGTGGCCGGCATCGTCAAGCTGGACGACCTGGGCCTCTACCTCAGCCAGAAGTCTTCCCAGGCCACGGCCTGGCTGGGCCGGCGCATCGTGGGCGCGGCGCCCTATCTGATGAAGACGCTTTCGGTGGTGGGCACCGCCGCCATGTTCATGGTGGGCGGCGCCATCCTGACCCACGGCATCCCGCCCGTGCAGGCCGCCGTCGACCAGGCCGCCGCCGCGGTGGGCGGGGGCGGGGTGGTGCAGGCGCTGACGGCCACGCTGCTCAACGCCTTGTTCGGCATCGCGGCCGGAGCCGTGGTGCTGGGAGTGGTCAGCCTGGCCAAGCGGCTGTTCAAGAAGGGCTGAAGCGAGGAAAGGTTGAAACGCGCAGGCGCCGTCCCGCAGAGCGGGCCGTGACTGCGCCATCCAGGGAGCGCCGAGGCGCTCTTTTTTACGCCCCTAGGGAATCCCCTGCCTTGTTGCGCCGGAATACGTGCGCCTAAAATTGGCGCCAATTTATGTGATCATTATTTCGACCACCGGCATAAACCATGCGTCCGCCCGCGCGGCCATGGAAACGAGGAAACCATGCAGTCCAACGCAGCACTCGCCATCCAGCCCGACGCCGCCCGCGCGCGGGCCATGTACGACCTGGGCCACAGCACCGTCTTTGCCGCCCGCTCCGACCCGCGCTTTTCCTATTGCACCTATGTGCCGCCGCACATCGACAGTGCCAGGCATCCGATGCAGCTGGTGGTGATCATGCACGGCACCGGCCGCGCCTTCGTGGAATACCGCGACGCGTTCGCGGAGTTCGCCCGCTGGAACGACTGCATCGTGCTGTGCCCGCTGTTCCCCGTGAGCCCGCTGGGCGACGGCAACCGCGACGGCTTCAAGCAATTGCGCGAAGGCGACATCCGCTATGACGAGATCCTGCTCGACATGGTGGCGGAAGTGGGCGAGAAGTTCGGCTGCGATTTCTCGCGCTTCGGCTTGTTCGGCTACTCGGGCGGCGGCCAGTTCGTGAACCGTTACGCCTACCTGCACCCGGAAAGCCTGTGGGCGGTGTCGATCGGCGCGCCGGGCTCGGTCACGCTGCTGGATCCCAGCCAGGATTGGTGGGTGGGCGTGCGCGACGCGGAGGCCCGTTTCGGCAAACGCATCGACATCGAAGCGCTCAAGCAGGTGGCGGTGCACATGATCGTGGGCAAGGCCGACCTGGAAACCTGGGAAATCACCCATCGCGAAGGCGGGAAGTTCTTCATGCCCGGCGCCAATTCCGCAGGCAACACGCGCCCTGAGCGTCTTGAGTCGCTGCGCCGCTCGTTCGAAGCCCAGGGCGTGAACGCGGTGCTGGACGTGGTGGAAAACGTGCCGCACGACGGCCTGAAATGCGTGGGTCAGGTGCAGGACTTCCTGGCCGCCGCCTTGCGCAAGCTGCGACATGAAGGCAACTGAGACCGGCGGACGCGGCGCTTGCGGGCATCCGCGGGTCCGCGCCGGGGAATAGGAGAGGGGCATGCTGCGTTTCGCGCTATCCCGTATCGTCATGGCCATACCGACACTGCTGATCGTGGCGGTGGCGGTGTTCGTGATGATCCGGCTCATCCCGGGCGATCCCGCCCAACTGCTGCTGGGCGACCTGGCGACGCCGGCGGCGCTGGCCGACCTGCGGGCGCGGCTGGGGCTGGACCAGACCTGGCTGACCCAGTTCGGCATCTGGTTCGGCAATATGCTGCACGGCGACCTGGGTTCGTCCATCAATACCGGCCAGCCGGTGTTGCCGCTGGTGTGGGACCGTTTCCTGATCAGCGGCCGCGTGGTGCTGGTGGCGGTGTTGTTCGCCGCGCTGGTGGCGGTGCCGGCCGGCATGATCGCCGCCTGGAAACAGAACAAGGCGCCCGACCTGTTCCTGGTGGGCGCGGCCACGCTGCTGGTGTCCATTCCGACCTTCTGGCTGGGCCTGCTGCTGCTGATCTTCTTCGGCCTCAAGCTGCAATGGCTGCCGGTGGTGGGCTATGTCTCCATCGGCGAGGACTGGAAGGCCGGCCTGCTGTACCTGGCCATGCCCATCCTGACCCTGTTCCTGCATGAGATCGGCGTGCTGATGCGCATGGCGCGGGCCAGCACGCTGGAAGTGCTGCGGCTGGACTACATCACCCATGCGCGCGCCAAGGGCCTGTCGGAATCCGCGGTGCTGATGCGCCATGCGTTCCGCAATGCTTTCGGTCCGACCTGGACGCTGATCGGCCTGGTGCTGGGCAATCTGCTGGGCGGCATTGCGGTGGTGGAGACCGTGTTCACCATTCCCGGGCTGGGACGCGTGCTGGTGGACTCTATCTTCGCCCGCGATTACCCCGTGATCCAGGGCTGTCTGTTGTTCGTGGGCGTGGTCTACGTGATCGTGAACCTGTTCATCGACCTTTGCTATCCCCTCTTTGACCCGAGAGTGACCGCCGAATGAAAAAGCGAATTGCAGCCAACGCGCTACTGGGCGGCGTTATCGTGGCGTTGATGATAGTGGCGGCCGTCATGGGCGCCTTCTGGACGCCGCATGACCCGCTCAAGATCAACTTCGTGGCGCGGCTCAAGCCGCCGGGCGGCGAGTTCCTGCTGGGCACGGACGAGTTCGGGCGCGACGAGCTGTCGCGCCTGCTGGCCGGCGCGTCCAGCAGCGTCTGGATCAGCCTGCTGACGGTGACCTTCGCCATCGTCGCGGGCACTATTATCGGCACGCTCACGGGCTTTGTGCGGGGCTGGACCGACCGCATCATCATGGCCTTCAACAATGCGCTGCTGGCATTCCCGGGGCTGCTGCTGGCCTTGGGCCTGCTGGCGGTGGTGGGCGCCAACAAGTACGGCATCATCCTGGCGCTGGGTCTGGCTTACACGCCTTCGGTGACGCGTATCGTGCGCGGCACGGTGCTGTCGCTGCGCGAGAAGGAGTTCATCGAATCCTCGCGTGTGCTGGGCAATTCCGAGCTCTACACCATGTTCCGCCACGTGCTGCCGAATTGCGTGGCGCCGCTGACGGTGCTGGCGACCTCCATGTTCGGCTGGGTCATCCTGGCGGAAAGCGCGCTGTCCTTCCTGGGCCTGGGCGTGCCGCCTCCCGCGCCCACCTGGGGCAATATGCTGGCCGCCGCCCGGCCGTTCATGGCGCAGGCTTCCTATCTTTCCATTCTTCCCGGCCTGGCCATCGCGCTCGCGCTGCTGGGGATCAATCTGCTGGGCGACGCGGTGCGAGACCGTTTCGATCCCCGCATGAGGGGCGTGCAATGAGCGCATTGGTATCGGTATCGAATCTGTCGCTGACCGTCGGCCACGGCGGCCGCGAGATCGTCAGCGGGGTGTCCTTCGAGGTGGCTCCTGGCGAGATGGTCGGCATCGTCGGCGAATCCGGTAGCGGCAAGACGCAGGCCGCCCGCGCCATCATGGGCCTGACGCCATCGCCGCTGGTGGTGGCGGGCGGCTCCATCAAGTTCGAAGGCGTCGAAGTGACTCAGGCCTCGCCGGCTGAGCTGCGCAAGCTGCGCGGCGCGCGCATCGGCATGGTGTTCCAGGAGCCGATGACGTCGCTGAATCCGTCCATGCCCATCGGCCGGCAACTGGACGAGGGCTTGAAGCTGCACCGCAAGGACCTGTCCACGGCGGCGCGCCGCGAACGCATCCTTGAAATGCTGCGCCGGGTTGGCATCCGCGACCCCAAGGGTGCGATGGAAGCTTGGCCGCACGAGTTCTCCGGCGGCATGCGCCAGCGCATGATGCTGGCCTCCGTGATGTTGCTGGAGCCGGCGCTGCTGATCGCCGACGAGCCCACCACGGCGCTGGACGCGGTGGTGCAGCGCGACGTGCTGGAACTGATGGTGGACCTGACGCGCGAACACCATACCGCGGTGCTGATGATCAGCCACGACCTGCCGATGGTGGCGCGCTATACCGAACGCATGGTGGTGATGCAGCACGGCAAGGTGCTGGAAACCGGCGCCACGGCCGCCATCCTGGAACGGCCGCAGCATCCCTACACGCGCAAGCTGCTGGACGCCATGCCGCGCCGGCTGCCGGCGCGGCAGCTGGGCAAGGAGGCGCCGATCGTCGAAGTCAAGAACCTGGTGGTGGACTACGCCGGGCATCAGCGGCTGTTTTCGCGCACGGGCGCCAAGCGCGCGCTCAATGGCATCGACCTGCACGTCAAGCCGCGCGAGGTGGTGGCGGTGGTGGGCGGTTCGGGCTCGGGCAAGACCACGCTGGGCCGGGCCATTGCTGGATTGCTGGCGCCCACCTCGGGCCAGATCCTGTTCCGCGGCCAGCCCGTGAACCGCCGCTCGGCCTCCTGGCGCGACTACCGGCTGAATTGCCAGATGGTGTTCCAGGATCCGTATTCCTCGCTGGACCCGCGCATGACCATCGGCCAGCTGGTGGGCGAGGGCCTGCGCATGCTGGATGACATGCCCGCGCCAGACAAGCGCCGCCGGGTGGACGAGGTGCTGGCCGAAGTGGGCCTGGGCTCCGAATACGCCAAGCGCTATCCCCACGAAATGTCGGGCGGGCAGCGCCAGCGCGTGGCGATCGCCCGCGCCATCGTGCGCCGTCCGGCCTTCGTCATTGCCGACGAACCGGTATCCGCGCTGGACGTGACCGTGCGCGCGCAGGTGCTGGACCTGTTCGCCGACCTGCAGGAGCGCCACGGCTTTTCCTGCCTGTTCATCAGCCATGACCTGGGCGTGGTGGAGCAGGTGGCCGACCGCGTGGTGGTGATGCGCGACGGCGGCATCGTCGAGCAGGGCTCGCGCGACGCCGTGTTCGACCAGCCGCAGGAGGAATACACCCGCAGCCTGCTGTCGGCGATTCCGGCGCTGGAATCCACCGAAACCGGCGGCGTGCGGCTGCGTTGGCGGCTGGACCAGCAGCAGCCGTTGCGGGCCAGCGCCTGAGGGGTGGGTTTCCCAGGGGGCGCTGGCGCCGTCCCCCGGGATACTTACGCATAAAATACGCGCTTCGGATTTGATAGACGGGAGTGGTCCATGCCGAAAGCGGCAACGGCGCAGCCCGGCCTGGTTGATCGCATCGCCCACGATATTCAGGCGGGTGTGTACGGTCCCGGCGCCTGGCTGAAACAGATCGACCTGCAGGAACGCTACGACGCCAAGCGTCTGGACGTCCGGCGGGCGCTAGACCAATTGGCCGCCAAGCGGCTGATCGCGCACATCCCGAACCGGGGCTATCACGTCTATGCGATGGACCCGGACCAGCACCTGCAGATCCGCGACATCCGCATCCTGCTGGAAACGGGCGCGGCGGCGGACCTGATGCCCAACGTCACGGCGGCCAAGGTGCGGGCCTTGCGCACCCTGGCCGAACGCTTCGCCAAGCTGCTGCAGGATGGCACGCTGCTGGAGCAGTACGAGGTCAACCTGGCTTTTCATGCGGGCATGTATGACATGTGCCGCAACCGGGAATTGACCGCGCTGATCCAGGAAACCCGGGCCCGCGGCCCCGCGGCGCCGGCCAAGGAATGGGTGACGCGCTCGCGCATCGAGATTTCCGCGCGCGAGCACTTCGACATGGTCGACGCGCTGGAAGCGCGCGACGTCAAGCGCTTGCAGAAAATCATTGCCCAGCACGTGGGGCAGGACATCTCCTGAGACGTTTTCCGCGACTCGCGCTACGCACATGCGGCGGCCTCTTGAAACAGGGCCGCCGCTTTTTCATTCTGGCGGCGCTTTCAGGGATACCCCCGATAGCGGCGTGGCGCATTCCGCCCATAATGAGCAGCTAATTTTGGCGCCAATATATGCGTGAATTTTGCGCCGCACGCCGGGGAGTCTTTGCATGCACCACGTTTTCGTACCCAGAGCGCTCGCGCTCAGCCTGGCGCTGGCCGCCGCCGGTTCGGCCC
Source organism: Achromobacter sp. SD115 (assembly GCF_017355315.1). Classification (NCBI taxonomy): domain Bacteria; kingdom Pseudomonadati; phylum Pseudomonadota; class Betaproteobacteria; order Burkholderiales; family Alcaligenaceae; genus Achromobacter; species Achromobacter sp. SD115. The sequence goes on along the minus strand of NZ_JADIJM010000036.1, from coordinate 33,407 downwards.
AGGCCGCGCTGCTCACCATTGCCCAGCCGGCCGACATCCGCTCGACCAACCCCGGCGTCAACCGCGACAACACCACCGACGGCGTGGTGCTGAACATCGTGGAAGGTCTGGTCGGCTACCGCGAAAACGGCACCGTGGGTCCCTTGCTGGCCAAATCCGTGGATCTGTCGGAAGACGGCCTGACTTATACCTTCAAGCTGCGCGACGGCGTCAAGTTCCACAACGGCGCTACGCTGACCTCGGCCGACGTGATCTGGAACTGGCAGCGCTACATGGATCCCAAGACGGATTGGCGCTGCCGCAGCGACTTCGACGGGCGCAACGGCCTGAAGGTGACGGACGTCTCCGCGCCCGACGCGCAGACCGTGGTGATGAAGGTGGACCGCAAGTCGGCCGTGTTCCTGGATTCGCTGGCCCGCACCGATTGCGGCATGACGGCCATCATTTCCAAGGATTCGGTGGCGGCCGACGGTTCCTGGGTCAAGCCGGTGGGTACCGGCCCCTACATGTTCAAGGACTGGAAGCGCGGCGAATACACCTTGCTGTCCGCCTTCAAGGATTACACCTCGCCTGGGGGCGACAAGCCGGACGGCTACGTCGGCTCCAAGCGCCCGCTGGTGGAGGAAGTGAAGTTCCTGGTGGTTCCCGATCCTTCGACCTCGAAGGCCGGCCTGCTGTCGGGCGCCATCGACGCCGCGCAGATCACCAACACCGACGTGGGCGAACTGAAAAGCGCGAAGAACCTGGCGGTGTTCAGCCCGCATGACGCCGTCAAGCATGTGCTGCTGTTCCAGACCGAGGATCCGGTGCTGAAGAACGTCAAGATCCGCCAGGCCATCGCGGCGTCGCTGGACATACCGCAGGTCGTGGCCGCAGCCTCGGAGGGCCTGGGGCAGCTGAACAACTCCGCCGTCTACGCGGGTTCGGCCTATTACAAGGATGCGGAAAAACGCGGCTACAAATACGATCCGGCGCGGGCGCAGCAATTGCTGAAGGAAGCCGGCTACAAGGGCGAGCCCGTGGTCATCTACGCCAACAAGCGCGCCCACGTGCCCAGCTACCAGGTGGCGGTGATCGCGCAGGCCATGATGCAGTCCGTGGGCATCAACGCCAAGATCGAGGTGCTGGAATGGGCCACGCAGCTGGACCGCTACAACACCGGCAAGTACCAGATCAGTTCGTTCTCGTTCTCGTCGCGCCTGGATCCCTCGCTGAGCTTCGAGCAGTTCTCGGGCGACAAGGCCAAGCAGCCGCGCAAGGTCTGGGACGATCCCGCGGCGCAGAAGCTGATCGATGAGAGCTTCCTGGAATCCGATCCGGCCAAGCGCCAGGCGTTGTTCGACCAACTGCATGCCCTGATGCTGGAACAGACGCCGATGCTCATGCTGTACAACGGCGCCGACGCCTGGGCTTCCAGCAAACGCGTGGAGGGATTCTCGGTCTGGGAAGGCAAGCCGCGGGCCTGGGAGACCAAGGTCCGGGACGGCAAGTAAGGCTATTGCCCGCAAGGGGGAGCGATTTCGGCCCTGAGCGTGAACTCAGGGCCGATGTCATGCGGACGGCCCGCGCGGATTTGGATTCAGCGGGGACTGCCCTCAGTCGAGCTTGACGCCCGCCTGCTTGATTACGGCGGCCCAATCCCGGACTTCGGCGCCCAGGAATGCGCTCAGTTCGGCCTGCGTGGACGGGGCCAGGATCAGGCCCTCGTCGGCGAAGCGCTTGCGCAGCTCGGCGTTGGTAAGCACTTTCTCCAACGCGGGTTGCAGGCGCTGCACCACTTCCGCGGGCACGCCCGCAGGCGCCATCAGGCTGTACCAGGTGGTGGCTTCCAGCCCCTTCACCCCCTGCGAGGTCGCAGTCGTGACTTCAGGCAGGGCAGGCGACTTTTCCTTGCCCGTCACCGCGGCGGCGCCGACCCGGCCGCCCTTGTATTGCGGCAGCATTTCCACTACCTGCGTCACGCCCATGCTCAATTCGCCCGAGGCCACTGCCAGCAGCACCGGAGCGCTGCCCTTGTAGGGTACGTGCACCAGCTTGCCGCCCGTGGCCAGGTTCAAGACTTCGCCCGTCAGGTGGGTGATGCTGCCCGCGCCGGACGAGCCGAAGGTCAGCTTGCCCGGATCCTTGTTCGCCAGGGCGATCAGTTCAGGCAGGTTCTTCGCCTGTAGGCCGGGATTGACCGCGAACACCAGCGGGCTCTTGCCCACCAGCGTGATGGGCGTGAAATCCTTTACCGGGTCGTAGTTCAGGTTCGGATACAGGCTGGGCGCGATCGCCAGCGTCGACACATTGCCCAGCAGCAGCGTGTAGCCGTCCGGCTCCGCGCGCGCCACCGCATTGGTGCCGATGGTGCCGCCCGCGCCGGCGCGGTTTTCCACGATGACCTGCTTGCCCAGCGTGTCGTTCAGCTGCTGCGACAGCGCGCGCGCCAGGGTGTCGGCCGCGCCGCCGGGCGGGAAGGGTACGACGATGCGGATGGGCTTGCTGGGATAGGCCTCGGCCTGCGCGGCCGGGCTCAGGCCCAGCGCAAGCAACCCGGCCAGGGCCGTGGCCAGCAGGCCGCGGCGATTGATTTTCTGGTACTTCGACATGCTGCTCTCCTGATGAGAAAACGGGGGCGATGCAGAAAACGAATCAGCGCGCGGTGCCTTGGGCGGCCGGATGGTGTGCATGCCAGTGGCGCGCGATGTCGGCGCGGCGGCAGACCCAGACGTCGCCATGCGCCGCCACGTGGTCCAGGAAGCGCGCCAGGCCTGCCGCGCGTCCGGGCTGGCCGACCAGCCGCAGATGCAGTCCCACGGACATCATCTTGGGAGCCGTGGCGCCTTCCTCGTACAGCATGTCGAAAGCGTCGCGCAGGTACTCGAACAGGTCCTGCCCCGTGGCCATGCCGCCGCGGATGAACTTGGCGTCGTTGTTGGCCAGGCCGTAAGGCACCAGCAGGTGGGGCTTGCCGCCGACCTGGGTCCAGTAGGGCAGCTCGTCGTTGTAGGTATCGGAGTCGTAGAGGAAGCCGCCTTCCTCGGCCAGCAGGGCGCGGGTGTTCAGGCTGGGGCCGTAGCGGCAATACCAGCCCAGCGGCCGCGAGCCCACCGTGCGGGTAATCGATTCCACCGTGCGGCGGATGCGCTCGCGTTCTTGTTCCAGCGTCAGGTTCTGGTGCCGTTCCCAGCGCCAGCCGTGCGCGCACACGTCATAGCCCGCCGCCTTGATGGCCTCGCAGACTTCAGGATTGCGCTCCAGCGCCAGGCCGCAGCCCAATATCGTGGCCGCCATGCCGCGCTCCTGCAGCAGGCGGTGCACGCGCCAGAAGCCGATCCGGCTGCCGTATTCGAACATCGACTCGGCCGCCAGGTCGCGCCCCGCGAAGCCACCCGCGCCGCCCTCGGTCAGCCCGGTTTCGGATTCAGCGTCGCCGTCCGGCACCGAAGGTTCGCCGCCTTCCTCGTAGTTGATGCAGAGGTTCAGCGCCAGGCGCGCGCCGCCCGGCCATTTGGGATCGGGCGGATTGGCGCCGTAGCCGACAAAGTTGCGGCGCAAGTGCGGATGATCGGTAGTCATAGCGGGGCTAGCCATCGGTGAGGAATCAATCGGAAAGCGAAACCAGGGCGTGCGGAGCCGGCGCCTGCCAGAACTCGTCGTCATCGCCGCGGCCGGTCTGGCCCATCAGGACCAGGAACTCCGCCGGCCCCTGCAACACGGTCAGGCCGTGATGCCAGGCGCCCACGCGGTAGCACACACCCTGGCTGCCGGTCGCGAGAAACGCTTCCAGCCGCGCCATGTCGGGCAGATCGTCGGCCCCGGCAGGCGCCACTACCACCAGATAGGGCGAATCCGTCAACGGCACGAAACTCTGCGCCGCGTAGCGATGGCGTTCCATCAACCGGATCTCGATCGGTCCCGCCGGCGCTGCCTGCACCCGGCTGACCCAGCTTGCGTGCCGCACGACCTCGGGTCCATGCCGCATCGGCTCGGTCAGGTAGTGGCGCCGCTCCGCGCCCTGGTGCGCAATCACCTCGCCATACGGCGCGAACGCCTCGGGCGTGAGCGGCCGCGGGCGGATCATGCGCTGCGAACCACTCATGTCACGCGCCATGGCTCAGATACCCCAGCGAATTCACATAGCTGCGCCGCACGTTCTCCAGATGCGCCGCCATCGCCTGCCGCGCTTGGGCCGACTCGCCCGACAACAGCGCCTGCACGATCGCCAGATGCTCTTCGCGCGCCTGCACCTGCCGCTGCGGCAGACGCTCCACATCGCACATCCGCACCTGCCGCCGCGCCGCCGTGATCATGGTCGCCAGATTCCGGTTGCCGCAATACGCCGCCACCAGATCGTGCAGGGCGTTATCGACCTCCCAATCCGACTTCTCATCCGCCGTCTTCGCATCCAGCAAGGCCTGCAGCCGCGTCCGCAGCCCCTCCAGCGGCTCAGCCGGAATCCGCCCGACCGCCATCGCCGCCGCCTCGCTCTCCAGCAGGCTGCGGATCTGCAGCAGTTCCAGCAAATCCGTCACGCCAAACGAGCGCACCACGATGGACCCGTTGGACAGCCGCTCCAGCATCCCTTCGCCCAGCAGCCGGTTCATGGCCGCGCGCAAGGGCGTGCGCGACACCTCCAGCTCATCCGCCAGCCGCCTTTCCTCCAACACTTCCCCCGCCGGAATCCGGCGCGAAACGATCTGGTCCAGCAAGGTTTGATAGGTGCGTTGTGTAGCGTTCATGTGTGTTGCAGCGTAAGAAAAAGGCGCGGACGACAGAGACTCCCAATTGCCGTCCCGCGCAATGGATGAGAAGGTACCCCACTGGTATCCCAAAGAGATACCAGTAGTATCCCTAATGGTTATTGCCAGTTGGCCGGCGCTAGCCCAGGGGGGCGACGGAGTCGAAAAGCGGGGTATGTGAAGAAGAGGCGCCCAAGGTAGCGAGCGGCCGCGCGTGAATGCGCGAGGGGAAACGCAAAAGGAAATCCGAGGGAAGTACTAGGACCAGACAGGGAAACGACGAACGCGGAACGACGAAGAACGGGAGAAAGACAGAATCAACCCCCGCGCGCAAGCGCAGATCATCACGACGCCCCACCACCACGTAAGCTGCTTGCGGCCGCCTGCGCGGCCGCAAGCAGCGGGCCCCGCAAACCTCTCCACTACCCACGGGTCTGACGGCGCGACAAGCCAAGATGAAGGCAGCCCGGCGGCGTGGGCCCTGAGGCTACGAGCAACCTCGATGCGCCCGAGGGAATCGGAAGGAGCCGCCGCAGGCGGTGACGACGATGACGACGGGGCAGTCCGGAGCGAAGGCTCCGGACCGCAATCGTGGGCGCGAGCAGCCTCAGGGCCCGCGCCGCCGGGCGACCTACGAAGACAACACCGGCACCGCCAAAACCAACAAAGCCAACAAAGACAACCTCAAGGCGCGACCCGCTCCACCTCCCATGCCCGCGGCTTCTTAACCGCCCAAGGCTGATACCCCCTGATATCCGCCCGATAAGCCCCAATATCCAACCCGTTATACAAAGGAATACTAGGCACATCCGCCAGGAACAGCTTATGCAGCTGATCAAACGAAGCCTGCCGCTTCGCATGATCCGTGTCCGCCGACGCCGCCTCGATCAGCTTCAGCGCCTCCGGGTTGTCCCAGACCTTGCGCGGCTGCTTCGCCTTATCCCCCGTCACCATCTCGTAATTCAGCGCCGCATCCAGCCGCGCTGAATACGGGAACGTCATCATCTGGTAAGTGCCCGCGTTATAGCGGTCCAGCTGCGTCGCCCATTCCACCACCGACAACTGCGCATTGATGCCAACCGCTTGCAGCATCGCCTGGATGATGACCGCGGAGTTATACGACTGCGGATAGCGCTTGGTCGTCAGGATCGCAAGTTCCTGCCCCTTGTATCCAGCTTCCTTCAGCAGCTTCTGCGAATGGGCCGGATCGTAATTCCAGCCCTGCTTCTGCGCCGCGTCATGGTATGGCGACACCAGCGGCACGATCGAATTGTTCGGCTGAGCCAAACCTTCCGTCACCGCCGCCGCCAACTGCTGGTAATCGATCGCGTGCGCCAAAGCCTGACGCATCTTGGGATTGGCCAGCACCGGATCCTTGGTCTGCATCAGCAGCGCCGTCATGCTCATCACCGGCGCGTGCGCCACCTTGACGTTGGGCGTGCCTTGCAGCACCGGCACGTCGCTATTGGACACGTCTTCAATGATGTCGATGTTGCCCCGCTGCAAGGCCGCCTTGGCGGTGGAATCGTCCGGCACGATCAGGAAACGCACCTCGTCCACCAGCGGCCGCTTCGACCCCGTGTAGCCGTCGCGCTTGCCATCCAGGTTCGAATAGCCCGCGAACTTGGTCAGGCGTACGTACTCGCCGCGCTTCCATTCCGCCAGCTCGAACGGACCGGTGCCGATGGGCTTGTCCCAAGTGCCGTCCGCGCGCACCGAATCCTTGGACAGGATGCCGGTGCCGCCGCAGTCGGCGCGCGCCAGTGTCGCCAGGAACAGGCTGCTGGGCTTTTCGATGTGGTAGACCACCGTCTGCGCGTCTGGCGCTTCCACGCCCGTGACCTTGACCGTGCCGCGTCCGTCGAATTCGCTGGCGCAGCGCCAGCCCGAATTGGCCGCGGTGTAGTGCTGCCAGCTCCACAGCACGTCGGCCGAGGTCATGGGCTTGCCGTTATGGAACTTGATGCCTTCGCGCAGCTTGAAGGTATAGGTCTTGCCGTCCGGGCTGATGTCCACCGACTTGGCCAGCAGCGGGCGGACCTCGGCGTCCTCGCCATAGGCCACCAGCCCCTCGACGATGTGCAGCACCACCGCGTCGCTATTGCTGTCTCGGTTCACGCCGGGTTCGGTGGAGCGGATGTCGGCCGTGAGCGAGATGCGCAGCGGCGGGGCGGATTGCGCCCAGGCCACGCCGGCCACGGCGCCCAGCGCCAGCGCAACCGCGGCGCTCAATAGATTTTTATTCATCGATACGTCTTCCTGGGGTTGCGCGGGCGCGCCGCGTCAGGCGGCAGCCAGCAGTTCGGGTTCGGCGCTCAGGCTGTAGCGGGTGAAGCTGCGGTTCAGCGCCGGCAGCGGCGCGACTTCCATCAGGCCGGCCTCGGGCTCCATGATCACCATCGCCACCGTGGCCGACAGGTTGTCGTGGCTGCCGGGGCGCGGCGGACGGCAGACGGAATAGGGCGCGCCGAAGTCGTCGAACAGCGCGCGCTTGAGGTCTTCGCGCGTCAGCTTGGACTGCTCGTTCAGCAGCCGGCGCACGCGCCAATCGCGATAGGCGCTTTCCGGCGTGCTGGCGCGGCCGGTGTCGCGCAGCTTGGTCAGGGCCACGTCGCTGACCCAGTGGTTGGCGTGGACGATCAGGTCGTCGCTGCCCGGGTAGATGGGGAAGGCTTCGTCGGTGGTGCACTCGTAGTCCACCCCGAAGCCCGCGGCCATGCCGATCATGATGTTGTTGGAGCAGGACTTGGGCGTGGTCGCCACGGCCTTGATCGCCAGCGCGAAGTGTTCCTGTTCCAGCACCTTGCGGCGGATCAGCGACAGCGGCACGCCCAGCTGGCGGAAGTCGCGGTCGGATTCCAGGTAGTTGGCGGTGATCGAAACGCCGGCGCTGTTCAGGCCGCTGCGCGCCAGGCCGCCGGCCTCTACGAAGGTCAGGATGTCGGGGCCGTTGTCGTTGCGCACGCGCAGCACGATGGCGGTCTCGGCGCATTCCGCGCGCCAGTCCCAGTTCTGCCCATGGATCAGACGGCCATTGGCCGAACGCGTCGGCAGGATCAGCGCGCCGGTGCAGCCGTCGCCCGGCTCCAGTTCGGCGGCCTTCTTCTTTTCGGCGCGGGCCTTGGCGATGACTTCGGTGCGCGCGTTCACCATCACGATATCTTCGAAAGGTACGTCGGCGCCTGCCGCAATGCCGCGCATTTCTTCCAGGTAATGCGGCGCGAAGTTCTCGATCTCGCGGGCGAAGCCGTTGATCAGCTGGGTGCGCGCCATGGCGTCATAGCCCAGGTCGACCAGGGTCTGGCCGTACATCTTGGCGCTCTTGCGCACGCGATCAGCGGCTTGCTGGCCGTAGGAGCGGCCACGGGCTTCGGGCGCGCCCGAAACCGATACGAAGGGAAATTGGGTGATCTGGGTCATGGACATAGGGCGGCGCGCCGCGCCGCAATCTGGGGTGGGAATTGGATGGCGAAAAAATGTTAGCTTATTTTGGCGCCAATATTGCTCAGGGTTTACCAGTGCAAGGACGCCATGGGCGTCCTGCGTTCAGCGCGTATGGGGGGAGGCGGCGGCCAGGTCGGCGCAGGTCTTGAAGCTTGCGCCCGCGGCGCGGAAGCGCTCCAGCAGTTGCTCGACTTTCAGCAGCCTTGCCGCGCGGCCGACGCCGTTGTCGGCGCGCGGGTGCAGGGTCAGGCAGGCATAGCCTTCGGCCGCAAGCAGCGCGTCGCCCTGTTCCACCCAGTGCGCATAGGCCCGGTCCTGCGTCACGCGGCGGCTGAAATGGGTGGCGTCGCACAGGCCTTCGCTCCAGGGCAGCTCCACCATGCCAGGCCCGCCGTCCGCGTCCAGCATGTAGGGGGCGTCGTCGTCGATCGCGCTGCTGTCGTAGCGGTAGCCGAGCTGGTGCAAGAGCGGCACGGTGTTGGCGGTGAACCCGCTGGCGTAGCGGAAGCCTTGCGGCACCGAGCCGGTCAGTGCGGCCAGCCGGTCTCGGGCCCGTTCCAGCACTTCGCCTTCGCGCTCGCCCAGCGCCGGCAGGTCTTCGTAGGCATTGCCCTGCGAGGCCGCTTCGTGGCCGTCGCGCAGGCTTTGCTCCAGCAGGCCGCGGCAGCGTTCGGCTTCGAACACTGGCCAGAACAGCGTGGCGTGGATGCCCTGGCGGCGCAACATGTCCAGCACGCGCGCCAGGCCGCCGCCATAGGTGTAGCGGCCATGCGCATCGCGGCCGTGCAGCGAGGCTTCGGGCTGGGTCGCGGCTTCGGGGCCGATGCCCTGCACGTTGATGGTGACCAGCAAGGTTTTGACGGCGCTCATGCGCTTCTCCAGACGTCGGGGCGGGCAAGGCAGTGGCGCGCCAACGCTGCCAGCGTCATCACGTGCACATCGGGCTGGGCGGCCAGATAGGCCAGGAACCGGTCCAGCGCCGCGGCGCGGGCCGGCGTGCCCGAACCGCCGGCGGCCTTGGGATGCACGGTCAGGTGCACATAGCCTTCGGCCTGGCGCAGCGCCTCGAACTCCTGCACCCAGTTGTCGTAGGCTTCCGCCGCGAGGCTGTGGCCCGAGAAATAAAAGGGGTAGTCGTCCAGCGACACCGTGTTGTTGGGCAGCATGATGAAGTCCGCCGCGTCCGCCGGCAGGTAGGGGCGGTCCTGGTCCTTCTCGCTGGCGTCGTAGCAATAGCCCAGCCGCCGCAGCGCGGGCAGGGTGCGGTGGCTTTTGCGGCCCGAGGGCGAGCACCAACCCACCGGCGTCACGCCCAGCTCGCGCTGGATGATGCGGTGGGTCTGCTCCAGCAGCGCGGGCTCGTCCTCGCCCAGGTCCCAGGCTTCATGCAGATAGCCATGCGCGGCGATCTCGTGGCCTGCTTGCAGGATGTCGTGGAAGGTGGCCGGGTAGCGCTCGACGTCGTAGCCGCAGGCGAAGAAGGTGGCGGGCATGCCATGGCGCGCCAGGATCTCCAGGTGCCGCGGCACGCCGCGGCGGATGGCATAGCGGCCCGCGGTATGGGGACCGGCCGGGAACTGCTTGCGGCCGACCTCGACGGCGGGGCCGTCCACGTGGACGGTGACGCACACCACCGCGCGCACCGGTACTGCGCCCGCGGCGCGCAGGCCCTGCGCGCGCAGCTCGCGGTCCAGCGGCAGCCAGGGATTGGAGCGGGCGTCCAGCGGGACGCCATAAGGTATCCGTTGCATCAGGTGGCCTTGATGTTGGCGGTCTTGATCAGCGTGCGCCATTTCTCGCTTTCGGTGGCGACGAAGCGGCTCAACTCCTGCGGCGTGCTGCCGTGCAGTTCCAGCCCGTTCTGCGTCAGTTGCTCCATGGCCGGCTGCTTGAGCGCGGTTTGCACGGCGCCGTTCAGTGTCTGGATGATGGCGGCGGACGTGCCCGCGGGCGCGAACACGCCGTTCCAGCCTATGGCCTGATAGCCCGGAAAGCCCGACTCCGCCACGGTGGGCACGTCGGGCAGGGCCTGCGCGCGCTGCGCCGAGGTCACCGCCAGTGGGCGCGATTTGCCGCCCCGGATGAATTGCTGCTGGTTGATCACCACGTCCATCAGGATGGGGAACTGCCCACCCAGGAAGTCGTTGACGGCTGCCGCGGCGCCCTTGTACGGCACGCCGGGCAGGTCCAGTCCGGCGGTGGCCTTGAGCAACTCCATGGCCAGATGCGCGGAGCTGCCGTTCTGCGTGATGCCATAGAAATACTTGCCCGGATTGGCTTTGATCAGGGCGACCAGCTCTTGCAGCGTGCGCGCAGGAAACGACGGGTGCACCACCAGCACGTTGTTGTAGTAGCAGACCATGGACACCGGTTCGAAGTCCTTGACCGGGTCGTAGCCGATGTTCTCGTACAGACTCTGGTTCACCGTGTGGGTGCCGGTGGACCCCAGGGCGATGGTGTAGCCGTCGGGCGCGGAGCGCGCGGCCTGCTGGGTGCCGATGTTGCCGGCGGCGCCGCCCTTGTTGATGACGACCACGCTTTGCTTGAGCGCCACGCCTATGCCCTGGGCCAGCGGGCGGGCCACCAGGTCGGTGCCGCCGCCGGCCGGGAAGGGCACGATGAACTGGAGGGCGCGTTCGGCCGGATAGCCGGCCGCCCAGGCGCGGCCGGGCCGGGCCAATGCCGCGCCGGCCAAGGTGGCGGCCGAAGCCCCCAGGAAATGCCGGCGGCTGATTCCGCCCTTGGTGCCGCAAGACTGCTTCATGGATATTCCCCTTGTGTTTTCCGCTGGCGCAGAAGCGTGTTGGTGCCGTCCTGCGCCTTGCTTGAATATCATTATTCGATAAAAAATAATTCAATCCAATTAGTTTTTATCTATAAATGATAAAAAATAGAAAAACGATAGGTTGAATCTTGGCTCGTGGCAGATGCCGATAGGCATCGCCAATGACGCAGCCGCGGGCCGCGCACCCCTGTGATACGCTGCGCCCGATCCCGCGTTGTTCCCAGCCCACGACCGCCATGTCCACCCTGAAGCGAGCCCTAGCGATACTTGACCTCTTCAGCCTCGAAACCCCGGTGCTGTCGGCGGAAGAGATCATTTCGCGCCTGTCGTATTCGGCGCCCACGGGCTACCGCTACATCCGCGACCTGACGGACCTGGGCTATCTGCTGCGTGTGACCGGCGAGGGCTACAAGCTGGGGCCGCGCATCATCGAACTGGATCACCTCATCATCGACGGCGATCCGGTGCTGGGCGTGGCGCGCCCGATCATGCGCGAGGTGGTGGACCAGGTGGGCGGCGATGTGCTGCTCAGCGTGATCCACGGCCTGCGCATCCTCAACATCCATCACGAGCGCGGACCCGACGAACTGGGCATTCCGCACGGCCGCGGCCGCGCCCATCCGCTGTTTCGCGGTGCCACGGCCAAGACCATCGTGGCGTACCTGCCGCGCAAGGACCAGCGCCGCCTGTACGAAGCGCATGCCGACGAGATCCGCCAGCTGGGCCTGGGGGAGACGCAGGCCGAGTTCAGCGGCAAGCTGGACCAGATCCGGGTGCAGGGCTTTTATCTGGGAGTCGGCGAGATCTCGCCGGAGCGGGCGGGCATCGCGGTGCCGGTGTTCCAGGAAGACCGGCGCGTGTTCGGCGCGCTGACCGTCACCTTCCTGGCGGCCCGGCTCAACACCATTGCGCAGGACAAGACCACGGCCTTGCTGCAGTCGGCGGCCCGCCGCATCGAATCGCTGGCGCTGGCCACGCGCATGAAGGAACAAGCCCCCGCGCCATGAGCGCGAGGGCTTGCGTGTCAATCCGCCGCGGTCGTGGCGGCATGCGGCGGGATCAGCCTACTGCTGCGCGGCGCGCGTCGGCGATCCCACAGCCTGGAACAGCGCCGCCGTTTCGGTCAGGCGTGCATTGGCGTACTCGATCTCGCGCAGGCGGGCCGCCACGTAATGCTGCTCGGCGGCATACTCGGTGTAAGGCGCCAACGCGCCCAGCCGCACGCGGCTGGCGGTGTTGCGGTAGGACTGCTCCGCAGCGCGGCGCGAAGCCTCGGCCGAGGCCAGCGCCTGCCCGTCGGCGTCCAGTCGCGATAGCGTGTCGGCCACGTCGCGGAAAGCCGTCAGCACGGTCTGCTTGTATTGCAACAGTGCGGCCTCGTAGCGTTCCTTGGCCGCGCTGCGCTCGGCCAGCAGCGCGCCGCCATGGAAGATGGGCTGTGTGAGCGACGCGCCGATCGCCCAGATGGCGCCCGCGCCCGACATTGCCGCCGGCCAGTTGAAGCCGCTTTTGCCCATGGACGCGGACAGGGACAAACTGGGGAACAACTGCGCGGTGGCCACGCCCACGTCGGCCGCGGCCGCCTGCACCACCGCATCGGCGAACAGGATGTCCGGGCGCGCCGCCAGCAGTTCGGACGGCACCACCACCGGCACCTGTTGCGGCACGGCCAGCATGCCGAAAGCCAGGTCGGGCGGAGCCTGATCGGGGTTGCGGCCCAGCAGCACCGCCAACGCATGGCGCGTGGCATGCCAGCTTGCGCGCAGGCCGGGCAGGGACGCTTCCAGCGTGGCGGCGTCCTGGTCCGCGTCCAGCGCATCGTTCTGCGAGGCCGAACCCAGTTCATAGCGCCGCTGCGTATCGCGCGCCACCTGTCGCGCCAGCACCACCTGCTTTTCGGTCAGCGCCACGCGTTCCGCCAGCGCCGCCGCGGAGATGGCGCCGGTGACGATATTGCTGGCGAGCGAACGGCGGGCCGACTCCAGCTGGAAAGCCTGCTGTTCGACCTGGGCCGCCAGCGAAGCGTTGGCGAAGCGCGCCGCGCCGAACAGGTCCAGGTCGTACTTGGCGTGGACCTGGCCGGTGAAGACGTTGTATTGCGCGGTCGGTTCGGGCAGGTTCGGCATGGTCAGCGCGCGCCGGCGGGAGACGTCGGCGCCCGCGTCGACCGAGGGCAGCAGGGACGAATTCACCTGGCCGCGCAATTGCTCGCGCGCGCCGGCCAGGTTGCGTTCGGCGGCGGCTAAGTCCGGGCTGTTGGCCAAACCTTCGGCCACCAGCGCATTCAGCGCCTCGGAGCCGTAGCGCTTCCACCATTCCGGCACGGGCCGCGCGCCTTGTTCGAAGCGCTGCGCCACGCCCTGGGCGGTGGCGCTCGCGGCGGGCGTGGCTTCGACGCCGTACTGCGCCGGTTGCGCAACGGCGGGCGGCTTGCTGCTGGGAGCAAAGGCGCAGGCGCCCAGCGCCAGCGTCAAGGGCAAGGCGGCCAGGCGTAAAGACAGTCTGTTCATCGTCATGCTCCCCGTTCCACCGTGTCGCCGGCGTGGGCGCCGGGCGGCACGCCCTCGGGCTCGTCGCGTTCGTCGTGGCGCACGCGGAACCACGCCGCATACAAGGCCGGCAGGAAGAACAGCGTCAGCACGGTGGCGATGGTGATGCCGCCCATCAGGGCCGTGGCCATCGGGCCGAAGAAGTTGCTGCGCAACAGCGGAATCAGGGCCAGCACGGCGGCTGCGGCCGTCAGGGTGATCGGCCGGAAACGCCTCACGGTGGCGCCGACGATGGCATCCACGCGCTTGTGGCCGGCGCCGATGTCCTGCTCGATCTGGTCCACCAGGATGACCGAGTTGCGCATGATGATGCCGAACATCGCAATCACGCCCAGCATGGCCACGAAGCCGAACGGTTTGCCGAACAGCAGCAGCGCCGCGACCACGCCTATCAGTCCCAGCGGCGCGGTCAGCACCACCATCAGCACGCGGGCGAAGCTCTGCAGCTGCAGCATCAGCAGGGTCAGCACGGCCACCGCCATCAGCGGCATCTGCGCGTTGATGGAAGACTGGCCCTTGGCGCTTTCCTCTACCGGGCCGCCTACCTCGATGCGGTAGCCGACGGGCAATTCGGCGCGCAGGGTCTTGAGCTTGGCGTCGATGGCGTGGGTGACGTCTATGCCTTGCGCGCCTGCGTTGACGTCCGCCTGCACCGTGATGGTGGGCTGGCGGTCGCGTTCCCAGATGACCCCATACTCCAGGTCGTAGCGCACGTGTCCCAGGCTGCCCAGCGGCACCGCGCCGTTGGGCGTGGGCATGGCCAGGGTGGCCAGGCGCGCGGGATCGATCCGTTCTTCCTGCGGCGCGCGCAGGCTGACGGTGATAAGTTTGTCGCGTTCGCGGTACTGCGTGACCGCGTAGCCCGACAGCGTCATGGCCAGGAAGTCCGAGATGTCGCTGGAACTGACGCCCAGTTCGCGCGCCTTCTGCTGATCGATCTCGAAGCGCACCGAACGTTCGGACGGTTCGTCCCAGTCGAACTGCACATTGGTCGAGCGTGGATCGGCGCGGACCTCGGCGGCCACTTTCTCGGCCACCGCGCGCACCTCGGCGATCTTGTCGCCGCTGACGCGGAACTGCACCTGGAAGCCCACTGGCGGGCCGTTTTCCAGGCGCGACAATCGGCTGCGGATGGCCGGGAACTGCTCGCGCAGCACGGGCTGCAGCCACTGGGCCAGCTTTTCGCGGTCCTCGACGGAATGCGTGGTGATGACCAGCTGGGCGAAGTTCGGGGTGGCGAGCTGCTGGTCCAGCGGCAGGTAGAAGCGCGGTGCGCCGGTGCCGACGAAGCTGACCGAGTGGTCGATTTCGGGACGGCCTTCCAGCGCCTTCTCCAACCGTTCGACCTGGCGCAGCGTGGATGCGAATGACGCGCCTTCCTGCAGGCGCACGTCCACCAGCAGTTCGCTGCGGTCTGAGCTGGGGAAGAATTGCTGCGGCACGAAGCGGAAGCAGGCCATGGCCACCACGAACACCAGCACCGTGCCGCCCAACACCAGGTAGCGGCGGTCCACGCACCAGCCCACCCAGCCGCGCAGGCGCTGGTAGAAGCGGGTGTCGTAGATGTCGTGCTCGTGGTCGTCGGGCAGATGGGCTTCGCGCTTGCGTTCCGGCAGCATGCGGTAGCCCAGCAGCGGAATCAGCACCACGGCGGCGAACCAGGAGGTGATCAGCGCGATGGCGGACACCTGGAAGATGGAACGCGTGTATTCGCCCGTGCTGGACTTGGCCAGCGCGATCGGCAGAAAGCCCGCCACCGTGACCAGCGTGCCGGTCAGCATGGGAAAGGCGGTACTGGTATAGGCAAACGCCGCCGCGCGCGCCCGGCTCCAGCCCTGTTCGAGCTTCACGGCCATCATTTCGACCGCGATGATGGCGTCGTCCACCAGCAGGCCCAGCGCCAGCACCAGCGTACCCAGCGAGACCTTGTGCAGGCCGATGCCGAACATGTCCATGAACAGCGCCGTGACCGCCAGCACCACCGGGATCGAGATGACCACCACCATGCCGGTGCGGAAACCGAGAGACACCAGGCTGACGGCCAGCACGATGGCGACGGCCTCGGCCACCGAGCGCAGGAAGTCGTCGACCGAGCGCGACACCGCCTGCGGCATGCTGGAGACCTCCTTCAGCGTCAGGCCGGCCGGCAGCTGGGCCTTGAGCTCATCGAACTTGGCGCCCAAGGCGCGGCCCAGATGCACCACGTCGCGCCCCGGTTGCATGGTGATGCCTATGCCCAGCACCGGGCTGCCGCCCAGCCGCATCTGTTCGATCACCGGATCTTCGTAGCCGCGGCGGATGGTGGCGATGTCACCCAGCCGGATCGATTTGCCGTTGATCCGGATCAGCGTGTCGGCCAGGGCCCGGCTGTTGGCGTACTGGCCGCTGGGCCGCACGAAGATGCGGTCGTCGGCGGTGGTCAGCGTGCCGGCGCCGGCGACGGCGTTCTGGCTGTTGATGGCCTGGGCGATCTGCTGCGGCGATACGCCCAGCCGCGTCAGTTGGGTGTTGGAGATTTCTACATAGATGTGCTCGGGCTGGTCGCCGAAGTAGTCCACCTTGGCCACGCCTGGCACGCGCAGCAGCACGGTGCGCAGCCTGTCGGCGTAGTCGTGCAGCTGGGCCGGCGAAAAGCCGTCGCCCTGCAGCGTGTAGATGTTGGTGTAGACGTCGCCGAACTCGTCGTTGAAGAAGGGACCCTGTACGCCGGGGGGCAGCGTGGCCGAGATGTCGCCGACCTTCTTGCGCACCTGGTACCACTGTTCGGCCACGGTGCTGGCGGGCGCGGAATCCTTCATGGTGTAGAAGATCAGCGATTCGCCGGGCCGCGAATAGCTGCGCATGAAGTCGGTGTTGGGGGCTTCCTGCAGCTTCTTGGCGATGCGGTCGGTGACCTGTTCCTGCACCTGCTGCGCGGTGGCGCCGGGCCAGAGGGTCTTGATGACCATGACGCGGAAGGTGAAGGGCGGATCTTCCGATTGCGCCAGCTTCGAGTACGACAGCACGCCGAACAGCGTGATCAGCGTGATGATGAAGATGACCAGGGGCTGGTGCCGCAACGCCCAGGCGGACAGGTTGAAGCGGCCTTCTTCGTGGCGCTGCGCCGGGGTCGGAGCGTCGTGTTGCGGGCCGCTCATGAGGCGAAATCCTCGGGATGCAGTGGCGGCACGGCGCGGACTTTTTCGCCGGCGGCCACGGTGTGCACGCCTTGCCACACCACGCGTTCGCCCGCCTGCAAGCCCTTGGACAGGGTGACGGTGCGGGCGTCGTAGCGCAGCACTTCGACGGGGCGCAGTTCCAGGGTGTCCGCGTCCGGCTTGACGATCCATACCGCGGGCGCGGGGCCGTCATGGAACAGCGCGGTGGCCGGCACGGTGTAGGTCGTCAGGCTTTCGGCGGCGCGGTTGTCGAAGCTGATGTTGGCCGTCATGCCCAGGCGCACATCAGCGCCCGGCGCCTCCAGCGTGAGCTTGGCGCGGTACGTGCGGCTTTGCGGATCCGCGGCCGGCGCGATCTCGCGCAGCACGGCGGTAAACGTCTGGCCGGGCAGGGGGCCGAGCGTGACGTTGGCGCGCTGGCCGATGGCCAGGCCCGCCAGCACGCTTTCCGGCACGTCGCAGATGGCGTCGATATCGCCCGACCAGGCCAGGTTGTAGACCGGATCGCCCGCGGCCACGTTCTGCCCGGTGTCCGCCTGCTCCGCGGTGATGACGCCGGCATGGTCGGCCTGCAGCGTGGTGTATTTCAACTGATCGGTCGCCAGCGCCGCCTGCTGTTGCGCCTGGTCGCGTTGCGCCAGCGCGGCGGCGTAGGCGTTGCGGGTCTGCTCCAGCTGGGTTGCGGCGATCAGGTTTTCGCGCGCCTGGGCGCGGTCGCGGTCCAGCTGCTGGCGGGCGTAGTCCAGCTGGTGCTGGGCCGCCGTCAACTGCGCGCGGGCGCTGGCCGCGTTCTTGGCGGCGTCGGCCGGATCCAGTTTGGCGACGATCTGTCCGGGGGTGACGGTATCGCCCAGCCGGACCTGGCGCTCGATGATCTTGCCGCCCACGCGGAACGACAGCGGCGTGCTGTAGCGCGCCTGCACTTCGCCCGGCAGGGTCCAGGCCGGCAGGCGCTCATCCGCCTGGGCGGGCATGGCGACCACGGGACGCGGCGCGGCCGGCGGCGCTTCGTTGCGGCCGCAGGCGGCGAGCAGCAAGGCAATGGCCGCGGCGGCCGGCAGCGACAGCAGGCGCGGCCATTGGCGGGAGCGGGAGGGAGGCGGCGCCGCGTCGGCGGCAAGGTTGTGCGCGGCAGGGCGCGCGCAAGGGCCAGGGCAATTCACGTAACACCTCGCGGCGCTGAAAGTGGCGGAAACGGGCCGGATCCGGCCCCGTACGGCCTGGATTCTAATACAGGTATGAATTCGGATTCAATGTTGAATCTGAAATGCTGGCCAGTGCTAAACTCGCGCCATGTCAAAAGTCCGCCTTACGCGAGAGCAAAGCCGTGATCAGACGCGTCAGCGTCTGCTCGACGCTGCGCAATCGATCTTTGTAGCGAAAGGGTTTGTGGCGACCAGCGTGGAGGACATCGCCGAGCAGGCGGGCTACACGCGCGGGGCCTTCTATTCCAACTTCAGCAGCAAGTCCGAACTGTTCCTGCAGTTGCTCAGACGCGACCACGAAACCGTGATGAACGACATGCGCGCCATCTTCGAGGAAGGGGCCTCGCGCCCGCAAATGGAAGCGCGCGTGCTGGAGCACTATTCCACGCACTTCCATCAGAACGACTGTTTCCTGCTGTGGATGGAAGGCAAGCTGCAAGCGGTGCGCGATCCCGATTTCCGTGTGGGCTTCCTGGCGTGCATGCGGGAATTGCGCGCCGCCGTCACGGACTACGTGCGGCAGTTCTCGGCCCGGGTCGGCACGCCGCTGCGCATGCCGGCCGAACAGATGGCGCTGGGCCTGCTGGCCTTGTCGGACGGCATGCAGTTCAACTATGCCTTCGATCCGCAGGCCGTCACGCCGGAAATGACCGAGGCGGTGCTGGCCGGTTTCTTCCGCAGCGTGGTCTTCGGCGAACCCAAGCCCGAATAACGCGGCCCGCGCCTGGCCTCAGGCCAGCAGTTCCGAGATTTCGATGAGATTCAGATCCGGGTCGCGCAGGTAGACCGAGCGGATCTTGCCGGTGGCGCCGGTGCGCGGCACTGGCCCTTCGATGATGCGGGCGCCTGCGCGGTTCAGCTGGGCGATCACTTCCTCCAGGGGACGGTCGGCGATGAAGCACAGGTCCAGCGCGCCCGGCACGGGCAGGTGGGCCTTGGGTTCGAATTCGCGCCCGCGCACGTGCAGATTGATCTTCTGGTTGCCGAAGCGCAGCGCCTGGCGGCCCTCGCCAAAGGTCTCCAGGCGCATGCCCAGGATCCGGGTGTAGAAGTCCACCGTGGCGTCGGGGTCGGTGCAGGTCAGGACCAGATGGTCCAGGTGATCGATCATGGGATATCTCTCCTGAGGCCGGCCCGGCTTGAGGTTTCAGATTGTCAGACGGCCCGTGGCCGTGATAGTAATACTTGCGGCGCGGCCGGACTGAGGGGGGCCGCCGCCGGAATTTCCAACCCTTGGGCGAAAGGAGAGGCAGCATGACTTCAGAAACCCGACCATCCACCATCAATCGCCCAGTGTTTTTCCCAGCGGCCGTGTTCACGCTGCTGCTGGTCGGATTCGCGATCCTGGCGCCCAAGGCGGCGCAAAGCCTGTTCGAGTCCGTGCAGGGCTGGATACTGGGCAATGCCAGCTGGTTCTACATCCTGGTCGTGGCCATCATCCTGCTTGCAGTGGTGTTCCTGGCGGTCAGCCGCTACGGCGACATCAAGCTGGGGCCCGACCACAGCGAGCCCGACTACCGCAATTTCACCTGGTTCGCGATGCTGTTCTCCGCGGGCATGGGGATCGGCCTGATGTTCTTCGGCGTGGCCGAGCCCGTGATGCACTTCATGGCGCCGCCGGTGGGCGAGGGCGGCAGCGTTGCCGCGGCCCGCGAAGCCATGAAGATCACATTCTTCCACTGGGGCCTGCATGCCTGGGCCATCTATGCGGTAGTGGCGCTCATACTGGCTTTTTTCAGCTACCGCCACGGCCTGCCGCTGACCCTGCGTTCGGCGCTTTATCCCCTGATCGGCAATCGCATCCATGGCCCCATCGGGCATGCCGTGGACATCTTCGCCATCATTGGCACGGTGCTGGGCGTGGCCACATCGCTGGGCTTGGGCGTGGCGCAAATCAACAGCGGGCTCAACCACCTGTTCGGCGTTCCGGTGGGCGTGACGGCGCAGATCATCCTGATCGTGGTGACCTGCGGCCTGGCGACCCTGTCGGTGGCCAGCGGCCTGGACAAGGGCATCCGCATCCTGTCCGAGACCAACCTGGTGCTGGCGGCGGTGCTGCTGCTGTTTGTGCTGGTGGTCGGTCCCACGGTGTTCCTGTTCCAGACCTTTGTGCAGAACACCGGCGCCTATCTGTCGGACATCGTCAACAAGACCTTCAATCTCTACGCCTACGAACCCACCGACTGGATCGGCGGCTGGACGCTGTTCTACTGGGGCTGGTGGATCGCCTGGTCGCCCTTCGTGGGCCTGTTCATCGCACGCATCTCGCGCGGCCGCACCATCCGCGAATTCGTCACTGGCGTGCTGCTGGTGCCGGCCGGCTTCACCCTGTTCTGGATGACGGTGTTCGGCGATACCGCCATCCACATGATCCTGGTCGATAAGGTGCAGGGTCTGGCGGAAGTGGTGCAGGCCGATTCTTCCCTGGCGCTGTTCGCTTTTCTCGAGCAACTGCCGTGGAGCGGGGTGCTGTCCGTCATCGCGATCGCCATGGTGGCCGTGTTCTTCGTCACTTCGGCCGACTCGGGCGCGCTGGTGGTGGACTTGCTGGCGTCCGGCGGCTCGGACCGCACGCCTGTGTGGCAACGCATCTTCTGGTCGCTGCTGATGGGAGCGGTGGCGATCGCGCTGCTGCTGGCCGATGGGCTGACCGCGCTGCAGACCGCCACCATCGCCAGCGCCTTGCCGTTTTCGGTGATCCTGCTGCTATCCCTGTGGGGCTTGTTCAAGGCGCTGAAGCTGGACGCCACCAAGCGCGGCATCCGCTACCAGTCGTTGACGCTGTCGCGCCCCACGCGCGGCGGGCAGTCATGGGAGCGGCGCTTGCGCAACATGGTCATGATGCCGCGCCGCGCCCATGTGCAGCGCTTCATCGGCGACGTGGTGCGGCCCGCGCTGGAAGACGTGGCGGACGAGCTGCGCAAGCAGGGCTATGAAGTGGCAGTGCGCGAACACGGCAATGACGAGGGCGTGATCATGGAAGTCTCGCATGGCGAGCACCTGGACTTTTCCTATGCGGTACAGCCTGAAGCCTTCGTGCGTCCCAGCCTGACGCCGGAAGAGGCCGCCGACGAGGAGGAGCGCAAGTACTTCCGCGCCGAGGTCCATCTGCGCGAAGGCGGGCAGGATTACGACATCATGGGCTGGAGCCGCGACGCCGTCATCGGCGACATCCTGGACCAGTACGAACGCCACCGCCACTACCTGCACATGGTGCGGACCTAGCGTCCTGCCCCGCACTCCCCGAAACCGCCAGCTTGCTGGCGGTTTTTTTATGCCCACACGCCGCGCAGGGGCTTGCACGCCATAGTCCGGCGCTATGCCAGTAATTGGATTAACCCTTTTGACGAAATGCCCGATATCGTAGATTATCCAAGAATATTCTTTGATAAATAGCGAGTCGATCATGAAGGCGAATTCAGGAGCGTGGGCCGTTGGGGCCGTGGCGCTGGCAGTGGCGCTGGCGGGCGGCGGGCTGTACTGGAAGTACGGCGGCGCGCAGCAACAGGGCGGCTGGGCCATGGCGCCGGCCAAAGTTGCGGTGGCCACCGCCCGGCAGGCGGATTTCCCCGTGACCCTGAGCGGCATCGGTTCGCTGGAGGCGTCGCGCCAGGTGCAGGTGGCGGCTGAAGTGGACGGCCGGGTCGATCGGATCCTGTTCGCGTCGGGCGCGCAGGTCCAGGCCGGCCAGTTGCTGGTGCAATTGAACGATGCTCCCGAGCAGGGCGAGCTGGCCAGGCTGCAGGCCCAGGCGCGCAACGCGCGCGCCTTGCTGGAGCGCACCCGCCGCCTGCTGCCGCAGCAAGCCGCCACGCGTGAACAGCTGGACCAGGCACAGGCCGACTACGACCAGGCCGCGGGCGATATCAAGCGGGTACAGGCGTTGATTGAACAGAAGCGCGTCAAGGCGCCGTTTGACGGCGTGCTGGGCGTGCGCCGGGTGAATCTGGGGCAGTTCGCCCGCGCCGGCGATGCGCTGGTGTCGTTGACCGACGCCTCCGCCATGTACGCCAACATCACCCTGCCCGAGCAGGCCATGGGCGCGCTGCGCGCGGGCCAGCCGGTGACCGTAACGGTGGATGCCCATGCCGGACGCGTCTTCGAAGGCAAGATCACCACGGTGGAGCCCCAGGTCGACGCGGGTTCGCGTACCGTGCGCGTACAGGCGACCCTGCCCAATGCCGACGGCGCCCTGGTGGCCGGCATGTACGCCCAGGGCCAGATCGGCCTGCCCGCGCGTCCCGGCGTGATCACCGTGCCGGAAACCGCGGTCAGCTACAGCGCCTACGGCGATTCGGTCTATGTGGTGACGCCGCCCAAGGAGGGCGGACAAGCCGGCACGACGGTGCGCCAAGCCTATGTGAAGACGGCGGAACGCGTGCGCGGCCGCGTCGTCGTGACCGAAGGACTGCAGGCGGGCGAGCAGGTCGTGACTTCGGGCCAGCTGCGCCTGCATAACGGCGCGGCGGTCGAGGTCGGCGCCGAGGACACCGTGGCGCTGGACGCCGCGCAGCAGACCCTGGCGCAGGTCCGGTGAGAGCGCGGAGCAGAACATGAAATTCACCGATCTCTTCGTGCGCCGGCCCGTGCTGGCGCTGGTGGTCAGCACCCTGATCCTGCTGCTGGGCATCAAGTCCCTGAGCGGCCTGCCGGTGCGGCAGTATCCGCTGACCGAAAGCACCACCATCACCATCACCACCCAGTATCCGGGCGCTTCGCCCGACCTGATGCAGGGTTTCGTCACCCAGCCCATCGCGCAATCCGTGGCCACGGTGGAAGGCATCGACTACCTGTCCTCCTCCTCGACCCAGGGCCGCAGCGTGATCACGGTGCGGATGAAGCTGAACGCCGATTCCAACAAGGCCATGACCGAGGTGATGGCCAAGGTCAACGAGGTCAAGTACCGCTTGCCGCAGGACGTCTACGACCCGGTGCTGGTCAAGTCCGCCGGCGAGGCGACCGCCGTGGCTTATGTGGGCTTCTCCAGCAGCACCTTGTCCCTGGCCGCCTTGACCGACTATCTGTCGCGGGTGGTGCAGCCGCAGCTGTCGTCCATCGACGGCGTGGCCAGCGTGGAACTCTACGGCGGGCAGAAGCTCGCCATGCGGGTATGGCTGGACCCCAACCGGATGGCGGCGCGCGGCATTTCCGCGGGCGAGCTGGCCGACGCGCTGCGCGACAACAACGTGCAGGCGGCGCCGGGACAGGCCAAGGGCCTGTATGTGGTGTCCAACATCCAGGTCAACACGGACTTGGTCAACGTCGCGGAATTCCGCGACATGGTGGTCAAGCGCGAGGGCGACGCGATCGTGCGCCTGGGCGACGTGGCCACGGTGGAACTGGGCGCCGCGTCCACCGATTCCAGCGGCCTGATGGATGGCGAGCCGGCGGTGTACTTCGGGCTGAACGCCACGCCGGTGGGCAATCCCCTGGTGATCGTCAAGCGCCTGAACGAGCTGCTTCCCAACATCAAGCAGAACCTGCCGCCGGGCACCAGCGTGCAGGTGCCGTTCGAACTGGCCCGCTTCATCAGCGCGTCCATCGACGGCGTGGTGCAGACGCTGATCGAGGCCATCGCCATCGTGGTGGTGGTGATCTTCCTGTGCCTGGGCTCCCTGCGCGCCGTGCTGATCCCGGTGCTGACCATTCCCCTGTCCATGCTGGGAGGGGCGGCCATCATGGCGCTGTTCGGCTTCAGCGTGAACCTGCTGACCTTGCTGGCCATGGTGCTGGCCATCGGCCTGGTGGTGGACGATGCCATCGTCGTGGTCGAAAACGTGCACCGCCACATCGAAGAGGGCAAGTCGCCGGTGCGCGCCGCCCTCATCGGCGCGCGCGAAGTGGCGGGTCCGGTGATCGCGATGACCATCACGCTGGCGGCGGTCTACGCGCCCATCGGCCTGATGGGCGGGCTTACCGGCTCGCTCTTCAAGGAATTCGCCTTCACCCTGGCGGGCTCCGTGGTGGTGTCGGGCGTCATCGCGCTGACCTTGTCGCCCGTGATGAGCTCGTTCCTGCTGAACAGCCGCGTGTCCGAGGGCTGGATGGCGCGCCGCGCCGAACATTTCTTTGAAGGCCTGGGGAACGCCTATGGCCGCGTGCTCGACGTATCGCTGCATCATCGCTGGGTGACCGGCCTGATCGCCGTGGCGGTGCTGGCCAGCCTGCCGTTCCTGTACAACGCCGCGCAAAGCGAGCTGGCGCCGGTCGAGGACCAATCCACCGTGCTGACCGCGATCAAGTCGCCGCAGCACGCCAACATCGACTATGTGGAGAAGTTTGGCCGCAAATGGGACGACGTGATGAAGACCCTGCCTGAACAGCAGGGGCGCTGGCTGATCAACGGTTCCGACGGCGTGTCCAACAGCATTGGCGGCGTGGACTTCGTGTCCTGGGAAAAGCGCCACCGTTCGGCCGACCAGATCCAGGCCGACATGCAGGCCATGGCGAACCAGGTCGAAGGCAGCAACATCTTCGCCTTCCAGCTGCCGTCCCTGCCCGGTTCCACCGGCGGGCTGCCGGTGCAGATGACTCTCATGAGCGCCTCGGACTATCCGGTGGTCTACGAGGCCATGGAAGGCCTGAAGAAGGCGGCGCGCGAAAGCGGCTTGTTCATGGTGGTCGACAGCGACCTGGACTACAACAATCCGGTGGTGCAGCTGAAGGTGGATCGCGCCAAGGCCAACAGCCTGGGCGTCACCATGAAGGCCATTGGCGATACGCTGGCCGTGCTGGTGGGCGAGAACTACGTGAACCGCTTCGGCATGGACGGTCGCTCCTATGACGTGATTCCGCAGAGCCTGCGTGAACAGCGCATCTCGCCCGAATCGCTGGCGCGCTACTACGTCAAGAGCGCCAGCGGCGCGCAGGTGCCGCTGTCCAACCTCGTGACCGTGTCCATGGGCGTGGAGCCCAACAAGCTGACCCAGTTCAACCAGCTCAATGCCGCCACCTTCCAGGCCATACCGATGCCGGGCGTCACCATGGGCGACGCGGTGCAGTTCCTGACCGGGCAGGCCAAGTTCCTGCCCGCCGGCTTCAGCTACGACTGGCAGTCGGATGCGCGCCAGTACAGCCAGGAAGGTTCGGCGCTGATGATCACCTTCATCTTCGCCATCATCGTGATCTACCTGGTGCTGGCGGCGCAATACGAGAGCCTGCGCGATCCCTTCATCATCCTGGTGAGCGTGCCCATGTCGATCTGCGGCGCGCTGATCCCGCTGGCGCTGGGCATGGCCACGGTCAACATCTATACCCAGATCGGGCTGGTGACGCTGATCGGCCTGATCAGCAAGCACGGCATCCTGATGGTGGAGTTCGCCAACGAAATGCAGCTCAGCCACGGGCTGGACCGGCGCGCCGCCATGGAGCAGGCCGCCCGCATCCGGTTGCGCC
Source organism: Achromobacter sp. SD115 (assembly GCF_017355315.1). Lineage (NCBI taxonomy): Bacteria > Pseudomonadati > Pseudomonadota > Betaproteobacteria > Burkholderiales > Alcaligenaceae > Achromobacter > Achromobacter sp. SD115. The sequence goes on along the minus strand of NZ_JADIJM010000036.1, from coordinate 8,147 downwards.
CCATCCTGATGACGACCGCCGCCATGGTCATGGGCCTGATTCCGCTGCTGTTCGCCACCGGCGCGGGCGCGCACAGCCGCTACAGCCTGGGTCTGGTCATCGTGGTGGGCCTGCTGGTCGGCACGCTGTTCACGCTGTTCGTGCTGCCCACCGTCTACACCGTGTTCGCCCGCGACCACCGCGCGGCGCACGACACGCCGCGCGCTCGCGAACTGGCGCTGGCCCAGGCCGAGGACGCCGCAGCGCCCGGTGTCTCGGCCTAGCCCAAGGAAACCATCATGAAGCATCCACAACTTTCCCTACGCTTGCGCCGCGGCGCGACCGTACTGCTGGCCGCGTTGGCCACCGCCGGCTGCGCCGTCGGTCCCGATTACCAGAAACCCCAGGTCGCGCCAGTGACGCTGGCCAGCCCCGAACAGGCCCTGTTCTCCACCGACCAGCTGCAGCGCGACTGGTGGAAGCAATTGCAGGATCCCCAGCTGGACCGGCTGATCGATCTGGCGCTGTCCCGCAACCTGGACATCCGCATTGCGCAGTCGCGCCTGGCCGAATCGCGCGCGGTGCTGGACGAGAAGGAACTGGACCAGCTGCCGGCCGTCACCCTGGGCGGCGGCTATGAGCGCAGCCTGTCGCAGGCCAATGCCGGCGCCAGCGGCCAGCGCAACCTGGCGCAGAGCTACCGGGCGGGCTTCGACGCCACCTGGGAGCTGGACCTGTTCGGGCGTCTGCGCCGGGCGGCCGAGGGCGCGGCCGCCCGCAGCGAGGCGCAGGCCGCGGACCTGGCCCAGACCCGCATCGTGGTGGCGGCCGAAGTGGCGCGCAATTACTTCGAACTGCGCGGCGCCGAACAGCGCCTGGCCGTGGCGCGCGCCAACCTGGAGAGCCAGCGCGACAGCCTGCGCGTGATCCAGGCCATGGTGTCGGCGGGCCGCGGCGACGAAGGCGACCTGGCCAGCGCGCGCGCCGAATTGGAGACCGTGCAGGCCAGCGTGCCGGTGCAGATCGCCGCGCGGCGGCTGGCGCAGTACCGGATCGCGGTGCTGGCGGGCCTGCGTCCGGTGGAGCTGGGCGAACTGGACGCGGGCAAGGCGCTGGCCCCCCTCGATACCCGCCTGCCGATCGGCGATGTGAGCGCCTTGCTGTCGCGCCGCCCTGACGTGCTGGCGGCTGAGCGCGGCATGGCCGCCGCCAACGCCGACGTGGGCGTGGCGACCGCGGAACTGTATCCGCGCATCGACCTGGGCGGATTCCTGGGCTTTGTCGCCTTGCGCGGCGCGGATTTCGGCTCATCGGCCAGCCGCGCGTTCAGCGTGGCGGCCAATGCCAACTGGCCTGCCTTCCACCTGCCCACGGCGCTGGCGCGCAAGCGCGGCGCGGTGGCGCGCGCGGACGGCGCGGTCGCGAGCTATGAGCTGACCGTGCTGCGGGCGGTCGAGGAACTGGAATCGGCGCTGACGGAATACGGCCAGACGCAGCAGCGCCTGGGCAGCCTGGCGCAGGCGGCCGTGCACAGCGGCAGGGCGGCGGAACTGGCGCAGTTACGCTATCGGGAAGGCAGCGCCCCGTATTTGACGGTGCTGGACGCCCAGCGTACGCTTTTGCGCGCCCAGGACGCCGTGGCCGTGGCCGAAACCGAGTCCTACACCCGTCTGATCGCGCTGTACAAGGCGCTGGGAGGCGGATGGGAAGCGCCAGCGGCGGACTCGCAGGCGGCTTCCGGCTGACCGGCAGGCGCGGTTCGTGGCACCATAGGCATACATCCGGAGAATCCACATTCATGTCTGACAGTCCGTCCCATCCCGTCGCCTGGGAACATCAGCCCGCGGATCGCGTGCTCATGGCCTTGAAGACGCGCGGCCCGCAGTCCGTCGCCGTCATTGCCAAGGCGATGGACGTGACCGCCGAGGCCGTGCGTCAGCAGATGACCCGCTTGCATGCGGAAGGACTGGTGGATTCCGAAAGCCATAGCGCGGGCCGGGGCCGGCCCACGCAGATCTGGTTCCTGACCGCCGCCGGACATGGCCGATTTCCCGATACGCACGCCGAAATGACGGTGCAGATGATAGGCGCCATCCGCCAGGCGTTTGGCGAAGATGGCGTCGAAAAGCTGATCGAGGTGCGCGAGGCCGCCATGCTCAACGGCTATCGCCAGGCCATGCAGGGCGCCCGCAGCCTGAAGGAACGGCTGGAGCGGCTGGTGGAAGTCCGCTCCGCCGAAGGCTACATGGCCGAGTTGCGCAAGGATGGCCCGGACTACCTCTTCATCGAGAACCATTGCCCGATCTGTTCCGCGGCAAAGGCCTGTATGGGCTTTTGCCGCAGCGAACTGGAACTCTTCAACAAGGTGCTGGGAGCGGAGGTCCGGGTGCGGCGCGAAGAGCACATCCTCACGGGCGCGCGCCGCTGCGCCTACCGCATCGACAAGGCCGGCTGACCGGTCATGAGCCGGGCTGCTCCCAACCGCCCAGCGCCTTGTACAACTCCACCGCGTTGACCAGCCGGCGCTGCTGCAGCCGGATGAACTCCTGTTCGGACTCGAACAGGCTGCGCTGCGCCTCCAGCATCTCCAGGTAGCTGGCCACGCCGCGTTCGTAGCGCCTTTCGGTCAGGCGCTGGCGGTCGCGGTCGGCGTCGCGCACCTTGCGCTGGGCGTCGATCTGGGCGCGCAGCGTGTCGCGTGCCGACAGCGCGTCGGCCACTTCACGGAAGGCCTGCTGGATGCTGCCTTCGTATTGGGCTACCGCGATGTCCTTGCGCGCCTCCGCCAGCGACAGGTTGGCGCTGTTGCGCCCCGCGTTGAAGATGGGCAGCGTCAGCCTGGGCGCAAAGGTCCAGGTGCCCGTGCCCGAGCCGAACAGATCCGAAAAGCTGCCCGCGGTGCTGCCGATGTCGGTCGTCAGCTGCACCGACGGGAAGAACGCCGCGCGCGCCGCGCCGATGTCGGCATTGGCGGCCCGCAGCGTGTCTTCGGCCTGCCGCAGGTCCGGACGACGGATCAGCAGGGTCGAAGGCAGGCCCGCGGCCAGCGGCGTCAGGCTCTGGTTTTCCAGCGTGACGGCATCGGTGTCGGGCGGTAGCGAAAAGTCGCCCGCCAGCAAGCCCAGCGTGTGGACGGACTGGCGGTATTCCCGGCTCAGTTCGGCATGCGTGGCGCGCGAGGATTCCACCAGCATCTGCGCCGTGCGCAGTCCCACGGCCGTTTCCAGCCCCGCGTCGTGGCGGCGCTGGGTGAGCTTGAGCGAGGCCTCGCGCAGCGCCAGCGTGCTGTCGGTCAGACGTAGCTGCTCGGCCAGCGAACGCTGGTTGAAGTAGGCCGCGGCGGTCTCCGACACCAGCGACAGCGTGGCGGCGCGGTGCGCTTCCTCGCTGGCCAGGTAGCGCGACAGCGCGGCGTCGCTGAGGCTTTTCACGCGGCCGAAGAAATCCAGTTCGAACGCGGCGATGCCGACGGCCGCGCGATAGCGGTCCGCGACCGGCATGCGCGGTTGGCCGGGCTCGGCGCCGCGTCCGCGGCTGAATTCGCCCGTGCCGTCGATGGACGGCAGGCGGTCGGCCTGCTGCACGCCGTACAGCGCCCGGGCTTCCTGGATGCGCAGCGCCGCCACCCGCAGGTTGCGGTTGTTTTCGAGCGCGGCGGCGATCCAGGCCTGCAGCGCCGGGTCGTTGAAGTAGTCGCGCCAATCCTGCGGCACGGCGGCCTGTCCGTCGGCGGCCGGCGTGTCGTAGGCGTGCGGCACGGGCGCGGCCGGGCGTTCATAGGTAGGGGCCAGCGAGCAGCCGGCCAGGGCCAGCGCAAGCAGGGTCATGGCCATAGCCTTCATGGAGTGGTCTCCAGCGTTTCGCGGCCTTGCGGACGCGAGGGGCGCACGCGCATGCCCAGCACGCGGCCCACGATAAGAAAGAAAAGCGGCACCAGGAAGATGGCCAGCACCGTCGCGGTGATGATGCCGCCCAGCACGCCCGTGCCGATTGCGGCTTGGGCGCCCGAGGCCGCGCCAGTGGCCAGAGCCAGGGGCAGCACCCCCACGCCGAAGGCCAGCGAGGTCATCACGATGGGCCGCAGCCGCAGCCTGGCGGCCTCCAGCGTGGCGGACACGATGCCCTGGCCGTCGCGCACCAGGTCCTTGGCCACTTCCACGATCAGGATCGCGTTCTTGGCTGAAAGCCCGATGGTGGCGATGAGGCCCACCTTGAAGTAGATGTCGTTGGGCATGCCGCGCAGCGTCACGCCCAGCACCGCGCCGATCACGCCCAGCGGCACCACCAGGATCACCGCCAGCGGGATGGACCAGCTTTCGTACAGCGCGGCCAAGGCCAGGAACACGACCAGCACCGACAGCGCGAACAGCACGGGCGCCTGGTTGCCGGACAGCCGTTCCTCGTAGGACTGTCCCGACCAGTCGAAGCCGATGCCGCGCGGCAGCTCCGCCGCCAGCGCCTCGATGGCGCGCATGGCTTCGCCGCTGCTGTGTCCGGGGGCCGCCGCGCCGTTGATGGTGAACGAGGGGAAGCCGTTGTAGCGGTTGAGCTGCGGCGGACCCATCGACCAATTCAGGGTGGTGAAGGCCGACAACGGCACCATCTGGCCCTGCAGGTTGCGCACGTGCAGGCGCGACACGTCTGCCATGTCGACGCGGCTCTTGCCGTCGGCCTGCACGGTCACGCGCCGCACCTGGCCATTGAGCATGAAATCGCCGATGTAGTCCGAGCCGTACATCACCGCCAGCGCGGTGTTGATCTCGTCCATCGACACGCCCATGGCCTGGGCCTTGTCGCGGTCGACGCGCAGCTCCAGCTGCGGAGCTTCTTCCTGGCCCGCGAACACCACTTCCGCAAGCGCGGGGTGGCTGGCCGCCGCCGCCAGCAGTTGCTGGCGCGCCTGGGCCAGGGCTTCGTAGCCCAGTCCGCCGCGGTCCTGCAGGCGGAAGTCGAAGCCCGAGGTCGAACCCAGGTCCGGCAGCGGCGGGGAATTCAGCGCGTGCACCATCACGTTCTTGCGGTCGGCGAAGGCGGCGTTGATGCGTTCCACCACGGCGTTCACGTGCAGGTCGGCGGCGCCGCGCTGCTTCCAGTCCTTCAGCGTGACGAAGAACATGGCCGAGTTCGGCCCGCTGCCATAGTTGCTGAAGCCGTTGACCGAATACACGTATTCGACGGGCTCATGCTCCATCATGTAGCGTTCGACGTCCTTCACCATCTCCATGGTCTCGGCTTGCGGCGAGCCCTGGGGCAGGATGACCATGGCCATGAAGCTGCCCTGGTCTTCGTCCGGCAGGAAGGAAGAGGGCAGCCGCGCGAACAGCAATGCCACTGCGGCGATCACGGCCAGATAGGCCAGGCCGAAGCGCACCGGACGGGCCAGCACGCCGGACACCCGCGTCGTGTAGCGCGCGGTCAGGCGCGTGAAGGCCCGGTTGAACCAGCCGAAGAAGCCGCGCTTCTCATGGTGGCCCGCGGCGATGGGCTTGAGCAGGCTGGCGCACAAAGCGGGCGTCAGCGATAGCGCCAGGAAGGCCGAGAAGGCGATCGACACGGCCAGCGTCACGGCGAACTGGCGGTAGATGTTGCCCACCGCGCCGTCGAAGAACGCCATGGGAACGAACACCGACACCAGCACCACCGTGATGCCGACGATGGCGCCGCTGATCTGGCCCATGGCCTTGACCGTGGCTTCGCGCGGCGGCAGGCCTTCCTCGGCCATGATGCGCTCGACGTTCTCCACCACCACGATGGCGTCGTCCACCAGGATGCCGATGGCCAGCACCATGCCGAACATCGTCAGCACGTTGATCGAGTAGCCCAGCCACAGCATCACGCCCAGCGTGCCCAGCAGCGCCACCGGCACCACCAGCGTGGGGATCAGCGTGGCGCGGAAGTTCTGCATGAACAGGTACATCACGCAGAACACCAGGGCCACGGCTTCCAGCAGGGTCATCAGCACCTTCTTGATCGAGATTTCGACGAAGGTGGAGGTCTCGTACGGAATGTCCCAGGTCACGCCCGGCGGGAAATACTGGGCCAGCTCCTGCATGGTGGCGCGGATGCGTTTGGTGGTCTCGACTGCATTTGATCCCGGCGCCAGCTTGATGCCCAGGCCCGTGCCGGTCATGCCGTTCACGCGCGACAGGTACATGTAGTCGGTGCCGCCCAGTTCGACCCGGGCCACGTCCCTCAGGCGCAGGGTGGCGCCATCCGGCTGCGCGCGCAGCGGAATGTTGCCGAACTGCTCGGGCGTGTGCAGGGATTCGCCGGCGACGATGCTGGCGTTCAGCGGGGCGTCCTTGGGCACGGCCTGGTTACCCAGTTCGCCGATGGTGACCCGCGCGTTATGGCTGCGCAGGGCCGAGACGATGTCGCCCGGGGTCAGGGCCATGGCCGTCAGCTTGGCCGGATCCGGCCAGATGCGCATGGCGGCTTCGGCGCCGAAGGATTGCACCTTGCCCACGCCTTCCACGCGGCGCAGGGCCTGCAGCACGTTGGAGGCGGCCAGTTCGCCCAGCTGCATGTCGTCCAGGCCGCCGTCCGACTTCAGCGACACCACCAGCTGGATGTTGTCGGCCGCCTTTTCGACGCGCACGCCGTCGCGGCGCACCGATTCGGGCAGGCGCGGCTCCACCGCCTTCAGGCGGTTCTGCACTTCCACGGCCGCCAGGTCGGGATTGGTGCCCTGCTTGAAGGTCAGGTTGATGCTGGCCCAGCCCGTCGAGTCGCTGCTGGACGAGGTGTACATCAGCCCGGGGGCGCCGTTCATCTCACGTTCGATGATGGCGGTGACGGCCTCTTCGACCACCTTGGCCGAGGCTCCCGGATAGCTGGCGCCGACGTTGACCACCGGCGGGGCGATGTCGGGATACTGCGCCACCGGCAGCGCGCGGATCGACAGCATGCCGACCAGCACGATCAGCAGCGAGATCACCCAGGCGAAGACCGGGCGATCGATAAAAAAACGCGCCATTGCGGTTTATCCTTTTTGGCCCGCGGCGGGCGTCCTTGCCTGGACGCCGGCCTCCGGGTTGCCGGCGGTGGGGGCCTGCGCGCTCGGCGCGGCCCGCTCCACCGGTTTGATTTTCTGGCCCGCCGCCAATTGGGCGGCGTTCTCGATGACGATGCGCTCGCCGCCCGCAAGTCCCTGCGTGACGATCCAGTACGGGCCTTGCAGCCGCTGCGCGGTGACGGCGATCTTCTTCAGCTCTCCGTCCGGGCCGGCGGCCAGCACGTGCGCGCCTTCGGCGTTGCGCAGCAGGGCGTTGCGCGGCACCAGGTAGGTGTCGCGGTTGATCGCCTGCTCCAGCCGCACGCGCACATACATGCCCGGCAGCAGGTCGCGGCCCGGATTCTCGAACAGCGCCCGCATGGTGACGTTGTCCGTGCCCGGATCCACCGCCAGGTCGGCGAACGACAGCGTGCCGCCGCGCCCGTACTCGGAACCGTCGGGCAGCAGCAGCCGCACCCGCACCTGGTCCGGCGCCACGCCTTCCAGGGCTCCGGCGCGGATCTGCTTCTGCAACTGCATCACCTCGGCGGCGGGCTGGGCGAAGTTCACATAGATCGGGTCGATCTGCTGGACCACGGTCAACGGCGTGGCCTGGCCTTCGCCCACCAGCGCGCCTTCGGTGACCAGGGCGCGCCGCGCGCGGCCGTCGATGGGAGAGGTGACCCGCGCGTAATCCAGCTTCAGCTTGGCGCTTTGCAGGTTGGCGCGGGCCAGGGCGACCTCGGCCCGGGCCTGGCGTTCCTGCGCCACGCTTTCGGCGTGGTCGCGTTCGCTGATGGCGCGGTCCGACACCAGGTCGGCGTAGCGGCGCAGCTTGTCGGCGGCGGCGGACAGGTTCGCTTGCGCGCGCGCCAGGTTCGCGGCTTCGGAATCGTAGGCGGCCTGCAAGGGCGCGGGGTCGATCTGGAACAGGGCGGCACCGCGCGCCACGTCCTGGCCTTCCTCATACAGGCGCGCGGTGACGATGCCGGCCACGCGCGCGCGCACCTCGGCCTCGCGGTAGGGCTCCAGCCGGCCCGGCAATTCGGTGGCGACGCTGGTGGGCGTGGCCGCCGCGACGATGACGCCGACTTCGGCGGGCGCCTCGGCGGCTGTTTGGGCTTCCGGCTTCGAGCAACCGGTAATAAGAATTACTACGGAAAAAAGGGCGAGC
>NZ_JADIJM010000035.1:0-49404 GCF_017355315.1 Achromobacter sp. SD115 | reverse complement strand
GCGGGCTGCGCGGTCGGACCGGACTTCGAGCGGCCTGCGCCGCCGCAGGTCGACGCCTACGCCGCGCCACGCGCGGCCGCCCCGTCCTTGGACGCGCAGCGCCTGCAGGCCGGCGCCGACATCCCCGCGCAATGGTGGCGGCTGTTCCGTTCCGAGGCGCTGGACCAACTGGTGAGGCAGGCGCTGCAAGCCAGCCCTACGCTGGAGCAAGCGCGCGCACGCTTGCGTCAGGCGGGTGAGGACCTGAACGCGGAAACCGGCGGCCGCATGCTGCCCCAGGTCGACGGCAACCTGTCGGTGACGCGGCAAAAGGTGGATCCGTCGGCCTTCGGCGTGCCGGTGGCCGAGCAGCCCGCGCCTTTCACGCTCTACAACGCGTCCATCGACGTGTCCTACACGCTGGACGTGTTCGGCGGCAACCGCCGCGCGCTGGAAGGGCTGGGCGCGCAGGTCGACTACCAGGCGCATGAGCTGCAGGCCGCGCGCATGTCCCTGGCCGCCAATGTGGTCACCGCCGCCATCCGCCAGGCCGACCTGGACGAACGCCTGGCCGACACCCGCGAACTGCTGGCGGCCCAAGTGCGGCAGCAGGACATCATGCGCCAGCGCCAGCAGGCGGGCGGCGTTTCCGAGGCCGACCTCCGCAACCAGGAGCTGCTGGTCGCGCAGACGCGGGCGACGCTGCCGCCGCTGGAGTACCAACTGGCGCAGGCCACGCACCAGCTGGCGGCCTACCTGGGCCTGGCGCCGGCCGATCTGCGTTCCGCACCGCTGCGGCTCGCGGACCTGACGCTGCCCGCCGACGTGCCCACCGGCGTGCCCTCGGCCCTGACCCGCCAGCGCCCCGACATTCTCGCCGCCGAGGCACTGTGGCACCAGGCCTCGGCCAATGTAGGCGTGGCCGTCGCCAACCAGTATCCGCAGTTCACCCTGACCGCCAGCTTCGGTTCGCAACGCACCCGCGTGGGCGACCTGTCCAATGGCCTGAACGTCTGGAGCCTGGGCCTGGGACTGGTCCAGCCGCTGTTCCACGGCGGCGAACTGCGCGCGCGCACACGCTCGGCGCAGGCCGCCTACGATGCGGCTGCCGCCGGATACCAGCAAACAGTGTTGGAGGGCTTTCGCCAAGTGGCCGACGCCTTGCGCGCGGTACAGACGGACGGCGATGCCTACCAGGCCAGCGACGAGGCGTGGCGCCGCGCCGACCAGGCCGAGCGCATCGCGCAAGGCCGCTACCAGGCCGGCGGCATCAGCCACCTGAGCCTGCTGGACAGCCAACGCCAGCTGTTGCAGACACGCATCGCGCGCACCGCCGCGGACGCGGCGCGCCATGCCGACACCGCCGCCCTGTTGCAGGCGCTGGGCGGCGGCTGGTGGAACGAAGCGCCCGGCGACGCACCATAACGGTGCCGTCCATGCGCAATGCGTAACCATGTCCGAGAATTCGGGTAAGAAACTGGCGTTGTGCGAGGTTTAGGAAATCGCTGTATCCGATGCATCATGCATGCGCTCATGCTGCACAGACACAACGATTCATGAATGACCTACTAGACCTGATCGTCTTCTCTCCCGCCCCCGGAGTACGCGCGCAGCGCAGCGCGGCGCTGGCGGAAATGGGCTTCTCGCCCCGGCCGTGCGAAGACTCCAACAGCCTGTTCCGGCTGTTCCAGGCCCACCGCACTCCACTGCTGGTGATGGAAGCCGGACTTTCCGAGCTCTGCATGGCCGTGGCCGGCCTGCGCGCCATGGACACCACCGCCGGCATTGTCGCCGTGTCCACCTTCGATTCCCCTGAAAACCGCATCCTCGGCCTGCATTGCGGCGCCGACGTCTGCCTGCCGCCCGATGTGTGCGCCGCGGAAATCGCAGCCGCGCTGCAAGCGCTGGTACGCCGGATTCCCGCCGCCAGGCGCGCCGCGGACGCCGAGCCGCGCCCGGCGCAAGCCGCGCCAAGCGAAGCCGCCGGCAAATGGCAGTTCCATGACGCGGCCTGGACCCTGGTCAGTCCGCAAGGCACGCGGCTGGCATTGACGCTGGCCGAGCGGGAATTCCTCCTCAAGCTGACGACTTCCGCCGATAAGCGCCTGCCGCGCGCCGACGCCGCCAGCACCGACACGCACGGCGGCCACGAATCAATGCGCCGCACCGACGTGCTGGTCAGCCGCCTGCGGCGCAAGGCGCAAGACCTGGACCTGGAACTGCCGATCCGCACGGTCTGGGGCTGGGGCTACGCCTTCACCGGAGAAATCTGAGGTCGCCGGCCGGGCCTCGCGGGCGCACCCGCCGCCGCGGCCCGCGGCGGGCGTATCATGCGGCGTACGAGGCCGATTCCCGGCCTGCGCCCGCCACGCTCCCTCCCTCGCCCGACATGGAAGTCTTCGAACGCCTGCAAGCCCTGCTTGCCCTGAACCAGGCCCGCTACCGCCTGATTGAACACCCCGCGGCCGGCCGCTCCGTCGAGGTCGCGGCGATCCGCGGCACCGAGGTCAGCCAGGGCGCCAAGGCGCTGGTGTGCCGCGTGAAGATATCCTCCAATCAGCGCAAGAACGTGTTGGCGGTGTTCCCTGCCGACAAGCAGGCCGACCTGGATGCCATTGCCCGCGCGGCGGGCGGCAAGAAAGCGTCATTGGCGTCGCAGGACCTGGCGCGCGAGCTCACCGGCTGCGAAATCGGCGCCATCCCGCCTTTCAGCTTCAACCCCGAACTGCACCTGCTGGTGGATCCCAGCCTGCGCCTGCGCCATGGTGAAATCGTGTTCAATGCGGGGCGTCTGGACGCCTCCATCCTCCTGAACACGGAAGACTATTTCCGGCTGGCCGCGCCCGCAGAGGCGCCGCTGATCAAGGCCTGATCCCCAGGCCGCGCCACGAGGCCGCCATGTTCCGCTCCTCGCTGAAACATGCCGCGCGCGGCTCCAACATGCGTTGGCTGATGAGCCTGGCGCACATGGAGCCTTCGCCCGTCAGCCGCTGGGTGGCGCTGCGCGCCGCCCTGGCCATCGGCCTGCCGTCGGCCGTCGGGCTGGCGCTGGACCAGAGCGCGGCCGCGGCGCTGGTTGCGCTGGGCGCGCTGCCCGCCATCACCGGCGACAACGGCGGCCCCTACCGCAACCGCGCGCTATCCATCGGTTCCACCGTGTTCGGCGGCGCGCTGGGGTATTTCCTGGGCACGATGATTGCCGGACATGGCCTGTGGACCTCCGCCGCCATGACCTTGCTGGTGCTGGCGGCCAGCCTGGTCGGCACTTTCAACAACATCGCCGCCGTCGCCACGCTGCAATTCGCCGTCTACGTCATCGTCGGCGCCAGCCTGACTTCCACCCTGCCGCCCTGGCTGCCTTCGATCCTGGTGGGCGCCGGCGGCCTGTTCGGCCTGGCGCTGACCCTCACGGGCTGGGTGGTCAACCCGATAGCGCCCGAGCGCGCCGCGGTCGCCATGGCCTACCGCAAGCTGGCGGCCATGTTCGCCGCCATCGGCACCTCGCGCACCATGAGCGCGCGGCGCGACATGGAAGCGGCCATGACCACCGCCTACGACACCGTGCTGGCCGCCCGCCGCGGCGCGGCCGGCCCCTCGCCCCGGCTGGCGCGGCTGGCCGCGCAGTTGCAGGCCTGCACGCCGCTGACCAACGCCGCGCTAGCGCTGGCCCGCGCCGGACGGGTATTGCCGCACGATTGCGCCCGTGTCATGAACCGGCTGGCCGACCGCGTGGAAAACGACGCGACGCCGGATCCGCGTCAGGACATCGCTACCTTGCGCCAGGCGGGCATGGATCCATTGGCCGACGCGCTGGCCCAGGTGCAGCCCCTGCTGGACGGCGGCGCGCTGTCGGAAGCGGATGCCTTCGCCGGCCTGCCGCCGGCGCGGCCACGCACGCCCTGGCGCGTGCTGGCGCGCACCTACCGGCCGGGGCCCACCACGCTGCGTTATCTGGTTCGGCTGGGCCTGTGCCTGATCGCCGCCGAAGCGGTGGCGATGGCGGCCTCGCTGCCGCGCTCCTACTGGGTGCCGCTGATCGTGGTGGTGGTGTTCAAGCCCAACTTCGGCTCGGTGTTCGCGCGGGCGCTGCAAAGCTGCGCCGGCAGCGTGGTCGGCGTGGCGATCAGCGCGACCGTGCTGGCGCTGGACCGCAACGGCATCGTCAGCCTGCTCACGGTGGCGGCGCTGGCGTCCCTGCTGCCCTGGTCTGTGCGGCGCAACTACGGCTTGTTCTCGGCCATCATGCTGCCGATCCTGATGCTGCTGATCGGCGCCCTGCAACCCGGCAGCTGGCCCATCGCGCTGGCGCGCCTGATCGACGTGGCAGTGGCCGCGGGCATCGTGCTGCTGGTGGGCTACCTGCCCTGGATACGCATCGAACGCGGCAACCTGGACAACGCGGTCGCCGCCGCCATGGACACGCTGGCCGCCTATCTGAACACCGTGTTCCAAGCCGACCCCACGGGCCGCCACGACCTGCGCGCCAGCGCCTATGCGCGGCTCTCCGACCTGCGCATTGCCTTGCAGCGCGGGCTGTCCGAGCCCCGCCTGGTCAGCCGCCGCGCGCTGGCGTGGTGGCCAGTGGAGGTGGCGCTCGAACGGGTCGCCAACGCCATTTCCGACACGGCCTGGTCGCTGCCCGCCGATCAGGCCGCGCCCAGCGCCGCCGAACTGGCGCAGTTGGCCGCGAGCCTGCATCAGATGAGCGCCGCGGTCGCCCAGGGCGTAGCCATGCCGTCCGCCGCCATCGCCTCGCCCGCGCCCGCGCTGCGCGACGTGGCGGCCCAGATCGAAGCCTTGCGCGCCGCCCTGGCCGGCCCGGATTTCGCGGCCGAGCCAGGCAAAGCCCTTCCCCACAAACCCGCCAACCAGGTCTGAACCATGTGTCTTGCCGTACTGGCCCTGCATGCCCTGCCGGGCATCCCCGTCCTGATCGCCGCCAACCGCGACGAGTTCCATCAACGCCCGACCTTGCCGGCCGCGCAATGGCCGGACGCGCCCGAGGTCTACGCGGGCCGCGACGGCCTGGCCGGCGGCAGCTGGATGGGAGTCACGAGCGGCGGCCGCCATGCCCTGGTGACCAACTTCCGCGAACCCGGCAAGCTCATCCAGAACGCACCTTCGCGCGGCGCGCTGGTGGAAGACTATCTGCGCGGCGCGGCGTCCCCGGCCGACTACCTGGCGCAGGTCCATGCCGCGGGCCAGGCCTACAACGGCTTCAACCTGATCGTGGGCGACGCGCATGAAGCCTGGTACCTCAGCAACCGCGACGGCGGCCCGCGCCGCCTGGCTCCCGGCGTCTATGCCTTGTCCAACCATTTGCTGGACACGCCCTGGCCCAAGCTGGCGCGCACCAAGGCCGCTTTCGAAGCCGTGCTGCGCAGCGGGCCGCAGCCAGACCTGCCTGCATTGATGGCCGCGCTGGCCGACCGCCTGCCCGCCGGGGACGCCGAGCTGCCTGCCACCGGCCTGCCGCTGGATCGGGAAAGGCTATTGAGCAGCCCCTTCATCGTCAGTCCGAACTATGGCACCCGCAGTTCCAGCGTACTGGCGCTGCGCGACGATGGCGCCGGACAGCTGGATGAAAGGCGCTTTGCCCCGGACGGCACCGTCAGCGGCGAAAGCAGGTTGACATTTTCCTGGCCCGCGACTAGCGGTACGCTCGCATAGGCTGCGGAAACAATCGGTTGATATCGGAGGCCCGCGGGAGCGAACTCCGCGCCGGCATGCGGGTCGAACTGTTCATGCGCGCCGGGCAGGCGCGCAGATCGTCCTATTCAGGAGAGTCTCATGAACAAGCGTATAGAACGCTGCACCATGGCCGCCGCGATGGCGCTGGGCAGCATGGCCTTTGCCGGCATCCTGTCCACCGCGCAGGCGGGCCTGCCGCCGGTGCAGCAGCAAGGCTCGGTGCAGTACGTCAGCGGCGGCATCGGGCTGGACGAATCCGAAGCCATGAAGGCCGCCGCCAAAGACTATCCGCTGGCGCTGACGTTCGCCGCGCAACGCGACGGCAAGGCCGACTATGTCGCCAACGTTGCCGTCACCATCAGCGACGCGCAGGGCAAGTCCGTCTTGCAAGTTACCGCCGAAGGTCCGTACATGCTGGTGAAGCTGCCTGCCGGCAACTACAAGGTCTCGGCCACCTACAACGGCCAGGCGCAGCAACGCGAAGTGTCCGTGCAGAATTCGGGTACCGCGCGCGCCGTGTTCGAATGGAAGTAGCGGGCGTCATGGCACGCGCTTGAACGCGCGCGCCACGACTTCGATTTCGTTGGTCCAGATTCCGCCCGCGTAACCCGCCGGCACGCGGCGGATGTCCTCGGGCGTATCGATGCCCGTGGAAAACCCCTCGCCGCCGTAAGGGCCGATCAGGAACGCGCTGCTGCCCGCGGCATCCATGCGTTCCAGGAAGCGACCGGGCCAACCCCACAGCCAGGGCGCGACGTTCACCGGCACCATCAACACCATGCCGCGGCAGACCTGCGGCACATGGCCGCTCCAGCCTGCGGCCACGTAGCGCAACAGGCAGGACTTCAAGTCCGAGCGCGTCAGCGTCCGCAGGTCCGGCGCCAACTGGCGCAGCCGGCCTACCGGCTCCTCGCCCCCGTACACCATGAAGTCGGCCCGCCTTGCGGATGGCATGCCATTGAGCACGGCCGCCAGCGCCGCGCCCTCGGCCGGGTCGCGGCTCTTGACGTTGATCAGGAAACGCTGGCGCGGAAAGGCCTCCAGCACTTCGGACAGCGTGGGCATCAGGCCCACGCCGCGCCCGCGGAACGGAAAGGTCTTGCCGCCGTCGGCGGTATAGCCGTAGCCGATGTCCAGCGCCTTGAGCTCGGCCATCGTGTGCGCGCGCGTCTCGCCGCGGCCCTCGGTGCGGCAGTCGACCGTCCAATCGTGGAACACGGCGAACTGTCCGTCGGTGGTGGGATGGACGTCGATCTCCACGATGTCCGCCCCGGCGTCGAAGCTGGCGCGCATGGACGCGATAGTGTTTTCCAGATAGCCGTGCGTGGGCGCGACGATGCGGGTGGCGGTGCAGGTGTCCTGCTCCATGCCCGCCGTGTCGTAGCGCTGCGCGATGCCGCGATGCGCCAGCAGCGTCGCCCGCGCGCCGGGATCGGGAACGGTCCAGTCAGCGTTGTTGACATAGACGAAGCCCAGCAACGCGATGGCCGCCAGCGCCGCAACGCGCCGCTTGCGCATGCCCGCTGCCCCTTAAACGCCGGAGAACAGGATCGCGATGATGAAGCCCACGCTGATCGTCCAGACCAGCGAACGCAGCGCGCCCCAGCCCGCCAGGTACATGGCCAGATAGCCCAGCCGCACGCCCAGCCAGCAGGCCATCAAGGTGGCGACATGCGCGGGCGGCGCCTGGGTATACAGCGCGAACAGCACGGCCGCATAGAAGAACGGCAGCGATTCGAAGGTATTGGTCTGCGCCGCGTTGGCGCGTGCCCGCCAGCCTTCCTGGCGCGCCAGCCAGGCACGCGGATCATTGTTGTCGAACTTCTGTCCGCCCGCCTTGGCGACTATCGCCGATACGAAAGGCAGCAGCGCCGCCGCCAACATCAACCACGCGATCATTTTCATAGTCTGGCTCCCAGGTATCCGGCAGGCGCCAGGATACCTTTGTTCGGGGCGCGGCGTCAGGGGATGAGGCGCAGGGTCGAGGCCGTGCGCCTCGCGCCAGGCCGCGTTTACACTCAGCGCTTTCGAGGTTCCTCCACACCCATGCCCCTGCTTAGTCCCTGGTCCGCCCTGTTTCTTGCTGCGGCCATGCTGTGGCCGCCCGCCACGCGGCGCTGGGCGCTGGCGCCGTTGGCCGCCGCCTACGCCTGGGCCTGGGCCAAGGGCACGATAGATCCCGTGGCGCTGGCCTGGCCTGCGCTGCTGATCCTGGCTGGGGTGCTGGTCCAATCGGCATCGAACGCAACGACGCGCGCCGCTGGCCACGCCCTCTTCATCGCGTTGGCGGCCTTGTTGTTCCTGCATCTGCTGCCGGGCTTTCACAACCCGCAGGTCATCGCGCCGGCGCCGCTGAGTCCGGACGCCGTGCCTTTCGGCATGTACCTGAACCTGGACAAGCCGCTGGTGGCGTTCTGGGTGGTGCTGGCCATGGCGCCGCCGATGGCGGGAGCGGATTTCCGCGCAACGCTGTCGTCGGCGTTCCTGGCCTGCGCGGCCGCGGTGGCCGTCTGCCTGGGCTGCGCCCTGGCGCTGGGCGTGGCGGGCTGGGCGCCCAAATGGCCGCCATCGGGCTGGATCTGGCTGATCAACAACGCCCTGCTGGTAACGCTGGCGGAAGAGGCGCTGTTCCGCGGCTACCTGCAGCAGCGGCTGACGGACTTGTGGAGCGGCCGCGCCTGGGGGCCTTGGGCGGCATTGATCATCGCGGCCGTGCTGTTCGGCCTGGCGCATTACGCGGGCGGTTGGCAATGGATGCTGCTGGCCAGCTTGGCGGGCGCGGCCTACGGCCTGGCCTACCGCTACGGCGGCCTGGCCGCGGGAGTGCTGGCGCACCTGGGCCTGAACGCGGCGCACTTCGGCTTGTTCACCTATCCGATGCGCGCCGCGCTCTGAAGGCTGGGCCTTTTACCTACGCCAGGGCCGGATAGTCGGTATAGCCCCCCGGGCCCGGCGCATAGAAGGTGGCCGGGTTGGGCCGGTTCAGCGCCGCCTTGAGTTCGAAGCGGCGCGCCAGGTCCGGATTGGCGATGTACTGCACGCCGAAGGCCACCGCATCGGCCCGGCCCGCGGCGATGGCAGCCTCGGCGGACTCGCGGCCGAATCCTTCGTTGGCGATGTAGGTGCCGCCGAATTCGGCCTTGAGCATCGGGCCCAGGCTGTCAGCGGCTTCGTACTCGCGCACGCACAGGAAGGCGATGCCGCGCTTGCCGAGTTCGCGCGCCACATAACCGAACGTGGCGGCCGGATTGGAATCGCCCATGGTGTGGATATCCCCGCGCGGCGACAGGTGCACGCCCACGCGGCCCGCGCCCCATACCGATATGCAGGCATCCACCGCTTCCAGCAGCAGCCGCGCGCGGTTTTCCAACGAGCCGCCATAGGCGTCAGTGCGGTGGTTGGTGCTGTCCTGCAGGAACTGGTCCAGCAGATAGCCGTTGGCGGCATGCACTTCCACGCCGTCGAAACCGGCCTCCATGGCCATCTTCGCGCCATGGCGGTAAGCCTCGGCCACACCCGGAATCTCGGCCGTTTCCAGCGCGCGCGGGGTGACATAGGCGCGCTGCGGGCGCACGTGGCTGACGTGGCCCTTGGCAGCGATGGCGCTGGGCGCCACGGGCAGTTCGCCGTCCAGGAACATGGGATCGGAAATGCGGCCCACGTGCCAGAGCTGCGCCACGATCAGGCCGCCGGCCTGGTGCACCGACGACGTGACCTTGCGCCAGCCCTGGACCTGCTCGGGGGTCCACAGGCCCGGCGTATCGGCATAGCCCACGCCTTGCGGCGTGACGGCCGTGGCTTCGGTCAGGATCAAGCCGGCGCCGGCGCGCTGGGTGTAGTACTCGACCATCAGCTCATTGGGCACGCGGCCCGGGCTGGAATGCATGCGCGTCATGGGCGCCATGACGATGCGGTTGCGCAGCGTCAGATCGCCTGCGCGCAGGGGTTCGAAAAGTTGGTTCATGCGTAAATCCTTGGCCCCGGACGAGGGGCCGCTGGCGGCGTAGCGGGGCTACATATCCTGGTTCAATCGCTGCAGGAACGCGGCGATGACGGCTTCGTTGCGACGGTAGAAGATCCACTGCCCCACCTTGGTGGCCGAAATCAGGCCCGCGCGCTGCAAAACGGCCAGGTGCGAGGACACGGTGGACTGGGACAGTCCGCAGCGTTCATCGATGTGACCCGCGCATACGCCATGCTCCAGCGTATGGCCCGGGCGCTCCTCGAAGTACGCATGCGGCGTCTTCAGCCACGTCAGGATGTCGCGCCGCACCGGATTGGCCAGCGCCTTGAGGATGGCGTCGGCGTCGACGGCAGGTAGCGCGGCGGCGGGATCTGGGCTGGAAGTGTGGGCAGTCATATTCAAATATCGCAATTTATCGAATCTTATATCGGAACTATTCGATATATAGTCATACCCCTGCGGTGGTCAGGGCTATCCGCCCGAGGCTGTCCGCCCGAGGCTATCCGCCCGAAACTATCCGCCAGAAGCTGTCCACCCCGGCGGCGCCCTTCCCCGTCACTCGCCGCGCCGCTCAGACCGGGCACCGGTCCAACACGGACCACCCCGCGCGCGCCTCGATCGCCTCGCCCGCGGCCAGGCACAGGTCCTCCCGGAAACGCCCCGCCACCAGCTGGACGCCCATCGGCACGCCGTCCGCCAGACCGACGGGGACCGACAGGCCCGGCAAGCCGAGTATTGCGGTCGAGACCAGCGGGCTCTGGGCGCGCAGGATGTCGCCCATGGCCGCGTCGCCTTGCTGGTCCTGGTCGATCGGGAACGGGCGTTCGAACGACACCGGCATGAGCAGAACCGGATAGCGGTCGAAGAACGCGCCCCACTCCCGCAGGAGCGTGGTGCGCATGGCCAGCGCCTGCACCAAGCCGTCCTTGTCCAGGGACGAGGTATGGGCCAGCATGCTGCGGTACGCGCGCTGGATCGCCGCGTCGCCGGCGCGCTCGATTTCGCGGCCCATGGAGCCGGACGCCTCGTTCATCAACACATTGCGCCAGAGCTCGGCGGCCTCCTCGAACCTGGGCGGCGCCGCCGTTTCCACGATGTAGCCTGCGTCTTCCAGGCTTTTGGCGGCACGCAGCAAGGCGTCCGCTACGGCGGGATCGGGCTGCAAGGCCGAGGTGCCGCAGAACAGCGCCACCCGCCGGCTATCGCCGGGCCGCCGCAGATCCAGCGGCGCGGGCACCCACCACGGATCGCGCGAATCGCCGGCAGACATGGCTTCCAGGCCCAGCCGCAGATCGGCGATGCTGCGGCCCAATGGCCCCTGGGTCGCGGCCAGTTGGGAGGCGACCGGGCGCTCCGACTTCTGGGTGGCGTTGTAGGCCGGCACCCGGCCTTGCGACGGCCGCAGCCCCGCCACGCCGCAGGCATAGGCCGGGTAACGGATCGATCCGCCCTGGTCGCTGCCATGCGCCAGCGGCCCCATGCCCAAGGCGGCGGCGACGGCCGCGCCGCCGCTCGATCCGCCCGGCGTGCGCGCGGCATCGAACGGGTTGACGGTGCGGCCATGCAGGTCGTTATCCGAGAACCAGCGCCAGGAGAATGCCGGGACGTTGCTGCGGCCGATCACGACCGCGCCCGCCTTGAGCCAGTTGTCGACCGCCGGATTGTTCTCGCTTGCGATGAGGTCGCGGTACGCGACGACGCCATTGGTCGTGGCCGATCCGGCCAGATCGGCATTGGCCTTGATCGTCACCGGCACGCCGTGCAGGATGCCTAGCGGCGCGCCCCCGCGCACCGCAGCGTCGGCGGCGTCGGCCACCTTCAGGGCCTGATCGGCGCAGATCCCCGTCAACGGGTTGAAGACCGGGTTGAGCTGTTCCGCTCGATGCAGGCAGCTCTGCACGGCTTCGCGGCTGGAAACGTCCCGGTTGCGGATGGCCTGGGCCAGGTCGACGGCGCTCCAGCGCCAGAGTTGGTTCGTCATGATGGCTCCGGATGGTTGTGAACGCGCTCAGTCGGCCGACGCGCCGGAGCGCTTCACCATTTCGCCCCAGCGAGGAATCTCGGTGGCGATGAGGCTGGCGAATTGCTCAGGCGTGGAAGGCGTCGCGTCGACGGACAGCGTTTCATTGAGCTTGAGGACCGCGGGATCCCGCAGCGCCTTGGCGATGGCGGCATTGAGCTTGTCGATGATGGGCTTGGGCGTGCCGGCGGGCGCGACGATGCCGCCCCAGGACACCACTTCGAATCCCTTCAAGCCGGATTCGTCGACGGTAGGCACGCCCGGCAGGACCGGCACGCGCGCAAGGCTGGTCGCGCCCAGCACCTTGACCTGGCCGGAGCGGATGAAGGGCAGCACGCCTGCAACGTTATCGATCATCACGTCGAGCTGGCCGCCCACGATGTCGCCCACCGCCTGCTGGCCGCTCTTGTAAGGGACGTGCAGCATGGTCGTGCCGGTTTCGCTCTTGAGCATTTCTCCCGCCAAGTGGGCGCTGGAACCCACGCCCAACGAACCGACGCTGACCTTGCCAGGATGCTGCCTGGCATAGCTGATCAGGTCCTGCACATTGCTTGCCGGGAAGTCGTTGCGGGCGATCAGCACCAGGGCATTGCTAATGGCAAGGCTGATGGGCGCAAGGCTGCGTTGCGGGTCATAAGGCAGCTTCGAATACATGCTCTTGTTGATTGCCAGCGTCACCAGATTGCCGAAGCCTATCGTGTAGCCGTCCGGCGCCGCTGCGGCCAGGGCCTGGGTGCCGACGATGCCGCCCGCCCCGCCGCGGTTGTCGACGATCACCGGCTGGCCCAGTTCGCGCCCCAGGGCATCGGCTATCGGCCGCAACACCACGTCGGGCCCGGATCCCGCCACATACGGCACGATCAGCTTGACCGGCCGCTCGGGCCAATCCGCCTGGGCCGTGCCGGCGCCGGCCGCTCCCAGCAAGGCAAAGCACAAAGAAATGGCTTGGCGGACACGACGGGGAAAGATCTGCATGGCTTGCTCCTGAACTGAAGTACGGGACTGCACCGAGTCTTATCGTCCTGAAGCTTAGAGACCGCTCGCGCTGCGCATAAGGCTATTTCTTTGTTAAGGTGACAACTACAAGTTGTCGCTATCGAGGACGCATGAAAGACCACCATCTCCGGGCTTGGCTGAAGGTCGCCGAACTGCGCAGCATCCGGGCCGCCGCCCGCAGCCTGCACCTGAGCCAGGCCGCGGTGACCAAGGCCATCAAGGAACTGGAAACGGAACTCGAAGCGCCGCTGCTCACGCGCAGCCCCCAGGGCATCGAGGTCACCGAATGCGGCGCGCACCTGACGGTGCGCGCGCAGCTTGCCCAGGCCCAGCTCACGCTGGCGCGCCAGGACATCCGCCAGTTGCTCAGCGGCGCCCAGGCGCGGGTGGCCGTGGGCGTGACGCCCATGGTGATGCTGAGCGTGCTGCCCGAGGTGCTGAGCGATTTCAGGCAAAGCATGCCCGCGGCCAAACTCAAGGTCTCGGAAGGCTTGCTGGCGGCGGTCCTGCCCGCGCTGCGCAACGGCACGCTGGATTTCGCGTTGGCGTCCAGCATGGCGGACAACCATGGTGGGCAGGAATTCGACTTCGAGGAACTGCGGCCGCTCGAATTCATGGTCGCCTGCCGCCGCGGGCATCCGCTGGCGGGCGCCACGCGATGGCACGACATCGCGGGCTGCGAATGGCTGCTCAACACCTCGGGCGGCAGCCACACCGACGCCTTTCTGCAAGGCTTGCGCGCAAACGGCCTGAAGCCACCCGAACGCGTCATCGACTGCGATACGTTCGGGGTGATGTGGAACCTGATGGTCCGCAGCGACGCGTTGATCGTCTGCCCGGCGGGCATGCTCGATATCCTGCCCTACGGCGCTGAAGCCAGCCAAATCCTGACGGAGGCGCCCATGCCGGTCGCCAGCATAGGCATCATGACGCTGCGGGGGACGCCACTGTCGCTGGCGGCGTCCACCATGGCGGACCTGTTCCGGCGCCGCATCCAGCGACTGACCCAGGCAGGTGCCGTAGCTAACCGCCAGGCTGGCGGCGCGGCTTGAGACTGTCGGCCCAATCGCGCGCCAGGTCGCGGCGGGCGCGCCGGTTGACCAAAGCGGTGATAGCCATGGCGATGACCGCGCCCCCGGCCGCCAGCGCCATGTCCTTCTGCGCGTCCCAGATATCGCCCTGGGTGCCCAGGTAGGCCGCGCCCAGTTCGCTGCCCACGGTGGCGGCGGCGCCCCACTCCAGCAATTCGTAGAGCGCCGAGGTCGACAGCGTGACGTCCATGGGCAGGAAGTACGCCCAGAAGCCGCGCACCTCGACCACGCGCAGGAAGATCTCGCGGATGGGATAAGCCAACAGCAGGCCGTAGGAAAAATGCACTACGCGATCGAAATTATTGCGTTCCCAGCCGACCATGCTGTTGAAGCCATGGCCCGTCAGCGCCCGCCACCAGTCGTCATAAGGCACCAGCGAATAGGTGTAATGCGCGCCGACCGCATGCAGGCACAGGTAAAGAAAGATCAGCGTGTACGAGGTTCGCGAAAACACGAACCAGCGGCGCGTGAAGAACAGCGCCGCGCCGAAAGCCAGCACCAGCGCGTTCTCCAGGGCCCAGTCCGCGCGATCGTGCGGCGCGATGGCCAATGCCGTCCAGATGAGCGCGAACAGCACGCCCAGCGTGTACAGGTAGCGCCGGCGCGGGTCGGCCACGGTCAGTCTCCCTGGACCCGGCCGCGCAGGCGCTTGACTTCGCCGTGCAGCACCTTGCGCTGCACGCGTCGGCGTTGCGAGGCGCGGGTGGGCTTGGTCGGGCGGCGCGGCTTGTCGGTGCGCGCCGCCGCGCGCACCATGGAGATAAGGCGTTCGATGGCTTCGGCGCGGTTCTTTTCCTGGCTGCGGAACGCCTGCGACTTGATGACGATGACCCCGTCCTTGGAGACGCGGTGATCGCTCAGCGCGCACAACGCTTCCTTGATTTCCTCGGGCAGGCTGGAGGCGCGCACGTCGAAACGCAGGTGCACGGCGCTGGACACCTTGTTGACGTTCTGGCCGCCCGCGCCCTGGGCGCGGATCATGGTGAACGCCAGGTCGCGTTCATCGAGGTAGATGGAATCTTGGACGTGAAACATAGGCCGCAAGTATAGATGCGCCGCGCAAAGTAAAATAATGCGCTTTTGCCTGATTTATCCGAGGTCCGGCCTTATCCGGCCGTCGGCACCACCATGACTTATTCCGCCAAAGAAATCTTCAAGACGCTGCAGGGCGAAGGCGCCCACGCCGGCCGCGCGGCGGTTTTCTGCCGCTTTGCCGGCTGTAACCTCTGGACCGGCCGCGAAAGCGACCGCGCCAGCGCCGCCTGCACCTTCTGCGACACCGACTTCATCGGCACCGACGGCGAAGGCGGCGGCAAGTTCGCCACGCCCGACCTGCTGGCCGACGCCATCGCCGCGGCCTGGGGCCCCGGCGCCACTGATCGCTACGTGGTCTTCACCGGTGGTGAACCGCTGCTGCAGCTGGACGCGCCCCTGCTCACGGCCGTGCACGCGCGCGGCTTCACCATTGCCATCGAAACCAATGGCACCATCAAGCCGCCCGCCGGCATCGACTGGATCTGCGTCAGCCCCAAGGGCACGGCGCCCGTGGTCCTGGAACGCGGCGACGAGCTCAAGCTGGTCTATCCGCAAGCCAACGCGCGCCCCGAAGCCTTTGCGCACCTGGACTTCGACCACTTCTTCCTGCAACCCATGGACGGCCCCGCGCGCGCGGCCAACACCGAGCAAGCCGTCCAGTACTGTATGCAGCACCCGCAATGGCGGCTCAGCCTGCAGACCCACAAATACATAGGCATTCCATGATTTACCCTTGCCCCCTGCGGAGCGCGCCATGATTTCCGTGACCCGCAGGCTGGAGTTCGACGCCGGCCACCGTATTCCCGACCACCGCAGCCAGTGCCGCAACCTGCACGGCCATCGCTATGTGCTGGAAATCACCCTGACCGGCGACGTGGTGCAGGCGCCCGGCGAATCCGACAACGGCATGCTGATGGATTTCTCCGAAATCAAGCACATCGCCAAGACCCACATCGTGGACGTCTGGGACCATGCCTTCCTGGTCTATGAGGGCGACACCGCGGTGCGCGGCTTCCTGGACAGCCTGCCCGGCCACAAGACCGTGGTGCTGGACCGCATCCCCACGGCCGAAAACCTGGCCGCCATCGTCTTCCAGACCCTGGCGCCGCACTATCACGGCCACTACGGCGCCGAACTGCGCCTGACCCGCGTGCGCCTGTACGAAACGCCCAACTGCTGGGCGGACTGCAACGGCTGAACCCCGGGGCGCGGCCGCCGCTGCCGCGCCTGTCTTTCCCTCGCCACCGGCCCCTGACCTTCGGTTTTCCATAGACGGGAAACCCGCCCCCTATTTTCCCGATTGAGAAAATCCATGGAGATAATCGCCATTTTCAATTATTAGTAAGCTAATAGATAGGATACAATCTATTCCATGAATACGCCCACCGACTCCCAGCTCATGGCCACCACCTCTGCCCTGATGGTGCTGTCGCGCGCCTACCGCGGCGCCGCCGACAAAGCCCTGGCCGACTACGGCCTGTCCCAGGCCACCGCCTGGCCCGTGATCCTGGCCGGCCGGCTGGGAGACGGCGTGCGCCAGGGCGCATTGGCCGAGGCGCTGGGCGTGGAAGGCCCCTCGCTGGTGCGGGTGCTGGACCAGTTGGTCGCCGCCGGCCTGATGGAACGCCGCGAAGACCCACACGACCGCCGCGCCAAGACCCTGCACCTGACCGACGCCGGCCAGGCGCTGCGCGCCACGGTCGAGGACGTGCTGGTCGATTTGCGCCGCCGCCTGTTCCGGGGCGTGAGCGAAGCGGATCTGGAAGCCTGCCTGCGGGTCTTCGACAGCTTGAAAGTCACCCTGGGCCGCGGCGGCGCGGGCACCCAGCCACAGGACGAACAAGCGTGAAACTCCCCAACGTCCGCGAAAGCATCTTCTCGCTCAAGAGCTACCTGAGCGCCATCATGGCGCTCTACCTGGCTTACAGCATGGGGTTGCCGCGTCCGTTCTGGGCCATGACCACGGCCTATGTCGTGGCCCAACCCTGGTCGGGCGCGGTGCGCTCCAAGGCGCTGTATCGCCTGGCCGGCACCTTCTTCGGCTCCGCCGCCACCGTCTATCTGGTGCCGCGGCTGTCGAATTCGCCGGTAGTGATGACCGCCGCCATGGTGCTGTGGGTGGGCGCCTGCCTGTACCTGTCAGTGCTGGACCGCACGCCGCGCTCGTACCTGTTCATGCTGGCGGGCTACACCGCCGCGATGATCGGCTTTCCCAGCGTGACGGCTCCTGCCCTGGTGTTCGACACCGCGCTCGCCCGCGTCGAGGAAATCAGCCTGGGCATCGTCTGCGCCACCCTGATCCACAGCATCGTGCTGCCGCGCGGCCTGGCCCCGGCCATGACGCTGATGCTGGACAAAGCCGTGCGCGACGCCCGCAACTGGATGCACGACACGCTCAGCGGCCAGGCCACCGAACAGAAGGACCGCGACCGCCGCGTGCTGGCCAACGACATCACCCAGTTGCGCCTGATGTCCACCCACGTGCCTTTCGACACCAGCAACCTGCGCTGGACCTCGGGCGCGGTACGGGCCATGCAGGACCAGATCGCGGCCCTGACGCCTACCGTGTCCGCCGTGGAAGACCGCATGCGCGCCCTGCAGGCCGGCGGCCAGCCGCTGCCGGAGCCGGTCACGGCCCTGCTGGCAGACATTTCCGAATGGATCAACGCCGGCGCCCAGGCCACGCACGAGACCGCGGTGCAGTTGCGCGCCGCCGCGACCCAGCTCACGCCCGCCATCGACAGCCGCTCCAGCTGGCGCGACGTGCTGCTGGCCAGCCTGATGACGCGGCTGCGCGAACTGGTCGACACCTATGACGAATGCCTGGCGCTGCGCCGCGAGATCCGCGCAGGCCTGGCCGGCGCGCCGCTGCGCGCGCCGCGCTCCAAACCCGCGCCCAACGCCGCGCTGCACCGCGACCGCGGCATGGCGCTGCTGTCGGCCCTGGCCGCCGGCGTGGCGATTTCGGTCTGCTGCGCGTTCTGGATCGGCACGGCCTGGAGCAACGGCGCCACCGCCGCATTGATGGCCGCGATCTTCAGCTGCTTCTTCGCGTCGCAGGACAACCCGGTCCCCGGCATCATGCAGTTCCTGACCTACACGGTGTATTCGATTCCGCTGTCGGCGCTATACCTGCTGGGCATCATGCCCGCCCTGCACTCGTTCGAGATGCTGGCCCTGGCCATGCTGCCCACGACCTTCGTGCTGGGCATCTTCATCGCCCGTCCGGCCACGGCCGGCAAGGCCATGGCGATGCTGTTCGGCTTCCTCGGCACCATGGCGCTGCAGGACACCAACACCGCCGACATCGTGTCCTTCATCGACACGCAGGTCGCGCAGTGCATGGGCGTGGCCACGGCGGCCATCATCGCCGCCATCTTCCGCACCGTCAGCGCCGACTGGAGCGCACGCCGCATCCAGGCCGCCAACTGGAAGGAACTGGAAACGCTGGCAAGCTCGCCGCGCGCGCCCTCGCGCCACACCTATGCCGCCCGCATGCTGGACCGCATCGGCCTGTTGCAGCCGCGTCTGGCGCTGGCCCAGCGTCCGGACGACCTCGTCGCCGCCGACGCGCTGAAGGACCTGCGCGTGGGCCGCGACATCACCGAACTGCAGCGCGCCCGGCGTCACCTGCCCATGGCGGAACCGGCCATCCAGCCGGTCTTGGACGGTCTGGCCCGATTCTTCCACGCCCGCTCGGCCTGGCAAGTCGGCGAGAAGACGCCCGAGTTCCTGGCGCAGATCGACCGCGCGCTGGCCAGCGTGGCCGCCACGCCCCCGGGCGCCGCCGCCCGCGACCGCGCCGTGGTCGCCCTGGTGGGCCTGCGCCGCGTACTGGCGCGCGCCGGGCTGTACCGCCTGGTGTGGCACCCCGCGCTGTTCGACCTGGCGCTGTTCGTGGTGCTGCTGTACGGCGTATCCCTCATTTCCCCCTATTTACTCCAGAGATAAGCATGAAACTCCCAAATGCCCTGCGCCCCGCAGCCATCGGCAAGTTCGCGGTGACCGCCGTCGTCGTCGCCGCGGCCGCCTACGCCGGCTGGCAGCTCTGGGTGCACTATGAAGTCGAACCCTGGACCCGCGACGGCCGCGTCAAGGCCTACGTGGTACAGGTCGCGCCCGATGTTTCCGGCCTGGTGACCAGCGTGCCGGTGCACGACAACCAGGACGTGAAAGCCGGCGACGTGCTGTTCGAAATCGACCGCGCGCGCTTCCAACTGGCCTTTGATCAGGCCCAGGCCTCGGTGCGGTCGGCGCAGGTGGCACGCGACCAGGCGGTGCGCGACGCCAAGCGCAACCGCTCGCTGGGGCAATTGGTCGCCGCCGAGGCGCTGGAACAAAGCCAGACCAAGCTGCAGCAGACCGAGGCCGCGCTGGCCCAGGCCGAAGTGCAGCTCAATACCGCGCGCCTGAACCTGGACCGCAGCCGGGTGCTGGCCGTCAACGACGGCCGTGTCACCAACCTGGACCTGCGCGCCGGCTCCTACGCCACCGCCGGCCGCGGCGTGATGGCCCTGGTGGATTCCGGTTCGTTCTATGTCGAAGGCTATTTCGAGGAAACCAAGCTGCCCGGCATCCACGAAGGCGATCCCGTCACCGTGACGCTGATGGGCGATTCGCACCATATCCGCGGCCATGTGGAAAGCATCGCCATGGGCATCGCCGACCGCGACCGCAGCACGGGCGCCAATCTGCTGCCCAACGTCAATCCCACGTTCAACTGGGTCCGCCTGGCGCAGCGCATCCCGGTGCGCGTGAAGATCGACGACGTGCCCGAAGGTGTGCGCCTGGTGGCCGGCCAGACCGCCACCGTGTCGGTGGATTCCGGCCCGGCCCATGCGCTGAACGAGGCTCACCAGCCGTCCTGATCGCCGTTTTTTTTCAACCTCTCACCTCTAATCGACGCACAGCCGTAATTACCATGAACACCAGACACCTCCTGCCGCTGCTGCTGGCCCTGACGCTGGCCGGATGCACCACCGTAGGCCCTGACTATCAGGTGCCCGCCGGATCGGTGGCCGAGCGGCAGAGCGCGCAAACGCCTTTCACGGAAGCGCGCAACGCGGCCTTCCGGCAGGATGCGGTGCCTGGCCATTGGTGGCGCCTGTACGACGACCCCGTGCTGGACGGATTGGTGGAAAAAGCCCTGGCGGCCAACACCGACTTGCGCGTCGCCAGCGCCAACCTGGAACGCGCCCAGGCCGCGGTGAAGGAAACCCAGGCGCAGCAACAGCCCACGATCGGCGTCAATGCCTCGCCCACTTTCGGCCACGTGTCCGGCTTGCAGGAGCTGCAACCCGGCATCGATCCGCCCAACCGCTGGTCCTATTCCATGGGCGCCAGCGTGTCGTATCAGCTGGACCTGTTCGGCCAGATCCGCCGCGCCGTGGAAGCGGCCAGCGGCGACGAGCAGGCCGCGCAGGCCGCCTACGACGCCACCCGCGTCACCGTGGCCGCCGAAACCGCCCGCGCCTACGCCAATATGTGCGCGGCCGGCATGCAGCTGGCTTCCGCCCAGCATTCGGTGCAGGTGCAGAAACAATCCCTGGACGCGGTGGATCGGTTGCAACGCGCCGGCCGCGGCACCACATTGGACGTGACTCGCGCCCGCAGCCAGCTACAACAATTGCAGGCCAACCTGCCGCCGTTCCAGGCCCAGCAGCGCACTGCGCTGTACCGACTGGCGGCGCTGACGAGCCAGACGCCAAGTGAAATCTCGCCCGCGCTGCTGCAATGCGCCCAGGCGCCGCGCCTGACCGAAACCATCCCCGTGGGCGATGGCGCCGAACTGCTGCGCCGCCGTCCGGACATCCGCCAGGCCGAGCGCACGCTGGCCGCGTCCACCGCCCGCATCGGCGTGGCCACGGCCGACCTGTATCCGAAGATCTCACTGGGCCTGTCGTCCGCCTCGGGCGGCCCGGCCAGCATGTTCGGCGACCGCGGCACCTTCAGCTGGAGCGTCGGCCCGCTGATCTCCTGGACCATCCCCAACACCGGCGCGGCCCAAGCCCGCATCGCCGAGGCGCAGGCCAGCACCAAGGCCGCGGCGGCGCGCTTCGACGCCACCGTGCTGAACGCCTTGCGGGAAACGGAAAGTGCCTTGGTGGTCTACGCGCGCCAGCTGGACCGCGACGCAGCCCTGCGCGCCGCGCGCGACCAGAGCGCCGAGGCGGCCGCGCAGGCCAGCCGCCTGTTCCAGTACGGCAAGACCGACTACCTGACGGTATTGGACGCCGAACGCACGCTGGCCACCAATGAAAGCGCGCTGGCCGCCTCGCAGGCCGACCTCAGCAACGACCAGATCGCGCTGTTCCTGGCGCTGGGCGGCGGCTGGGAAAAGTGATCAATGCACCGAGGCGCCGTCCGGCGGCGTCTGGTTCAGGCCCAGCGCGGCCTCCCAGCTGCGCAGCGGCACGCAGGTCTTCAGGCGCACGATGGCGCGCTCGATCAGGGCCGGATGCAGCGCGTGCCCCACATTGCTGGCGATATCGATGGTCGAATCCCCGTGCAGTTCGCTCAGGCGCGCCTGGGCGGCCTGGATGTGGTCCACGCTCATGATGGGATCGGCCTCGCCATGCAGCAGGTGCAGCGTGGTGTATTGCGGCGCGGACTTGGGCAGCTGCGCATAGCGGCCTGAAAACGCGATCACGCGGCCAGCCATGCCGTCGTGCGCCTGCACCAGTTCCAGCGCCATGATGGCGCCCTGCGAAAAACCCGCCAGCGCCGTGTCCGATTGCAGCAGGCCGAAGCGGGCCTGCGCCTCGCGCATATAGGCTTCCAGGGGCGGCAGCGCCCGCGCCACGCGCTCGGGGCGGTTTTCCTCGGTCACGCCGCGCACCGAGAACCATTGCCGGCCCTCGCCGCCACCGTCGAAAGGCTCGAAACCCTGGGGCACCAGCACCGCCGCGCTGGGGAACGCCGCGCGCACCGCCTGCGCCAGGGGCTGCATGTCAGCGGGGGTGCCGCCCACGCCGTGCAGCAGGATGAACAGCTGGCGCACGTCGACGCCGGCATCGGGAAGGAATTCGATAGAAGAGGAAGACGCCATGAAACCGCTCCGTGCTGGCTGGGGCCGCCGAACAACCCCGGAATAGCCGCATTGTAAAATGCGCGCCTTGAAGCAACCTTTGCCGCACCGCCACGGACCGGCTGGCTTGCGGCGTTGCCCGGCGGGCAGGCCCGCATGCCCGTGCCTGATGGGTCCGCCGCCCCGGCAACCACCTACCCAGCAATGCAAACTCCGACGACAGAATCCGGCGCCACGCCTGCCAGCCAGAACCAGCTGCATCGCGTGCTCAAGGCGCGCCACCTCACGATGATAGCGTTAGGTGGCGCCATCGGCACCGGCCTGTTCGTGGCCTCCGGCGCGGCCATCGCCCAGGCCGGCCCGGGCGGCGCACTGATGGTCTACCTGGCCATCGGCCTGATGGTCTACTTCATCATGACCAGCCTGGGCGAACTGGCCACCTTCATGCCGGTATCGGGCTCCTTCTGCACCTATGCCTCGCGCTATGTGGACGGCGGCTTCGGCTTCGCGCTGGGCTGGAACTTCTGGATCAGCTGGGCCACGGTGGTGGCCGTGGACGTGGTCGCCGCGCAACTGGTCATGGCGTACTGGTTCCCCGACACGCCCGGCTGGATCTGGAGCGTGGCCTTCCTGGCCCTGACCTTCGGCCTGAACGCCTTTTCCGCGCGCAGCTTCGGCGAGGCCGAATACTGGTTCGCCATCATCAAGGTCGTGGCCGTGCTGTGCTTCATCGGCGTCGGGCTGGCGATGCTGGTCGGCATCATCCACAGCGGCACGCCGGTGGGCCTGGCCAACTGGTCGGTCGGCGACGCGCCCTTCGTGGGCAACGCGGCCACTTGGGTGGGCGTGGCGATGGTGGTGGCCTATTCGTTCCAGGGCACCGAACTGGTGGCCGTGGCCGCCGGCGAATCCGAGAATCCCCGCCGCAACGTACCGCGCGCGATCAACCACGTGTTCTGGCGCATCCTGCTGTTCTACGTGCTGGCCATCCTGATCATCGGCCTGCTGCTGCCCTATACCGACCCGCAACTGCTGCGCAACGAAGTGGAAGACATCGCGGTCAGCCCCTTCACGCTGGTGTTCCAGCACGCAGGGCTGTTGTCGGCGGCCACCGTGATGAACGCGGTGATCCTGACCTCGGTGCTGTCGGCCGGCAATTCCGGCATGTACGCGGCGACGCGGATGCTGTTCAACATGGCGGTGGAAGGCCAGGCGCCCGCCCTGTTCCGGTGCGTCACCCGCAGCGGCGTGCCCCTGTACGCGCTGATGGCCACCGCGCTGCTGGCCTGCCTGTGCCTGTTCAGCCTGGTATACAGCCCCAAGGCCGTCTACATCTGGCTGCTGAACTTCGCCGGCATGACCGAATTCATCGTGTGGCTGAGCATCGCCGTCAGCCATTACCGCTTCCGCCAGGGCTATGTGAAGCACGGCTACGACACCGCCGACCTGCCCTACAAGGCCGGCCTGTTCCCCTTCGGCCCCCTGCTCGCCTTCGTCCTGTGCCTGCTGGTCACGCTGGGCCAGAATTACCAGGCCTTCCTGCAAGACCGCATCGACTGGATCGGCGTGATCTCCACCTACCTGGCGATTCCGCTGTTCCTGGCCTTGTGGATCGGCCACCGGCTGGTGCGCAAGTCGCACTGGATCCGGTACGAGGATATGCGGTTTTATGGGCTGGATCTGGATCGCGCGGCGGGGACGGAGACCTCGGTATCTACCGCGGAGAACGCCCGGGCTTGACCGTGGATCCGCGTGTCTGAAGCGACTAAAATCGCACTCAACACGGCCCACCCCTCTGCATCGAAAGGTGTACGGGTGGGTTTTCTTTTGGGCCACGGCGTTACCGGCGCAAAACTATTCGCGGCACGCTCCGCCCCTTTTAACTACTGTATATACATACAGCTATAATGACGCATCGGCCACTACCCCGGTTCCTGCCATCCAGGAACCGATTGCCATGCAGTCCCCAGAACGTATCCATCCCGCGTTGTGGCGCGCCACCCAGTTGGCCCAAAGCGCCGCCCGCACCCTGCCCACCGGGCATGCCGCGCTGTCCGCCGAGCTGCCGGACGGCGGCTGGCCGCTGGGTTCCCTGATCGAATTGATGGCCCCGCACCCGGGCATCGGAGAAATCCGCCTGCTGCGTCCGGCCTTGGCCCAACTGGAGACGCGCCGCGCCATCGCCCTGGTGCAGCCGCCGCACGCGCCCCACATCGCCAGCTGGATGAGCTGGCGGCTGGATCCGCGCCAATTGCTCTGGGTGGCGCCGGAAAAACCCGTGGACGCGCTCTGGGCCGCCGAACAGATCCTGAAGAACGGCAGCTGCGGCGCCCTGATCTGCTGGCTGCCCCACGTGCGCCCCGAATCCCTGCGCCGCCTGCACCTGGCCGCCCAGGCCAGCGACCTGCTGTTCATCGCCGTGCGCCCCAGCAGCGCGGCGCAGAACGCCACGCCCGCCCCCTTGCGGCTGGCGCTTGCGCCGGCCGCGGGCGGCCTGTCCGTACACATCCTGAAGCGCCGCGGGCCTGCCTGCGACACCCCCTTATACGTGGGCCTGGACTCCGGCGCCCCCACCCCTGTTTCTCCCCGCCATGCGCCTCTGGATCGCCGCCTTCCTGCGCTGCCTGCCGCTGGACGCACTGCGCCCGCACTGGCCGCTTGAGGGGCAGGCGTTCGCGGTCCTGGAACAGGAACGCGTCGCCGCCCTGACGCCCGCCGCCCGCCGGGCCGGCGTCAAGCCGGGCATGCGCCGCGCCGGCGCGGCCGCCATCGCCCCCGAGGTCGAGCTGCTGCCCCGCGATGTCCAGGCCGAGGCCGACGCCTTGCAGGGCGCGGCGCTGGCCCTGCTGCAATACACGCCCGAAGTCGCCCTGGCCGACGGCGACACCCTACTCCTGAACGTGGGCGCCAGCCTGATGTTCTTCCGCGGCCCGAAAGCGCTGCACCAGCGGGTGACGGCTACCTTGCGCGCCCTGGACCTGCGCGTCTCGCTAGGCATGGCGCCGACCGCCGCCGGCGCCTGGCTGCTGGCGCGCAGCCCCGGCCGGCGCGCGCCCCGGCGCACCCTGACCCTGCCCACGCTGACCCGGCGGCTGGACGCCCTGCCCCTGGCCTTGCTGCCGCAGGCGCAGGCCCGCCGCGACTGGCTCGACGACATCGGCTGCCATACCCTCGCTGACCTGCGCGCCCTGCCGCGCGCGGGCCTGCAACGGCGCAGCGCGCCCGAACTGCTGCAAGCGCTGGACACCGCCTACGGCCAGGCGCCCGAACTGTATCGCTGGATCGAACCGCCGCATCAGTTCTCGCGCCGCATCGAACTCACCGACTACGTCGAGCACACCGACGCGGTGCTGGCGGTGGCGCGCCGCCTGGCCGAGCAGCTGGGCGGCTGGCTCAGCGCCCGGCAACTGGCGGTGCGCCGCGTGGTGCTCAGCATGGAACACGAACGCGGCCGCCACGCCCGGCCGCCCACCGAACTGGAGCTGGCCCTGGCCCAGCCGGTGTGGCAGGCGCCGCAGATCCTCCACCTGCTGCGGGAAAAGCTGGCCCGCTTCACGCTGGAAGCGCCCGTGATCGCCGTGATGCTGCTGGCGCCCGACACGGTCGAGCAGCCCGCCGCCAGCACCACCCTGTTCCCCGAGCCCGGCGGCACGCCCGCCGACCATGCCCGGCTGCTGGACCTGCTGGTGGCGCGGCTGGGGCGCGACCAGGTGCGCCACGCCCATCCGGTTCCCGATCACCGCCCCGAGGCCGCCAACGCCTGGGGCGACGCGCTGTCGCCGCCCCAGCGGCCCGCCCCCCTGCCCGTCCTGCTGGACCGGCCCTTCTGGCTGCTGGACCCGCCGCTACCCTTGAAGCTGTCCGGCCATCGCCCGCAGTACGGCGGTCAGGCGCTGCGGCTGATGCGCGGCCCCGAACGCATCGAAAGCGGCTGGTGGGATCCGGCCCTGACCGTACGCGACTACTTCGTCGCCGAGGACGCCGCCGCCGCGCGTTACTGGATCTACCGCGAGCGCGACGACGAGCACGCCCGCTGGTTCCTGCACGGGCTCTACGCCTGAAGCGGCATGGGCATGGACGACGACGATACCCCCGGCATCCTGGCGCAGCTGCCCGGCTACGCCGAGCTGCAATGCCAGTCCAATTTTTCTTTCCTGCAGGGCGCTTCGCACCCGGAGGAACTGATCGACCGCGCCGCCGAGCTGGGTTACGCCGCGCTCGCCATCACCGACGAATGTTCGCTGGCGGGCGTGGTCCGCGCCCACGTGGAAGCCAAGACCCGCAAGCTGCCGCTCATCATCGGCGCCACCTTCCAGCTGCGCGCCGCGCCCGACGCCGCGCCGCTGGGCCTGACCCTGCTGGCGCAGACCCGCGAGGGCTACGGCAACCTGTCCGAATTGATCACCCTGGCCCGTACCCGCGCGCCCAAGGGCGAATACCGGCTGGCGCCCGAAGACCTCACCGATCCGCCCGCGGGCTACGCCCATCTGCGCCACCTGCCCGAATGCCTGGCCATCCTGAGCCCCGCCTACGGCACCGATGCCGACCGCATGGCCGAGCAGGCGCGCTGGCTGGCGCGCGTCTTCCCCCACCGCGCCTGGGTCGGGCTGACCCTGCTGCACCGCTCCCGCGACGACCTGCACCGCGCCGCGGTCGAACACGCCGCGCAGGCCGCGGAACTCTCCATCGTGGCGCTGGGCCAGGTACAGATGCACCTGCGTTCACGCAAGCCGTTGCACGACACGCTGACCGGCATCCGCACCCGCCAGCCGGTGTCGCAATGCGGCTACGAACTGTCCGGCAACGCCGAGCAGCACCTGCGCACGCGCATGCGCCTGGCCAACCTGTACCCGCCGCAAGCGATGGCCCAGACGCTGGCCGTGGCCCGCCGCTGCGCCTTCTCATTGGACGAACTGCGCTACGAGTACCCGGACGAGATCATTCCGCGCGGCCACACGCCGGCGACCTATCTGCGCCAGGAAACCCTGGCCGGAGCCGCCCGCCGCTTTCCTTTGGGCACGCCGGACAGCGTCACCACCCAGATCGAAAAAGAACTGGCCCTGATCACGGACCTGCACTACGAAGCCTATTTCCTGACGGTCTACGACATCGTCCAGTTCGCCCGCGGCCAGGGCATCCTGTGCCAGGGCCGAGGGTCGGCCGCCAACTCGGCCGTCTGCTATTGCCTGGGCATTACCGAAGTGGACCCGGTGCGCGGCAACAACCTCTTCGAACGCTTCATCAGCAAGGAACGCAACGAGCCGCCCGACATCGACGTGGACTTCGAGCACCAGCGCCGCGAAGAAGTGATCCAGTACATCTACGGCAAATATGGCCGCGAGCGCGCCGCGCTGACCGCCGTGGTCATCTCCTACCGCCCGCGCAGCGTATTGCGCGATACCGGCAGCGCGCTGGGCGTGGACCTCGGTGTCATCGACGCCGTCGCGCGCGCCCACCAATGGTGGGACGGCAAGAAGGAAATGCTGCGCACCCTGGGCGCTTGCGGCCTGGACCCGGAATCGCAGGTGGCGCGGCAGTGGGCATCGCTGGCGCAGACACTGATGGGCTTTCCGCGCCACCTGTCGCAGCACCCCGGCGGCTTCGTGATTTCACGCGGCAAGCTGTCGCGCCTGGTGCCCATCGAGAACGCCGCCATGGCAGACCGCAGCGTCGTGCAATGGGACAAGGACGACCTGGACGCACTCGGCCTGCTGAAGGTGGACGTGTTGGCGCTGGGCATGCTGTCGGCGCTGCGCCGCACGCTGGAGCTGGCCGGCCAGCGCCGCGGCCAGCCCTTGCGGCTGCAGGACATCCCGCCGGACGACACGCCCACCTACGACATGATCTGCGACGCCGACACCATAGGCGTGTTCCAGATCGAATCCCGCGCCCAGATGACCATGCTGCCGCGCCTGCGTCCGCGCCAATACTACGACCTGGTGGTGCAGGTGGCCATCGTGCGGCCCGGCCCGATCCAGGGCGGCATGGTCCATCCCTACCTGCGCCGCCGCCAGGGCAAGGAGCCCGAAACCTATCCCAGCGAAAAAGTGCGCGGTGTGCTCAGCCGCACCATGGGCGTGCCCATCTTCCAGGAACAGGTCATGCAGATCGCCGTCGTGGCCGCTGGCTTCACGCCCGGCGAGTCCGACCAATTGCGCCGCTCCATGGCGGCCTGGAAGCGCAAGGGCGGCGTGGACAAATACCGTACCAAGCTGGTCGGCGGCCTGCTGGCCCATGGCTACAAACTGGATTTCGCCGAAGCGCTGTTCCGGCAGATCGAAGGCTTCGGCGAATACGGCTTCCCCGAAAGCCACGCCGCCAGCTTCGCCCTGCTGGCCTATGCCAGCTCGTGGCTCAAGCGACACGAGCCCGAAGCCTTCCTGGCCGCCCTGCTCAATTCCCAGCCCATGGGCTTCTACGCCCCCGCGCAACTGGTGCAGGACGCCCGCCGCCACGGCGTCTGCGTACTGCCGCCGGACGTCATGATCAGCGGCTGGAACTCGGCGCTGGAAACCCTGCCCGAGGGCCATCCCGGCGCCCGCCGTACCACGCATCCGCACGCGCCCTCCACCGACGGCCCCCGCCCCGCCGTCAGGCTGGGACTGAGCCTGATCCAGGGCATGCGCGAAGACGCCGCCCGGCGCATCGAGGACGCGCGCGCCGCCGCCCCCTTTGCCGACACCGGCGACCTGGCCCGCCGCGCCGCCCTCACCCGCCACGACCTCAACGCGCTGGCCGCCGGCGACGCCCTGCGCACCTTGGCCGGCCACCGCCGCCAGGCCAGCTGGGAAGCCGCCGCCAGCGTGCAGAGCCGCGACCTGCTGCGCGACGCCGCCATCCAGGAAACCCAGGCGCCGCAACTGTCCGCCCCTACCGAGGGCCAGACCGTGGCGGCCGACTACCGCAGCGTGGGCCTGACCCTGCACAGCCACCCCGTGGCCCTGCTGCGCCCCCAACTGGCAGCGCGCAATTTCCAGCCCGCCTCGGTGTTGAACGGCTACCCCGACAAGCGCGTGGCGCGCGCCTGCGGCATCGTCACGGTGCGCCAGCGCCCGCAAACCGCCAAGGGGGTGATCTTCGTCACGCTGGAAGACGAGACCGGCCCCGTCAACGTGGTCGTGCGTACGGAACTCATAGAACGCCAGCGCCGGGAACTGCTGGGGGCCTCGCTGCTGGGCGTCTATGGGTCCTGGCAAAGCGTGGACGGCGTGCGCCATCTGATCGCGCAACGGCTGGTGGATTTGTCCGAACTGCTGGGCGACTTGAACACCCAGAGCCGCAATTTCCACTGACCGCTCCGGACGCATCTCAATCGCCGAACAGCGTGGCCAGATCCAAGGCCTGCGCCATGGCCTGGTAGCCGGCATCGTTGGGATGCAGGTGGTCGCCCGAGTCATACGCGGGCAGCAGCCGCGCCGGATGCGCCGGATCGCGCAGCACCGCGTCAAAATCCACCACCGCGTCGAACACGCCGCTTTCGCGGATCCAGCGGTTCACCTCCCGCCGCACCGCGTCCTTCGCCGGGTTGTAGTGGCCCGACAGCGGCGTGCCGTGCAGCGAGCCTTCATACGGCGCAATGGTGCCGCCCACGATGCGCACGCCGCGCAGGCGGGCCGCCTCCGCCAGTTGCCGGTAGCCCTCGGTCAACCTTGCCGCCGTCATGGGCGCGTCGTCCGGCGCGAAGCCGCTGTCCGGCCAGCCGATGTCATTGATGCCCATCATCATCACTACAGTGCG
This sequence comes from Achromobacter sp. SD115, assembly GCF_017355315.1. NCBI lineage: Bacteria > Pseudomonadati > Pseudomonadota > Betaproteobacteria > Burkholderiales > Alcaligenaceae > Achromobacter > Achromobacter sp. SD115. The sequence goes on along the minus strand of NZ_JADIJM010000035.1, from coordinate 19,864 downwards.
CACGCCGGGCTGCGACAGCACATCGGCGTCAAACCGCGCCATCGCGTTCACCCCCATCTTGTCGCCCCAGACCCTCGCGCCCGAAATGCCCGCGTTCGCCACGCCCATGCCCTGCGGCGCCAGGCGGCGGGCCAGGAAATCCGGCCAGCGGCGATTGGCGCCGGGCGTCGAGCCATTGCCATCGGTCAAGGAATCCCCAAACGCCACCACCACCGGCGCGCGCGACGGGCTCTCGACCCAGATCCCGGCCAGGAAGGCCCGGCCTTGCAGCGCCTGCGCATCAGGCAGCTCCGCCGCCGCCGTGGCATCGCCCCGCACCAGGGCCCCGGTCTGCTGCGCGCCCCAATGGAAAGTCGTCACCGGCGTCGCCTGGGGGAAGTAAAGGCTGACGGCCAGTTCGGCCAGCGCGGCTACCGGCAGGTCCACCGGATCGCTGACGACCTGCGCGCCCGGCGCCACCGTCACGCTTGGCCGACCGCCAAAGGCCAGTCCGCGGCTGGACGCCGGACTGATCTTTGAAGGGCCGGAGGCCAAGGCAACGCTGGCCGCCCCGATCTCCAGGGGCTGCGTGCCATAGCGGTTGGACAACACCACCCGCAGGCGCGGTCCGCCCACGCTGAGCATCAAGGTCTGCCGCAAGGTCTGACCGCGCAATTCGGCCGGCATTTCCGTGGGCAGCACGAAGGAATCCTCCCACAGCGGTTGCGGGCTGGCGAACCAGGAGCTGACCCAGCTGGAACGCGCGGCATCGGCCGGCGCAATAGGCTGCGCAGCAGCGGCGGACGGGGCCAGGACCGAAAGACCACCGGCCAACGCAACGGCCGAAACCAGGGAATGAAGATTGAAGCGATTCATGACGACTCCTGAAAAAGGGAAAGTGACGCCACGATAGGTTCTTCCCAATTCCACCGGTAGAACCCTAAACTGCATACCACTTCTTCCAAATAGGAATGACCATGGACACCCTGCGCGCCATGCGGGCCTTCGTCCGCGCCGTGGAGCTGGGCACCCTGTCGGCCGTTGCCCGCGAACAGGCCCTGAGCCAGCCAGCCCTGAGCAAGATCGTCGCCGCGCTGGAAAAGGACCTGAACGTGCGGCTGCTGGAACGCAGCACCACCCGCGTCGTACCCACCGAACAAGGCAAGCGCTTCTACGAACGCGCCACCCGCGTGCTGGAGGAATACTCAGAAGCCGTCGCCGACGCCCGCGGCCAGACCGAAAAGCCCACCGGTTTCCTGCGCATCAACGCGCCCGTGGCGCTGGGCCAGTTCCGCCTGAATGCGCTGGTCCGCGAGTTCCTGGACGAATACCCCGACATCCAGGTCGAACTGATCCTGAACGACCGGTTCGTGGACCTGGTGGAAGAAGGCGTGGATGTGGCGCTGCGCCTGGGCGGCAACCTGCCGCCCAACGCCATCGCGCGCAAGGCGGCCGAGTCGCCGCGTTACCTGGTCGCCGCCCCCTCCTACCTGGCGCAGCGCGGCAAGCCCCGCGCGCCCCGCGATCTGGCCGCCCACGAATACGTGCGCTTTGCCTGGCTGGCTGCCGGGGACACCCTGGAACTGCACCAGGGCGCCACCCTCGCCACCGTCCAGACCCAGGGGCGTTTCCGCGTCAACAACGCCCTGGCCATCCGCGAAAGCCTGACCATGGGCGCCGGCATCGGACTCTGTCCCGCCTGGCTGGTCCAGGACCTGGTCGCCAGTGGCGAATTGCTGCGCGTCCTGCCCAAATGGAGCGCCACGCCGCAAGAGGCCTTCCTCATCTACCCTTCGCGCCGCTACCAGTCGCTGCGGGCCCGCCTGCTGATCGGATTCCTGAACGACCGGCTGGGCCGGTTGCCCGGCATGCAGGCGCCTGTCAGTCCTTGATCACAGCGCGCCGCCGCTGGTCTATCATGGCTTTTTCGACGTGTTGTTGTAAGGAGCGTTACATGATCCGTAAGCTGATCCCTTTCCTGCTGGTCGCCAGCCTGACCGCATGCGCCAACACCGGCGCCCCGCGTTCATCCAGCGCGCCGGCAGCCTCCAGCTCCTCAGCCACATCGTCCTCCTCCGACGCCGGGACCAGCTCGTCTGGCGGGTCGTCCTCGTCTGGCGGCTCATCCTCGTTTGGCGGTTCGTCCTACGGTTCGTCTTCCATGGGCGGCGGCAAGACCTGCGACGCCTCGTCGCTGCAATCCCAGATCGGCCAGAAGGCCACCCCGTCCGTCATGGAAAGCCTGCGCACCCGCAGCGGCAGCACCACCGCCCGCATGCTGCGTCCAGGCCAGCTGGTCACCATGGAATACAACGCCACCCGCCTGAACCTGATCGTGGACGACAAGGACGTCATGACCGCGATCCGCTGCGGCTGAATCCGCGCACGGCCGCCCCGCGCTATTCCCCGGGCGGCCTGACCGCCGGCGGCACATGGGGCAGGAACGCCCCAGCCACCTCGAAAGCGCATTCCTCGCGCGCAATGTCGATCACCCGGGCCACCACCGGGTTGACGATGTTCTTCTTGTGCACCGCGTAGTAATTGATCGTGGGCAGGTCGGGTTGCACATTCAGGCGGCACAACGCGCCACGCTCCACCAGCGGCGCGAAATACGCGCCCGGCAGATAGCTGATGCCCAGGCCCAGCATTGTCAGCTGCGCCATCATCCCCAGACTGTTGCAGGTCAGCACGCGTTTGACCGGCAGGCCCTGTTCCGCGAACCAGGCATCGTACAGATGCGACAAGGCGGAATTGGTAGGCTGCGAGATCACCGGATAAGGCGCCAGGTCCTGCGGCGTCAGCTTCGCGGAAAAGTCGATATCCAGCGCCGGACTGGCCATCCAGACATTGGTGACCGCGCCCAGGTGCACGCAATCGTACTGATAGCCCCAGAACGGACCCGGCATGATGGCCAGGTCCAGCTCGTCCTGCTCCAGCCTTTCGTACAGCGTGATGCCGCCGTCGATCTCCGGCATCAATTGCACGCGCGGATAGCGCAGGCTGATCTGGCTGATCAGCCGCGCCAGCCAGGTCATACCCACCAGCTCGGTCACGCCCAGCCGCACCACGCCTTCGAAGCTGGCCGGGTCGGCCATGTTCTGCACGATGCGGCTGTTCAGGTCCAGCATTTCGCGCGCCAGCTCGTACAGCTTGCGGCCCTGCGGGGTCATGATCAGCTTCTTGGCGCGGCGCTCGAACAGCGGCGCGCCGGCGAAGGCTTCCAGTTCGCCCACCCGTTTGGCGACCGCCGACTGGGTGGTGTGCAATTTGCGGGAAGATGCGCTGAAGCTGCCCAGCTGGGAACTCCAGTAGAAAGCCTCTAACTGTTTGAGGGTGTACATCGCGGCGGTCGATGCGAAACGCATGGAAACCCTCACCTTACCATCATGGCAACGCCCGCCGTCCGGCCTCAGCCGCGCGGATGCAGGATGTCCGCCAGGAAGCGCTGCGCCCGCGGATGCGAGGGCGCGCTGAAGAAGCGCTCGGGCGTATCCATCTCCAGGATCTCGCCCGCGTCCATGAAAACCACCCGGTCGCACACGTCGCGCGCGAAGCCCATTTCGTGGGTCACGCACACCATGGTCATGCCGTCCTTGGCCAGGCCCTTCATCACCTGCAGCACCTCGCCCACCATCTCCGGATCGAGCGCGCTGGTGGGTTCGTCGAACAGCATCACAGGCGGCTGCAAGGCCAGCGCCCGGGCGATCGCCACGCGCTGCTGCTGGCCGCCGGACAGCGAACCCGGATAGGCGTCGATCTTGTGCTCCAGCCCCACCCGCTCCAGCAGCCCGCGCGCCAGTTCCACGGCTTGCTTGCGCGGCTGCTTGCGGATGCTGACCGGCGCGAAGATCACGTTTTCCAGCACGCTCATGTGCGGGAACAGATTGAACTGCTGGAACACGAAACCGATCTTCTGGCGCAGCGCGTTCAGGTCCGCCCCCTTGGCATAGATGTCCTTGCCGTCGATCAGGATGCGCCCCTTCTCGATCGGCTCCAGCCGGTTGATCGTGCGGATCATGGTGGACTTGCCCGAGCCCGACGGGCCGCACACCACCAACACCTCGCCGCGCGCCACCGAAAGATCCACGTCCTTCAGCACGTGATGCGCGCCGTACCACTTGTTCACTTTTTCTAGATTGATCATGTTTTGTTCCTTCAAGCCATGGCGCGCGAGCGGCGGATACGCAGGTCCAGCCAGCTCAGCCCGCGGCTCAGGCTGAAGCACACCAGGAAATAAATGATGGCCAGGATGCCGAAGACCTGCAGCGGCTTGGTCAGCACCAGGTTGTTGACCTGGTTGGCCGCGAAGGTCAGCTCATTGACGCTGATGACATAGCCCAGCGAGGTCTCCTTGATAGTGGAGACGAACTGGCTGGTCATGCTGGGTAGCACATTGAACAGCGCCTGCGGCAGCACTACCCGCCGCATCGTGGTCCAGTAGCCCACGCCCAGCGAACGCGACGCTTCGATCTGACCGCGCGGCACCGCCTCGATGCCCGAGCGGATCACTTCCGACAGATAGGCGCTTTCATAGACCACCAGCGCAAAGATCAGCGTCCAGAAGCCGCTGATCACCTGCCCGGTCAGCTTGGGCACCACGAAGTAGGCCCAGAAGATCAACATCAGCAGCGGCATGCCGCGCACCACGTTGACCAGCGCCTTGCTGGCCGTACGCAGCCAGCCATAGGGGCTGACCCGCGCCAGCGCGATCAAGAGCGCCAGCGGCAGCGACAAAGCCAGGCCGCAGGCGGCCAGGATCAGCGTCAGCGCCAGTCCGCCCAGCGGCCCGTTGGGGTATTGGCCAACCAGCAGCGTGGGCCAGTATTGAGACAGTAGATCAAGCACCGTGGCCTCCCCGGTTCAAGCGATAGCGGTCATAGATGCGCGATCCGATCAGCATGATGAGGAACGATCCCAGCAGGTACATGATCGTGGCGGCGCCAAACGTGGCGAAGGTGCGGTAGGTCTCGTTTTCGATCTCGCGCGCCTGGTAGGTCAGCTCCATCACGCCGATGGCCATGGCCACGCTGGTGTTCTTGAACAGCAGCAGCGCGCGCCCCACCAGCGGCGGAATCGAAATCCTCACCGCCTGCGGCACGATCACGAAACGCATGCATTGCAGATAACTCGCGCCCAGCGCCCGGGCGGCCTCGAACTGCGTAAAGGGAATGGCGCGCAAACCGCTGCGGATGTCCTCGGCGATATACGCCGCCGACCCCAGCGCCAGCGCGATCGCCGCCAGCGACATCTCGGCGTTGTGCTGGTACAGCCACATGCGGAAACCCTCGGGCAGCAGCTCGGGCATGCCGAAATACCAAAACAGCACCTGCACCAGCAGCGGCACATTGCGGTGGTATTCCACGTAGGCGTCGACCAACCAGCGGCATGGCGCCAGATTGGTCGCGCGCACCACCACCAGCGTCACCGCGATGGCAAAGGCCATGACCCAGGCAACCAGGAACAGCTGCACGGTCACGGCCATGCCGCTCAGCAGCAGCTGGTATTGGGAAGCGTCAAGTAGGCTCATAAAACAATCAATCTCCTGCTAGCGCGAGGCCCAGACCAAACGTCACGGGTCCCGGTCGCCCGCTGGATGCGGCGCCGGAACCCGTGACGAGGGACTCGCGATGGTGCTTAACCCGACCTCAGCCCGCAATCGGACCGATCTTGAAGCCGCGTTCCAGCTTGTACGGCGTCTCCGGACCAAACCACTTATCGAACAGCTTGGCGGCCACGCCCGAGGCTTCGGCCTCGTCCAGCGCCTGGTTCACCGTTTCCAGGAAACGCGGTTCGGACTTGCGCACACCCAGGCCCCAGGGCTCGTCGAACACCGACTTGGCGATCACGCTGACAGGCGCCGTGGGCGGGCTTTGCAGCACCAGGCGCACCAGCACCAGTTCGGAAGCGAACTGCGCGTCCACCTTCTTCTGCTGCAAGGCCAGGTAGGTGGCCGAGCTGTCGCCATAGCCAATCACCTGCGACTTATCCAGGATGCGCTTGATCTCGCGCTCCGAGCTGGAACCCTTGGTGGCACCGATGCGGCGGCCGTTCAGCGCTTCCACCGTCTCCAGGCCCGAATCCTTGCGCACCAGCAGCTTCTGCGGGCTGACGTAATAGGCATGGCTGAAGCCGATCTGCTGCGCCCGGTCCGGCGAATAACCCAGGTTGGCCGCCAGGATGTCGACCCGCCCTTCGTTCAGTTCCGGCACCCGCGCCGCCACCGACAGCAGCTTGTAGCTGATCTTCACGCCCAGCTTGTCCGCAACCAGCTTGCACACGTCCACGTCATAGCCCACCAGCTGGCGCGTCGCGCCGTCCTGGAAGCTGAACGGCTGCGACGTGCCCAGCGTGCCGCAGATCAACTCGCCGCGCGCCTTGATGTCATCCACCTGATCGGCCTGGGCGGCAGCGCCCAGGGCCAGCGTCGCCAGGCCCAGGCAGGCGGCGAAAAGAGTGTGACGTTTCATGCTTGATTCCCCTTGTATGGTTGTATGGTGAACTGACTGCTTAGCCCGGCCTCAGGCCAGCTTGGCGCAAGCTTCCCGGATGGCCGAGCAGCCCTGCTTGATATCGTCCATCGAAGCCGCGAACGACAACCTGAACGTGCCCGGCGCGCCATAGGCGTGGCCGTCGATGACCGCCACGCCCGCTTCGCGCAACAGATAGTGCGTCAGGTCGGTATCGGTCGCGATCACGTCGCCGGCCGGCGTCTTCTTGCCCAGCAGGCCCGAGCAATCCGGGAACACATAGAACGCGCCCTGCGGCACGACGATCTCCAGACCCGGCGTGCCCGACAATTCCGCAATCGCCAGATCCCGGCGCTGGCGGAACACCTGGGCAAACTCGGCCACGCAATCCTGCGGCCCCGACAAGGCCTCCAGCGCCGCCGCCTGGCTCACCGACGAAGCGCCCGACGTGCTCTGCGATTGCAGAATCGCCATCGCCTTGATCAGCTCGTCAGGACCCGCACCATAGCCGATGCGCCAGCCCGTCATGGCATAGGCCTTGGACACGCCATTGACCACTAGCGTGCGCGTAGCCAGTTCGGGCGCGACCTGCAGCGGATGCACCGTCGGCTCGCCCGTGAAATTCAGGCGAGCGTAGATATCGTCCGTCATCAGCCATACCTGCGGATGGCGCTTCAGCACCTCGGCCAGGCCGCGCAGCTCGTCCGCACTATAGACCGAGCCCGTAGGGTTGCTGGGTGCATTCATCATCAGCCACTTGGTGCGCGGCGTAATCGCGCGCTCCAGCGCTTCGGGCGTGACCTTGTAGCCGGTCGCCGGCGAGGTCTCCACCGCCACCGGCACACCGCCGTTGACCAGCACCATGTCCGGGTACGACACCCAGAACGGCGCGGGGATCAGCACCTCGTCGCCATCGTTCAGCGTGGCTGCCAAGCCATTGAAGATCACCTGCTTCGCGCCCGTGCTGACGATGATGCGCCCCACGGGATAGTCGACGCCGGTCGCTTCCAGCAAATGCTGGGCGGCGGCGCGGCGCAGCGCCACGGTGCCCTGGGCCGGCGGGTACTTGGTTTCGCCGCGGTTCATGGCCGCGGTGGCCGCCAGGCGGATGTGCTCTGGCGTCGAGAAATCCGGCTCGCCGATGGTCAGGTCGATGATGCGGCGGCCTTGCTCGCGCAGTTCGGCGATGATGGCGCGCGCGGCTACGCTGGGCGATAGTTTGATGCGCTTGATGCGGTCGGCGACGATGCTGGTGGTTTGCGGGGTTTGGGTTTGGCTCACGGGTTGGCTCGGCGTTTGGCCCAGGGTTTGGCTCATTTCGCGGCTCCCGTCTTCTCGGCTAGGGTCTTCTCCAGCCAGGGCTTGGTGTAGGTGCCGGCACGCAGCTTTTCCTTCGCCACGACCTCGTCGGCTTCCTTCTTCTGCGCCAGGGCCAGCACGGCTGCGGCATGCTCGGCGGGAATCACCACCACGCCATCCGCGTCGCCCACCACCACGTCGCCCGGATTGACCACCTGGCCACCCACCGACACCGGCACATTGATCTCGCCCGGGCCATCCTTGTACGGCCCCTTGTGCGACACGGCCCGCGCATAGCAACCAAACTCGCCCTGCGCAAACACATCCAGATCGCGCACCGCGCCGTCAATCACAAAACCTTCAATGCCGCGCGACTGCGCATCCATCATCATCAGCTCGCCCACCAGCGCATTGCTGGTATCGCCCGCGCCATCGACAACGATCACGTCGCCCGCGCCACCCAGCGAAATCGCCTTGTGGATCATCAGGTTGTCACCCGGCCGGGTCTTGACGGTCAGCGCCACACCCACCGTGCGCTGGTTGCAGGCATGCAGCGGACGCAGCCCGCCGACGCCGTACAGGCGGTTCATGCAATCGCTGATCTGGGCCGAGCCGATGGCTGCAAAACCGGCCAGCACGTCAGCAGCGACGGCCGGGCCGGTACGAGGAAGAATGCGGTATCCGATGGGATTCATAAGTCTGGGGTAAATGCGTGGACAGCGTTAAGCGAACACGCATTACAAGGCCCCAGGGGGGGTTCCTCAAAACGATATAAATTCCCGGTTATGTAGGAATTTTATTCGTGGATAGTGACGAATAGGGTTATCCCTTATTCGCGGTTGGGCTTTGGGGTCTAGGGTCCGGGCGTTAGACGTTGCCTTTGGCGCCGTGCGTCTCCATCAGCGCCACTGCCCCGGGGAAGAAGATGGTGCCCGTCTGCGCTTCGGCGCCGATTTCGACGTCGAGGCATGGGCGAACACCGTTCCCTTAGTACTGCCGGACCAACCGCCGGCGCGTCACGCTTTCATGGTCGCTACTGCATCAAGGCCAGCGCTTCGTGCATCGCGCCATCTGCATCCGCGCCGTCCTTTCCACGTAGCGCTTGTTCCAACATGGCGTCGGTCAAAGTAGCCACGTGTTCGCAAAGGCCCTCCACTCCTCCCATCAGTGCGGCGACCGACCAGGCATCCAACGGCGGCGAGCCGGTTGCGTCGGGTTCCGATGCGCTGTTGCCGACCATGCGGGCGATGGCCTGGATAGCGTAGCGGGCGCGGTCTATCTGGTGGAGGTGGGAAAGGGAGACTGGGCCGGATTCGAGATTGGTGTCGATGGACCAGGGGTTTTGAGTCAAGGGATGGTGCAGCATGGGGCTGCCTCCTATAGGGCGTGAGTCAGGCCGCGAGCGTTGCGGCTATCCGCCTATAGCTTTCCGGCTTCCAAACCGGACTACCGGTCGGGTAGCGGGGAAAAGTCTACCGCATGGACAGCGGCTGAGCGCCGCAAGAGTGGCAGTTCCGCTGCGGTACGGGAGGTGCTGAGCTTCAAACTGAGAGACCGATTTCGACCCATTGCCGTCATTGGCGGCTTGACAGGAGATTTCGTTCAACACCCGTCTTCAGTCGAGCTGTCAGCTTGAATGAATTATTAGCCGTCACTTAGTTGTCGCCTTGTGTCGTCTAGGCTCAACGCGAACCATCTTCCCCTCTCGCATGAGCACGCCAAGTACGCTCCAGCTTAAGTAATCCTTAGAGCCACCCAGGTAGTCGCTTTGAAGCCCAAGTGCTTTTGCAGCGTCCGAGTTCAGGATACCTTCCGGATTGGCACGGGCTAATTCAAGAATCGATGACTTGATAAGCTCTAGACCAATCTGAGCCTTTTCTACCGATCCGGAAGGAATCACTAAGCCCTTTCTGATCTTCTTGATTGGCCCGCCTGGAATGACCGAATTGGTCAAAGTCCCACCGGTAGATTCTGTACCGAAAGCAGAAATTAGCTCCGCTTCAAGTTTTAGGGCTTGGTGTTCCGTCAAGTCATCCGCAAGAACGGTGGTGACAACACCAACTCCAGCAGCATTGATCTCTGCAATTCTTTTACCCTTACGGGTATTGTCCACCTTAAGCGTGTGCTCCCACGCCCGAACTCCTGTCCCCTTTCCAACGTAGAACGGCACAGCAGGTGTTGTGCGCGGATCTTTCAGTGCATAGATGTAATAAGGATTCATGATTGATGGCTAACGTAACCGGCCGCCGGATCAGCGAAGCTGCAAAGGTGCAAAGGTGCAAAGGAGCTCAACAGCTAAATCACGGGGAAATCTTCTCGGTCTCGATGCTTGTCGGCGGTTGCATCAATCTTGTGCGAAGGATCGATCGTGAGGAACTTCATCTCGACGATGACTTCCCTGTTCCCAAGCAGGAAATCCGCTTTCCTCGTGTTGGACGGGTCCTTTGGAAGTTCAAGGCGATCAATGTTCTTTGCGTTCGGCAAGCTTTCTATGAAGCGCGCAAATCGATCTTCGAGGGTCGGCTTCTTGAGAGAGTGATTCATTCTTCGTTTCCCGTTGGGCTGAAGTCCTAGGCTCGGCGTCCCTGCGTAGGCTGTAGTGGCCAAGTTGTTGTGGGCACTAAGGTCGGTTGTTCTGGCAACCCACCGGCAATCTAGAAGGTGGGAGCCAGATATCCCAGCGTTGTGCGCAGCCGCCGGGTGGTATGGGAGTTCTCGATATAGTCCTGAGTATTACGCTACGCCTCGGCACGCGCGGCGTAGCGGGTCTTCCATAGGCGTTTGACCTTCAGACTCAGGAAGACGCGTTCCATGGCCCGTCACAAGTGCGCGATTTCGCAGGAGCCCATGGCGATTTTTACCAAGACCGATGGGGTTGACAAAAAAATTTCGGACTACGATTTCGCTGCCTAGATGCTGAGAAATTGTGGTCTGACTACCTTTTTCATGAAAGATAGGTGCCAGACTACAATTTCGCAGCATCTGGATAGCGGAGTTGTAATCTAATACCCATTTTAGGCGAAATATTTCGCCAAGAATGGAAACTCTGGCATGCATGCTGCTTTAATGCTAGACGCGATAATCTCATCCCTGGCTGTATGTGACCAGATACCCAAGTAATAATTTTCCGAGTTTTCTTTGGCGAACACGATCCACTCGCCCGTGAATTTTCCCTTGCCACCTCGTTCGTTCATTGATTCAAACACAATTCGGTTAGATAGCTCCTCAATCATCTGCCGAGTTACTACCGGACTTTTCGTAGGATCGAGTACCTCTTCGACAATCTTTCTTGTCCCGTTCTTTCCAAGATGATTCGTAATGTTATGTGCCATCACACTTGGCAGAGCAGGCATGAAGTGCTTGTGCCACAAACCCTTCAAATGTTCACCTTTGAACTGAGACGCCGGTTTGGTTTGGAGGGACGAACGCTGGCCCTCCAGGAACTTCAATTCTTCAATGACATGAAACGGGTCAATTCCGTTGATCTGCTCCAGCAACATCAGATTCAATATAAACAGGGAGCTATAGCGTCCAGCAACTGCTGTTTCCAGGCCGTACATGAGGGCGTAGTCCTGAAGCTCTTTCGGAGTTACCTGCCGCGTTTGATTGCCTCCATGGACATTGAATTTCAGCTCCATGCCTTGTCTCCCAACTTAATGTAAAGAAAAAGTTTAAGCCTAGCTCAGGCACATTTTTTTTGGAAGAATTTCACAAGGCCATTTTTGATGCAAGCATCGATCAGCGTGACGATTTGCGCAATCGGCATAGCATGCCAACGCCGCACATATGGCCCCCAACTCCGCAGCCCTTCCATCACCTGAAGGCGATAGCCTATGGCAAAGAATGGGCCGGAAGTGGACGCTCACGTGAGTCCGCTACCAGCCAGAAGCGGAAGTTCGCTTATTGACGTCGATGTCCGGTGAAGGCTGAGAGGTGCCGGTCGCACACCCGAAAATAGGTGTCAGACTACAATTTCGCTACTTAAGAGCTGAGAAATTGTAGTCTGACACCTATTTCGCACACGCTGCTTGGGAGTAACGGATCCGACAATCTCCGCTAACAGCGACCCTGCGAACGGCACCATACCAAGAGCCGCTTTAACCCCAGCTGCCACATAATCAATCGCGTTGCCGCGTATCTCAGCTGGAAGATTTTTATCGTCTGTCATGTAAAGAGGTCTAACGCCAGAGTTAAGCCGGGCCACGTAAAAAAGGCATCACACCGCATTTTCGTTGCCAAAGAACCAATTTTACTGAGTGTGGTAAAAAATAAGAAAGGTGTCAGACTACAATTTCGCTACCTAAGAGCTGAGAAATTGTAGTCTGACACCTTTTTTCTTCAAGCGCACCCCCGTCTAGGCCCGCCCATAGGGACGTGCAAAGACGTCGGACATGAAAATGCCGCCTGAGCGGCGGCTGTCCGCCTATAGCTTACCCGGCTTCCACTCCGAGACTACCGTTGGTGCGGTAGTGGGGGGAGTATACGGTAGAGAATAATGGGTGGTGGATCTAGGAGGGGCAATTTGGCTACGGTATAGCATGCGCAGGGCATCATATTGGATGGCTCCTCTCGGCCAAGAGCGGCCGTTGCCCTCGTAGCGGTCAGTGCTGCTTCGAGACTAAAAGAAGTCACTTAACGACATCACCTTGTTGTGCCAGGTGAGCAAAACCTGTGCGGCACCTGGAATAGCACTATGAAAGAAGGGAAACGCCGTCAACCGACCGCGCTGCCCTCAGCGCCGCTATGGCGGACGGAATCTCAAGGCAACAAACGAGCGATCGATCACTCCGAGCCATCGGAAGATGGTGCTCAAATGCTATCCAACCAACACTAATTGCTAGCGTGGATGGCTTTCGATCCAGGCTTCGCCTTCATTTTTTCACTCGCTTTGGCTAAAATCCTCGCTACTTCATCGTCCTTGAGATGCTTGCGATGCCAGTCTGCGCACGCTACAGCAACATCATCGGACAAGCTAATGAAATCCGCCTCCGGCTTGTACCTCGCCTTCGCAAGTTGTAACTGCGGCGGATTCTCCAGATATCGAATGAAATCCTCGGGAGTGGGGGCATCGCTCTCCCAGAGCCTTGCGAACTCGACTCGGCAGCGCTGTTCACCGACTCCCGCTCTTCCAAGCTCAAATCCGAACGATCCGCCCGGCTTGAAGAATCGACTCAGCAACGACTCATCAATGTAGTACACGTCGTCGTGATAACCCATCGCAAACGGAAGCGAGAATACTACACAAAACACTGGCTTCTTATCAATTGCCTCAGGATAGTCAGCCGATATTATGTCGGGGTAGTCAAGCAAGCCTTGACGAAGCCGCTTTACTTGATCCGTGTGATCACGTACCTCATTGGCGAAATTAGCTACGGCAACTGGGTTTCCAAATGGGATGCCGCGGTTTTTGCATTCAATGAAGAAGACATAATCGCCCCACACGAAGGTCACGTCATAGTCGTACTCCGCTTTAGGGTTGCCCCGTTTGACTTTCAGCGTTTTCGCATCGAAGCTCTGTTCGCGCAGAAGATCGAGAATGTGCTGCTCAAAAGCGGGACCTCTACCCGGAAAGCTGTGCTTTGCATTCTCCAAGCTTGAAAGCATCAGCTTAACAAGATTCGAACTAACTATAGAAAACCCAAAGAGGAGGTACGAACCGCTCGCGAGGCGGATCATCGGCTGATCATACAAGTCACGGCTTGATCGATTGAATGTCGCCGTTTTTATGAAAATGTCAGCTGAAGCCTCTGATAAACCGAATCGAATTAGTTCAGCATGAATCTTGCCTCGAGTGAAGACAGGAAAATACGTGCCATCGGCGCCTACGGCGGATGTCAAGATCAACTTTAATACCGCGTAACCGCGAAGACGCTCCGAGAGGAGCAAGCTACCCGCTTTGGTCTTGTCGAGCGGTAAGCAAAGATACTGCGACAACATAGTGCCAGCGTGGACTTCTTCAACAGACACAACTCCGTGGGGAGGAAGTTTCACCTCGGGAGCGGAGCGTGAAGCAATCACCTTGGGCACATCGGTGTTGAATAGAATTTCCTGGAAAGTCTGGACCATACGCACATCGAACCTTTCGGTAGCGATCACGTCCATTAATACGATTTCACTATGAGGCCTAAATTCGAACGCGGTGACGATTTTCGCGCCTTCGGATAATCCCTTCACCCATTCAGGGAGCTGCGGCGTCTCCCATTCTTTAAGACTAGCTTGGGACAGTCGAACGCGCTCATCGACCGTTTTCCAGCGCCTCCAAAGAATCGCATTGAACAGCTTCAACTCAGCAGCAGCTTTGTCTGCGTTGCTTACTGGCATGGGTACAGGGAGCACTAGCTCTCCCGTTGCGTCAAAATAGGAATGCCGGTATCCCTCCAACTGCAAGGCGTCAGTTGCCGCAAGCGTCAAACCGTGATAAGCCGCGTCCGGGTTGTATGAAGTTCCGTTGACGTCCTCGACCGTAATATTTGAGCTAAGGACTTTTGCCCCTTTAACTGCGCGATCTTGGTCTAACTTTAATTGCTTGCCAACACTCGACAGAAACGAGAGAATCGAACTTACTCTTTTCTCAGGTGACAAATTTGAGAACTGCAAGTTTTCCTCTTGGGAGAGAATCGCGATATAGCCTTTGTCGATACTCCGAAAGGTCTTGTGCATAAAGGCCACCATGCCCGCAGCTTCCGCTACGCATCTTTCCTGCAAATACCTCTCGAACTCAGCGAGCAGGCAGTCGCGTTTCACCCCATCATCGCCCGGGCGACGACGAATCATACTGTCACATCGCAGAACCAAATTTAGCACTACTTCAAGATTATCCTCAGTGAGATCTATGCTCTCCAACTGTTCCCGCAACGCAGGCCAATTGAGGCTCTTTAGCGCTTTCTTCGTCTTTTCTTGATTTAGGGTCATAGATCGCCTTTGCTTTGCTGCACACAATTTTAACTGATGTAGACAGAACGCCGAATTATTTCGTAGCACTGAGCCAAGGCAAAGTAATCTGCACAGGAATAATTATCTGCTATCTACCTGCGGTGCAGGATACGGGGGAAAGGAGAGATTGCGCAATAAAGGTCAGACTACAATTCCGCAGCATCTAGGCAACGATACTGTAGTCTGACACCTATTTTCGTCGGTGCTGATGAAAGATTTTTTCTATCATGCGGTTTTCAGGATCCTGATGCCGCTCCGCGGGATACGGTCGACCAAGGGTGCTAAACAGGCATTGTGAACGGAGGGGCTGCGATCACTACCGACCCGGAGCGACCTCTCGGCAAAGTGGAAAGCGGACGTTCAGGTCGAATTAACCTAAAGGTGATCGGCATGTTAGGGCGCACGATGCACTCCGCTGGAACCAGCGCGCTCACCTCAGTTCCCTTGTGGCTTCAGAGGAATCTTGTCACTCTCATCCACCTTACTCTGTAGCTTTGCCAGGGTACTGATCGGAACTGAGTGCAAGTTTGTCTTCGGTTTCGCTCGAGTCTTGACTGCTTCCCAAGCGATCGCGCCCGGGCCGTTGAACACCTCTGTGAAACTACCGTCTGCATGGACCTGGACCCCAAGATAGTAGTTCGGGACGTGGTCCGCGGGGAACGTAAGGCTCTTCTTCATCGTCGCCTTAATCTGAACCAAACGACCGTCCGAAGTCTCCGCGTCATGGTGCTTCTTTATGTCTGCAAACAACTCCAAGTCGTACGCGTCCTCCACAAGAACCTCACCGATATCGCCGACAAGGCGGCCATCCAGGGTGAACTTCTTCTTCGGATACGCGACGCACAGCTTCGCGACGATGGCGAGCATCTGTTTGACGGCCTCTGGAATCGTAATTGCCATATCAGTGCGCTCTAACGTTGAAATTGACCGACGCAATGCCGCTGTACGTCCGAGCCGAACAACCTGTTGGAGCGCACGCTAGTACAGAAGAGTTTCCATGACGACAACACCGCGCACTTCCTCCAAGTAGGACTTATCCTTCTTCTTGCATAAGCTTTGAAACGCCTTGTAGCTCCCGGCATTTACAAAAAGCAGCGTCACTTCGCTTCGGTCGAACGTGAAGTCACCCGGTACTCGCCATTCTCTCTCGTGCGTCCAGTCGATTATGTTGTTCTCGTCACTCAGATCGAAATTGACTATGCGCCACCACTGATCGGAGGACAAGTACTCTTTCGCTACCCGAGTCTGGTCGTACACCACGGGGCGCGCGCCCTTCCCATAGGCATAATCCTTCGCGAAGGCAATTCCCATGGCGCGATAGCGTACTTTGGCCTTCTCGTTCTGTTCCTTGTACTTCTGTTCGTAGAAAACGTTCTGGCAAATGGCACCAAGGGGAGCATCTTGGAAACACACAGCAGAGATGTTGCCAACAATAAATGCCTGATGCACAGGGCTGGCGACGATGCGCTGCTGGTCCACGATGTCGAAGAGGACTTCAGCCGTTCCCTTCGTTGCTCCGGCCGTCTGCTCTCGCGTCAGGTGAACGACTTGCGTCGATAGGTCTGTTCGCTCTGCGATGCGACGCTTCCAGGTCTTCTTGTCGTAGCCCACAATGCGTTCTAACCTCAATTATGGTTAAAAAATTTCTGCCTAACCTCGGAGGCCGGTAGTCTAACCCAGATGCGTAAATCGCTAGAAACCTGCGCCTGTGCTGCATTCCATCGCAACCAGCCTGATTAAGCAGCAGATAAGAACCCCGAATTAAAAGGGTGACAGACTACAATTTAACAAATGAGATTCGTAGTCTGACACCTTAATTTCCAAAGCTCCTCAAATACTAGCGACCCAAGGACCGTACGATCATCCGAACGCGGCCCTAACTACTCCGCCATAGGCATCGGCGTGTTTTTCATTTCGTTGATCGCCTTCATGAGTTTGATGGTTGTCCCACCATCGAGTGCATCGCCTTGGTAGCGCACTTCATACAGGCCCTGAAGGTTGCTCGGCAGTTTGACGCCTTCCTTAACCAGCAAGATAAAGCGACGGCCATACAGCGCCATCGCAGCGCCAATCTCGATCAGCACATTTGAGTTGACAGTCGTGACTTCATCACCGGCTGGGTCCATGAGCTTCTGTTCACCGTCCACATGAATGATTGCCGCAGCACAGCCGCGCATGTCGTTCATTACCTTATCTGGAACCGGTTGAGCAACTGATTGCTTCTCTACGGACACAACAGGAATCAGCTCGCCAAACGCAAGAAGCTCTTTAATCGGGTCAATGAAGGTGGTGTTCTTACCGTGCGTGATGAACACCTTACGCATCCGACCGTCTGTTGCGGCCGAAGCTGCCTGCGGGGCGGTAGTAGCGATGACGGCTTCACCAGGAATTGGTTCTACGATAGTTGCGGCGCGAGCGGCGAGCGTGACAGCAGGATTTTCTTCATCTGCTCCAGGTACTTCGTCTAAGCCAGGAGGACGAGTGCCCACGAGGTCAGCGTACTTCTTATCCCTGATCGTGCGAATGAAACCTACGCTGTCAGCTGTCGTCATAATCATGTCGAAGACTTGCTTGGTGCGGTCTTCAGGCACTTTCATCTGTTCAAGAACATGCTCGGCGATCTTTTCCCGCGGCAACTGTGAGCCGGAATACTTCGACAGAAACTCGCGAATGATTCGTGGCTTCAAAACAGCTTCGCGCTTGGCAACAAGGTCATCACCCTCTTCCGTGGGTTTGCAGATGCGGCGTGCAAGGTCTGTGACAGACACGGAAGCGGCGTTATAGCCACCTATTGTTAGGCCATACGCGATTGAGGCGCCGCAAAGCATACGGAACTTGGTGTTCGTGGTCTGCATTTCCAGACCAGCAGCCACGTCGAGAGGAGTAGAAGGGCCACCGCCGTATTCGGAGAAGATGACCTCGGCAACGACAAGCGCTTCATCAATGCTGAACGTGGGAATGTCTTCCTGCGACATGTATGAACGGGTTTTTTCAGGAGCCTTCGCCGCTTTAGGGGCCAATTTCTTCGCCGCTGCCTTCTTTGCAGGCACCTTCTTGGTCACTGTCGCCATGATCTCACTCCTTATTTTATGATGGGCTACTATAACAATAAGGGCCCTGCCCAGGTCGAGGCCTCCGTGCCTTAACCAAACCATCCGAGAAATCCGGGCCGGCGCAACCAAAATTAAACCACCACAGTGCTTTTGGGGACAGTTACCACGGCTGGTCGAAGCAACAGCGCCGTCTAATTTTCAGGAGTTTGCCTGCTCCGAATCTAGCTGCGCATCATCTCCTTGCGCCGCTGATTCAACCCAAACGTGCGCGCCCGCCGTCCCAAGGTCGACCGGAGGAAAAGGTGTCAGACTACAATTTCGCAGCATCGAGCTAGCGAATTTGTAGTCTGAAACCTTTTCCATTGGCCTGGCAGCTGCACTTCGTCTTGTGAATGGCATCGACTTCATTCTGAGGGTGGCGCAAGATAGACCTATCAGGCCCACCACGCTTCCATCGCGGTCCGCGCTTTAGCACACATAGCCAAGGCGCTCTGAATGTGCAAAGCGGCTGCGCTCAGATGTTGGACCGCATCCAAATTCAGCTCTGGGTCAAAGCCAAGAGGGTCACAAGCAAGCGAGATGCTCGCCCGGGCATCGAGCAGATGACGCACAAAGGCACGGTCAAAATCGGCGAACCGAGACTGGAGCATTGAATCAAGCGTAGCCTCATGCTTCATCAAACTTGAGTCAATCTCGCTGTACTCCTCGCGCATCAGTTTCGCTTCTACCACGTCCCGCCCGATCCCCACTAGATCTAGACGGATACGGACCAAGGCATCTCGCTGCCCATAAACCGCGAGAGCTCCTAACACAGTACGATCCCGACGCTCTTTGTGTGCAGGCCACCAAGCCAGAAACACTGCCGCGAGGGCCGAACCAATCGTGCCAAAGGCCGTCATCAAGTCCCACCATTTGGCGTCGGCCAAGACATCTACTTTCGTGGCAACAACAAAACCAATAAGCACTCCGCTAAGCGTCAATGCTGCGCCGAGAAGCATTCCCTTCATGTCCGTCGCTCCCTAATACTGGGAACGCATCGTATCCTACCCCTCCCATTGCGTCAGCAAACAATGCCAGGTTAGACGTGTTGTCCTGTCAGGCATTGCTCCAGCAGCGCAATCCGACCTTTCACTGAAGCCCATTCCTCACGAACACCAGTAATGTTCTTGCCCACGTGGACCAGCTCAAGCTTGGAAACCTCAGTGTCAGACTACAATTTCTGAGCCATAGGGAGCGAAATCGTAGTCTGACACCTACTTTCTGGGCAGAGTATCGCTCCCTGTTCTGCGCGCAACCAAGAGCCTGCACATACGCGCAGCAGGGAAAGATAGTTACTTCTTGCAGAGATAGTTGAACAAGTCACTCTTGCTAGATCCGGGGACAAGATCGAACCATCTTGTTGGATTCGTTTTGATAGCACGCACAGAAGTCTCGCTATCACCTAATGTCCGCATTTTTCCCGCCTTGCAGTCCGTCTCAGTGCGGGTATAAACCACGCTATCCACTCCGTCCCGCCTAGTCACCGCTGTGATTACGCCAGCCTTGGTGGAGCTTTCCAACAGGTAGTACTTTCCCTTATCACCCTGAACACTGCGCGGAATTCGCACCTCGGCGGCAAAGGACGCGTGTGCGATCATCATCGGGCCAACTATTGCCAACACGTATCGCGAATTCATTTTTTATTCCTTAGGCTAGTCAACGAAACCCTCGCCACCTTCTTCTAGGAGGATTCCTTATATACGAAAGAAAGTGGCAAATTATCATTTGTCGATTTTCATTATATGCTGACTACCATAATCCAATGGCGATAACCTCCAAAGATTCTTATTGTAGGAAGGTGCGTCGGGAGTGAAATCAGGCCGGGGCTTGACCGTGGTGCTGCACACCGCGATCCTGAAAATGCGGGCACGGACTAGAATGCCGTCGTTGAGAGAGTCGATTCCAAAGTCCCCGTGCGTGGTCTGGCCCGCGCTGTAGGCAGGAAACTCTGACCATCCCACTTCGCGGTCCGGGCACATCTATCCGAAGCGTCTTGGGTGCAGCGCACTTCAATAGGAGGGACCGATTTAGCGATGGCTGGCGCGGAACACGCAGCGAGGGCCAGTGCGATCACTGCTTTTTCATCTAGTTATC
>NZ_JADIJM010000034.1:0-53692 GCF_017355315.1 Achromobacter sp. SD115 | reverse complement strand
CCCAAGGCCGACGACGCCGCGCCCGCCGCCAAGCCCGTCGCGCCCTCCGGAACACCGACGTGACCCAGGACGCCACCCAAGAAGAAGGCCAGCAGGAGACTTTCATCTCCCACCTGGTCGAATTGCGCACTCGCCTGCTGCGCGCCGTTGGCGCCGTGGTCGTCGTGTTCATCGTGCTGTTCATCTACCCCGGCGCGTCGGCCATCTATGACGTGCTGGCCCAGCCCATGCTAGCTTCGCTGCCGGAAGGCACCCGCATGATCGCCACCGGCGTCATCACGCCGTTCATGGTGCCGGTCAAGGTCACGATGATGGCCGCGTTCATCGTGGCGCTGCCCGTGGTGCTGTACCAGGCCTGGGCCTTCGTGGCGCCCGGCCTGTATCGGCACGAAAAGCGCCTGGCGCTGCCGCTCATCATTTCCAGCACCTTCCTGTTCATCGCGGGCATGGCATTCTGCTATTTCGTGGTGTTCCGCACGGTCTTCCACTTCATCGCCACCTTCGCGCCGCAGTCCATCACGCCGGCGCCGGACATCGAGGCCTACCTGAGCTTCGTCATGACGATGTTCATGGCCTTCGGCATCACCTTCGAAGTACCCGTGGCCGTGGTGCTGCTGGTGAAGATGGGCGTGGTCGAACTGTCCAAGCTGAAGGCCGCCCGCGGCTACGTGGTGGTGGGGGCCTTCATCATCGCCGCCGTGGTCACGCCGCCCGACGTGGTGAGCCAGTTCATGCTGGCCGTGCCGCTCTGCCTGCTGTACGAGGTCGGACTGATCTGCGCCCGCATGGTCACGCCAAAACCAGGAACGGAGAGCGAAGCCAGCTCGGATTCGCTGACCGAACGCCACTGATCTTCCTCTGGACGGTCCTGCCCACAAAGCAGGACCGTTTCACCTTGTGGGCGACACGCGGCAACTCTACATTGCCCTCATGTCACTCGCCCAAAGACTGCACACCCTGATGCGATGGCGCGGCATCAAAAGCCAGAACCAGCTGGCGCGCATTTCCGGCGTGCCGCAATCCTGCATCCATCGCATCCTCATGCGCGAAGACTGCTATTCGCCGTCTCGCGCCACCCTGCTGCGGCTGGCGCGCGCACTGGACACCAGCGTACCCTGGCTGACCGATGGCGTGGGGCCGGGCGGGGATGCGCCGCCAGGCAGCGTCGGCCCGCCGGACGGCGCCCCGGATGGCTATTGCACGGAAATCTGGGCGCTGCTGCGCAATCAATCCGAAAGCACCAAGAAGGCCATCGTATCGGCGGTGCGCCTGATGGCCAAAGACCCCGCCGCGACCTGACTTCCAGCCGCGCCCCGTGCCGAGTCCCAGCCCGTTCCTAGCGCGGCTTGCCCGGGCGCGTACCCACCACCACCGCCAGCTCGGCCGGCTTGCCGCCGCGCAGTATGCCCAGCTTGGCGCTCTGGCCCGGCGGCAGCTGCGCAATCTCCGACAGCAGGCTGGTAGTGTCCGCCATGCGCTTGCCGTTGACCGACTGCACGATATCGCCCACCTTCAAGCCACCACGCGCGGCAGGTCCATCGCGCATCACCCCGGCGATGATCACGCCGCGGGTGTCACGGTCCAGCCCGAACGCCCGCGCCAGTTCCGGCGTCACGTCCTGCGGCTCCACGCCCAGCCAGCCGCGCTTGACCCCGCCGGTCCTGACGATCTCGTCCATGACCTTGCGCGCGATCTCGATCGGGGTGGCAAAGCCTATGCCCATGGACCCGCCCGATTCGGAATAGATGGCGGTATTGATACCGACCAGATTGCCTGCGGCGTCGATCAGCGCGCCGCCCGAATTGCCGGGGTTGATCGCGGCGTCGGTCTGGATGAAATTCTCGTAGGTGTTCAGGCCCAGCCCGTTGCGGCCCAGCGCCGACACGATGCCCAGCGTCGTGGTCTGCCCCACGCCGAACGGATTGCCGATCGCCAGCACTACGTCGCCCACCCGCAAGCCCCGGTCCGGCGCCAGGGTGGCCGCGGGCAGGGCGCGCAAGGTGGCCAGCTTCAGCACGGCCAGATCGGTGTCCGGATCCGCGCCCACCACCTTGGCGGCATCGCGGCGGCCATCCGCCAGCGCGACCTCGATCGCGTCCGCGGCCTGCACCACGTGGTAGTTGGTCAGCACATAGCCGTCCTGGTTCACGATCACGCCGGACCCCAGGCTGGTCGAGGCCTGGCGCCGTGTCACGCCCGGCACCTGGCCGAAGAACTGGCGCAGCACCGGATCGTCGGGCAGCGGAATCAGCGGCACGTTCACGTGCTTGGTGGTGTAGACGTTGACCACGGATGGCGCGGCGCGGGCCACGCCATCCGCATAGGACACCGTGGCCGCAGCACGCTCGGTCGGCGGTCTGGCCGCCGCTGCGGCGGGTTGAGGCCCCGCCGCCGGCCCGGCCAGCCGCAGCAGGTCAGGCCGCAAAGTCGTCACCACGAATAGAATACCCAGGCAGACCGTGACGGCCTGAGCAAAGATCAGCCAATATCGGCGCATGATTCTGATAGGACTAGCTATGAGTAAAGTGGACTCCCACGTCCTGGCCAACTGGCTGGACGACACCCTGCAGGCGGCGCGCTTCAAGGACTATTGCCCCAACGGGCTGCAGGTGGAAGGCCGATCCGAAATCGCACACATTATCGCCGGAGTCACGGCCAGCGAAGCCCTGCTGCGCGTGGCGGTCGAACGCGGCGCCGATGGGGTGCTGGTACACCACGGCTGGATGTGGCGCAACGAAGACCGCCGCGTGATCGGCACGCGCCGCGCGCGCATGGCCCTGGCCCTGAAAAACGACCTGAACCTGTACGCCTACCACCTGCCGCTGGACGCGCATCCCACGCTGGGCAACAACGCGCAGCTGGCGCGCGTGCTGGGCCTGACGCCCGCGCTGCGCGATGACGGCGCGCCGCAAACCTGTGGCCCCGACAATCTGGTCTGGCTGGGCGCCGCCGAAGGCGTGGCGACGCTGGGCCAGTTGGGCGCGCGCGTGGCCGAGCGCCTGGGCCGCCAGCCGCTGGTAGTGGGCGATCCGGACCTGCCGCTGGCGCGCGTGGCCTGGTGCACGGGCGGCGCCCAAGGCATGCTGGGCGACGCCGTGGACGCCGGCGCCAGCGCCTACATCACCGGCGAAGTCTCCGAATCCACGGTGCACCTGGCGCGCGAGACCGGCGTGGGCTTCATCGCCGCCGGCCACCACGCCACCGAACGCTACGGCGCGCAGGCGCTGGGGCAGGCGGTCGCGGATCGCTTCGGCATCAAGGTCGAATTCGTCGACATCGACAACCCGGCATAGCAGGCGCCGCGCCCCACCCAACGCCCCCGCAAAGGGGCGTTTTCATTTCATGGCGCGGCAACGGCAGCCGCGCACGCCGCCAGCGTCCGAATCGGCCGGACTTGCCTAGGGGAAAACCAGAGGGCGCGATCAAGGCGGCGCCTGTGCGTCGCATCTGGTCAATCGCGGTTCTCTCCCTGTCAATTCCGGGCGCAGTCCACAGCCCTAGCATTCCATCCAATCGCCCGCGGCCGGGCCTTTTCCGGCTGGGCCTCCTACACACGGAGCCATGGAATGCTGACCCTCTACGACCACCCGCGCTCCGGCAACTGCTACAAGGTCCGCCTCTTTCTTGCGCTCATCGGCCGGGACTACCAAAGCGCATTCATCGACGTACTGGCCCGCAAGAACCAGACCGCGGAGTTCGAGCAAATCAGCGCCTTCCAGCAGATCCCCGCGCTGACCGATGGCGACACCGCCATCTGGGACAGCCACGCCATCCTGCTGCACCTCGCGCACCACTATGCCCCCGAATGGCTGGCGCCACTGGCGCGCATCGGCGCCATGCACGCCTGGATATCGGTATCCGCCAATGAGATCGCCAACAGCCTGCAGCCGCTGCGCTTGACGCGTGTCGTGAGCAACGCCGAAGCCGCGCACCACCTGGGCGTGAGCGAGGCGCTGCTCGACGTGCCCGGCATGCAAGCCCGCACGGACCGCGTGCTGCAACGCCTGGACAAGCGCCTTGCGGAAAACACATGGCTGGCAGGCGGCGATGCGCCGAGCGTGGCCGACATTGCCTGCTACGGCTACCTGGCGCTGGCCGAGGAAGCCGCCATCGACATCACCGCCTATCCCGCCATCGCGGCTTGGCGCAAGCGCATACAACAGTTGCCGGGATACGTGCCGCCGGGCCCCTGAGCCCGCGCGCGACCACAAACACAAAAACTATTACTACAAGACAAGAGGGAACCACATGGACGCCATACAGGCCGCGCAGCCTATTACCCAATCACACAAGAAACCGAACCTGTTCCGGGTCGCCGTCGCGACCGTCATCGGCACCGCCGTGGAAGCCTTCGACTTCCTCGCCTACGGCACCGCCGCGGCGTTGGTATTCAACAAGATATTCTTCCCGCAATTCGATCCGGTAACCGGCACGCTGGCGGCCTTCGGCGCGTTCGCCAGCGGCATGCTGGCGCGGCCCATCGGCGGCATCCTGTTCGGTCATTTCGGCGACCGCATCGGCCGCAAGTCCATGCTGACGCTGAGCCTGCTGCTGATGGGCATATGCACCGTGCTCATCGGACTGCTGCCGACCTATGAACAGATCGGCATCTCGGCGGCGGTGCTGCTGGTGGTGCTGCGCATCGGCCAGGGGCTGTCGTTCGGCGGCGAGATGGGCGGCGCCATGCTGATGGCGGTCGAGCACGCGCCACCGAAGTGGAAGGCGTTCTTCGGCAGCCTGCCGCTGGTGGGCGCACCCCTGGGCATCCTGCTGTCGGTGGGCTCCTTCGCGCTGGTGACACGGCTGCCGGAAGCGGATTTCCTGTCCTGGGGCTGGCGCCTGCCGTTCCTGGCCAGCGCCGTGCTCATCGTCGTCGGCCTGTTCATCCGCCACGGTATCGACGAGTCGCCGGAGTTCGAACAGGTCAAGCGCGAAAAAGCGCTGGCCAGACAGCCCCTGGAAGACAAGATGCCCCTGGGCGAGCTGCTGCGCAAGCACGGCAAGTCGCTGCTGCTCTGCATAGGCTGCAAGATCGCCGAGGTCACCCTGATCTATACCTTCCTGGTGTTCTCGGTGTCCTATGCCGTATCGAAGCTGGGCTTCAGCCGGGCCGACGCGTTGCACGCCTTGCTCTACGGCGCAGGCCTGCTGATGTTCACCATCCCGCTGTTCGGCATGCTGGCCGACCGCATCGGCGCGCGCCGCGTCTGTGGCTGGGGCGGCATGTTCCTGGGACTCATGGCCATCCCGATCTTTCTCGCGGTGGGCAGCGGCTCGCTGATGGCATACAGCCTCGCCGTCTTCGTCGCCATGGCCTTCAACTACGCGATCATGATCGCGCCCCAATCCAGCCTCTACAGCGCCCAGTTCCCTGCGGAGCTGCGCTATTCCGGGCTGTCCATCGGGGTCCAGTTTTCGGCGGCCATCGGCGGCGGCCTGGCGCCGCTGATCTCGGCCACGCTGGTACAGAAGTTCGACAGCATTCTTCCGGTCGGCGTCTACCTGGCCTTCCTCGGCATCGTCGCGGGCACCTCGGCGTTTCTCATGAAGCCCACGCCGCAGGACTTGCGGCGCGGCTGACACGCCGAAACCAGCCACGAGCAGGCGGCACGCACCTATGCGCCGTCGCCGCTTCTGGCCGTCTTGCGGTACAGGGCCGGCGACATGCCGAAGCGTTCATGGAAGCGGCGGATGAAATGGCTGGCATGCTGAAAACCGCAAGACGCCGCAATCTCCTTGACCTCGACGTGCGCGCGCCGCGGATCCTCCAGCGCCTCCCTGGCCAATTGCAAACGGCGTTCGCGCACATAACTGGTGTATTGCAGCGAGCGCATCTTGAACAGCCGGTGCACCCAGCGCGTCGTCACGCGCAGCACGTCCGCCACCGCCTGCACCGACAACTCCGGATCGGTGATGTGGGCATCGATGTAGCTCGCCAGCACCTGCCAGTTGTCGGCGGGCGCCCGCGCATCGCCCGGTATCTTCTCCAAGGCCTGGCTGGTGTAGATCGAGGCCAGCAGCGCAAGCAGCGCCTGCTCCGCAAAAAGCGACGACGTGGGATTGGATTCCGCCTTGTCGAAGAACACGTGATGCAGGCAGCGATGCGCGGTCTGCACCATCGGCAAGGCGGCCACGCCGCGCTGCGCCGTGAACTGCGACATCGCCAGGCTGTGCGCGCCCAGCAGCCGCGACAGCGGCCCCTTGACCACCACGATGCGCGAATCCGTGTACATCCGGATCTCGGAAGGCAGCGCGGTGGTGCGGAAGATGATGTCGCCGGGTTCCAGCGGCAGCGTGGCCTCGTTCTGCACGATGACGCCGTGTCCCGCGATCACGAAGCTCGCCAGGAACTCCGCATGTTCCAGGTCGGCCGCGTGCTCCGCGCGATGGTGGACGCTGATCGGCGTGGATTCCAGGCTCACCACCAGTCCGCCTGCCCGCAACCTACAGGCCTGCAATTGCAGCCTGGGCTGTTCGGTCAAGGCCCGGAACTCCCCTGGCAGGACCAACTTGTCCAGCTCTCGCTCGTAGCCCGCGATCTCCTGCGCATAAAACGGGCGGAACTGCGGCGCGAAGTTGAGATCCGCCTCGGAACAGGCGGGCCGGGCGGATGGATTCACTGTCTGGCTGGCGCGTGGCATGCTGGGAACACTCTGTCGGGCCGGCCAACACTGGCCGAAAAGCGCCTGCCTTCCTGTCGCATTGAGTCAACCCTCGTTCGTGATCGGTCAATCGCTGGCGGCAGAGGCGGGCGTGTAATTGAGCCATTATCCCAAGGAGACCCCATGCTGGAAAAACAAGCCCATGCCGACGCCTTCTTTGCGCGCTCCGCGAACAAGCTCGACTTCGGGAACTGGGGCGAGAAGGAAAAGGTGGCCCTGAGCTGCCGCATTCTCGCCAGCGAAGGCCATTCGGAAACCCTGGCGGGCCAGATCACCGTGCGCCAGGAAGACGGCACGTTCCTGACCACGCCCATGGCCCAGGCCTTCGACGAAATCGTCCCGGCCTCGGTCATCCGCATCAACGACAACATGGAGGTGCTCGACGGCCCGGGCACGCCCAACCCGGCCGTGCGCTTCCACTTCTGGGTCTATCGCCAGCGTCCTGACGTGCAATGCATCATCCACACGCACCCGCCCCACGTCTCGACGCTGTCCATGACGGGCCAGCCGCTGGTCGTCGCGCACATGGACGCAACGCCGTTCCACAACGACTGCGCCCACCTGAAGGAATGGCCTGGCCTGCCCATCGCCGACCAGGAAGGCGAGATCATTTCAGCGGCGCTGGGCGACAAGCGCTGCATCCTGCTGGCCAATCACGGTTTTCTGGCCGCGGGCTCGTGCGTCGAAGAAGCGCTGTACCTGTCGGTACTGATCGAACGCGCGGCCCGCAATCAGCTGCAGGCCGCGGCCGCATACGGCGAAGTGACACCGGTGAATGACGCGCTGGCGGCCGAATCGCACGACTTTCTGTTGAAGCCCAGCATCGTGCGCGCGAGTTTCGCCATGTTTGCGCGGCGGGTCGAACGGCAAATGGCTGCGGAATAGGGCTATCGGGGGAGAGAACAAGCAGCGGATCGTTCAGCGGAGGCCGGCATGCGCCGGCGGGAACTTCCGCCAGCCGCGGCCCGCGATCCGCCGGTGCGCGGATCCCGGACCTGCGGCAGTATCGGATCAGGGCTTCTTGAGCAGATCGCGGATTTCGCGCAGCAGCGCCACGTCTTCGGGCGTCGCGGCGGGTGCGGCCGGCGCTTCCTCGGCCTTGGCGCGGGCCTTGTAGATGGCCTTGACCATCCAGAAGATCACGAAGGCCAGCAACACGAAGTTGATGATGATCGTGACGAAGTTGCCCCACGCAAAAACGTTGGCGCCAGCCTTGGTCAGGTCGGCGTAGGTCATGGGGCCGTTGTAGCCGGCCGGCATCGACAAAACCAGGAACTTGTTCGAAAAATCGACCGAGCCGCCGAGTATGAAGTTGACCAGCGGCATGACGATGTCCTTGACCAGCGAATCGACGATCTTGCCGAACGCCGCGCCGATGATGACACCGACTGCCAGGTCCACTGCGTTGCCTTTGACAGCGAAATCTCGGAATTCTTTGACGAAACCAGTCGCTTTGCTCATAAAAGCACTCCCTTCGTGATACGCCCGTGAGTGGGCTGGCGCTATAATACGCGGTTGCTATGTTGTTACAAATTCCCGCGAAGCCGATGCCGCAGAAGTGATGCTACTCGTAGAGCGGGCGCATCAACAAGGATAGGAAGATGAGTCAGGATACGCTGGTGCACGATGATGACGGTGCGGTTGATCCCAACCTGCCACCTGATCCTTCGCGACGTTTCTGGGTTACCACCGCCTGTGCTGTGGGTGGCGTAGCAGGTGTCGCAACGGCAGTGCCGCTTGTGAGCACGTTTTCTCCCTCCGAAAAAGCCCGCGCGGCCGGAGCTCCCGTAGAAGTGGACGTCGGCGACATTCCCGTCGGCACCATGAAGACGGTTGAATGGCGCGGAAAGCCGGTCTGGATCATCCACCGGTCTCCTGAACAACTCGCCGGTCTGAAGACCCAGGACGCCTTGCTGGCCGATCCTGACTCCAAACGCCCCGGCTTCACGCCCAAATACGCCGAAAACGAAGGCCGCTCGCGCAAGCCCGAGCTCTTCGTCTGCGTCGGCATCTGTACCCATCTGGGCTGCTCGCCTACCTCGCACTTCGAAACAGGCGGCGGCGGTGGCTTGGGCGCCGACTGGCAAGGCGGTTTCCTCTGTCCTTGCCACGGCTCCACGTTCGATCTGGCTGGCCGTGTCTACAAGAACAAGCCCGCGCCCGACAACCTCGAAGTCCCGCCGTACCAATATCTCACCGACACCCGCATCATCGTGGGCGTCGATGAAGACAACAAGGCCTGACGCTCGCGTCGCGCTTTTTTCCCGAATTACGTAAGTAAAACAAATACGCCACGTATTAGAGAAGGAGCCGTTACATGGCTGGCGAGAAAACCGTCGAGACGACAGGCCTGTTGGGCTGGCTGGACCGGCGCTTCCCGGTGACCTCCACCTGGAAAGCCCATCTGTCCGAGTACTACGCACCGAAGAACTTCAACTTCTGGTACTTCTTTGGCTCACTGGCCCTGCTGGTGCTGGTGCTGCAGATCGTGACCGGCATCTTCCTGGTCATGCACTACAAGCCGGACGCCGAACGCGCGTTCCAGTCCGTCGAATACATCATGCGCGAAGTCCCATGGGGCTGGCTGGTGCGCTACATGCACTCCACCGGCGCGTCGATGTTCTTCGTCGTCGTGTACCTGCACATGCTGCGCGGGCTGCTTTACGGTTCCTACCGCAAGCCGCGCGAACTGGTATGGATCTTCGGCGTCGCGATCTTCCTCTGTCTGATGGCGGAAGCCTTCTTCGGCTACCTGCTGCCCTGGGGCCAGATGTCCTACTGGGGTGCGCAGGTGATCGTGAACCTGTTCGCGGCCATTCCCTTCATCGGTCCTGAGTTGTCCATCTGGATCCGCGGCGACTACGTCGTGTCGGACGCCACGCTGAACCGCTTCTTCGCCTTCCATGTCATCGCCATCCCGCTGGTGCTGGTGGGCCTGGTCGCGGCCCACCTGGTGGCGCTGCACGAAGTCGGCTCGAACAACCCGGACGGCATCGAGATCAAGCAAGGCCCGAAGGACAAGTACGGCCGCCCGAAGGACGGCATCCCGTTCCACCCGTTCTACTCCGTGCATGACCTGATGGGCGTGGCCGGCTTCCTGCTGGTGTTCGCGTTCATCGTGTTCTTCGCGCCGGAAATGGGCGGCTACTTCCTCGAGTTCAACAACTTCATCCCTGCTGACTCGTTGAAGACGCCTCCGCACATCGCCCCGGTCTGGTACTTCACGCCGTTCTACTCGATGTTGCGCGCCACCACCGACGAATTCACCTGGGTGCTGGCGGGCGCTTCCGTGCTGGGCGCCATCGCGCTGCTCGTCAAGAGCAACCTGAAGGGCTTCATGCGCATCGCCGTCCCCGGCATCCTGATCGTCGTGGCCGTGCTGCTGCGCGTGATCGACGCCAAGTTCTGGGGCGTGGTCGCCATGGGCGGCACGGTCGTCATCCTGTTCTTCCTGCCGTGGCTGGACCATTCCCCGGTCAAGTCGATCCGCTACCGCCCGACCTGGCACAAGTGGATCTACGGCATCTTCATGGTCAACTTCCTGGTGCTCGGCTACATCGGTACGCAGCCGCCCAGTCCGCCGTTGAACATCACGTCGCAAATCGGCACGCTGCTGTACCTGGCATTCTTCTTCCTGATGCCGGTCTGGAGCCGCCTTGGCACTTTCAAGCAAGTGCCCGAGCGCGTTACGTTCCACGCCCACTGAGCCCACCAGATAACGGATTAACCATGATCAAGAAGCTGATTGGTGCCGTGGCCTTGATGCTCACGTGTACCGTTACCCTCGCCGCCGGAGGCGGCTATCCCCTGGACAAGGCCCCGTACCGCGTCAACGACATGTCGTCGCTGCAGAACGGAGCCAAGCTGTTCGTCAACTACTGCCTGAACTGCCATAGCGCGTCCTCGATGCGCTACAACAAGCTCAAGGACATCGGGCTGACCGACCAGCAGATCAAGGAAAGCCTGCTGTTCACCGGCGAAAAGGTCGGCGACATGATGAACGTCGCCATGACCCCGAAGGATGCCAAGCAGTGGTTCGGCACGACGCCCCCGGACTTGTCCGTGATCGCGCGCGCCAAATCCGTGAACGCCGGCCCCTCGGGCGCCGACTACATCTACACCTACCTGCGCACCTTCTACCGCGACACGTCGCGCGCCACGGGCTGGAACAACCTGGTCTTCCCGGCCGTGGGCATGCCCCACGCCCTCTGGGAAGTGCAGGGTCCGCGCGAGCTCACGACCGTCGCCATGCACGAGGTCGAAAGCAAGGGCGACGCCCCCAAAACCTGGGAACGCGTCACCACGGTGTACGATGCACAGGGTTTTTCCACGGTCAAGGCCGAACCGGTAGCCAACTACCACGGCCATGCCACCTTCGATGCCAAATTTAAGGCCGCCAACCCGGCCCAAGTCGCAACATACGACAACGACGTCGCCGACCTGACTGCGTTCATGTCCTGGATGGCCGAACCCGTCCAGACATTCCGCGTCCGTCTCGGCGTCGGTGTCATGTTGTTCCTGCTGCTGTTCTTCCTGGTTACCTGGCGCCTCAATGCCTCGTACTGGAAACACGTGCGCTAACCGCAACGCCCCGCCAGGTTTTTATCCGTCCCTGATTGCAAATGGGGACGGAATCGGCGGATAGGGCTGTACGCCTATCCCGCCTGGCAATTGGGGCCAGCGCCTGCTAGATTAAGGCGCTGGCCTTTCGTTTTTCAATAAAGGACTTACCGCCATGATGGTGCTCTATTCCGGAACCACGTGTCCGTTTTCGCAACGCTGCCGCTTCGTGTTGTTCGAGAAAGGCATGGATTTCGAGATCCGCGACATCGACCTGTACAACAAGCCCGAAGACATCTCGGTGATGAACCCGTACGGTCAAGTGCCCATTCTGGTCGAACGCGACCTGGTCCTGTACGAGTCGAACATCATCAACGAGTACATCGACGAACGCTTCCCGCATCCGCAGCTGATGCCCGCCGACCCGGTCATGCGCGCCCGCACCCGCCTGTTCCTCTACAACTTCGAGAAGGAACTGTTCGTCCACGTCTCGACGCTGGAAGACCGCAGCGCCAAGCCCGACGAAAAGAAGCTGGCCAACGCCCGCCAGAACATCCGCGACCGCCTGGCCCAGCTGGCCCCCATGCTGCTGAAGAACAAGTACATGCTGGGCGAGGAATTCTCCATGCTCGACGTGGCCGTGGCTCCGCTGCTGTGGCGCCTGGACCACTACGGCATCGAACTGCCCAAGAACGCGGCGCCGCTGCAAAAGTACGCCGAACGCATCTTCTCGCGTCCGGCCTACATCGAAGCGCTGACGCCTTCGGAAAAAGTGATGCGTCGCTAAGGTTGGTTGCGTGATGGGTGAAACTTCGACCAAACCGTATCTGATCCGCGCGCTGCACGAATGGTGCACCGATAACGGCTACACGCCCTACATCACCGTGCAGGTCGACGAGCACACCATGGTGCCCGTCGCCCATGTGCGCGACGGTCAGATCACGCTGAACGTAGGCACGCTGGCCACCAACCGTCTGACGCTGGGCAACGAATTCATCGAATTCCAGGCCCGCTTCAGCGGCGTGACCGAAAACGTCTACGTTCCGGTAGGTGCCGTCAGCGCCATCTACGCGCGCGAAACCGGCGCCGGCATGGGCTTCGAAGTGCAGCCCTACGAACCGCCGGAAGCAGGCGCCCAGGGCGCGACGGCCGCCGCCGCGCCCGAAGGCTCCGACGCCGATGCTGCCCCCGGCGACGACGGCGGAGACGACGACGAACCCAAGCGTCCGCGCCTGACCATCGTCAAATAAGGCATCCACGCAAGGCCTGCATTTTTTTCATTACAATGCAGCCCTTCGCGTGCGCCTGGCACGCAGCGCCGGTGTAGCTCAGTTGGTAGAGCAGCTCACTTGTAATGAGAAGGTCGAGGGTTCGATTCCTTTCACCGGCACCAGATTCCAGATGCAGATCCGTCTAGAGACGATCTGAAAAACCCGCACCGGCTATGACGGCGCGGGTTTTTTATTGCCCGAATCCGGCCCTGAACGCCCGGCTCTGAACCCGCTCATGGCACTTGGTCCTATTAACGCGCCGCCGGACTCTGCAACCAGGCCTTTACGCGAAATCGCTGACTACAATCGCGCCAAGTTCCGCCCAGAAGGCACGGTTCCATGCATATCAATCATCTCCCCGGCGTGCGGCAAAAGCGCCTCTGGCAAAAGCGGTGGCCCAGGGAAGTCCTGTTCAACGGACCGCCCATCCTCGTTGCCGGAACCGCCGCAGTGAAGAGCTGGCGCGAACCGCTCTTGGAATCATGGATGTTCGGCCTGACGGCGGCTACTGGCGTCTGGCTGATTCTGGCTGCGCTGGTTCGCGTGGCTGTGGCACGCGCCGAAGACGACATGGACGGGCCGGACGTCGTCCACGAAGGTCTGGGTGCAGCGGTTTCCACAATGCACACCATGCTTGCCGAATGGTGCAACAAGCGCAAGTGCGGAGCCGACCTGCGCACCACCTTCCACCGTGTCGTTCCTCCCGTCCATGAACCGCGGGAAATCGAGCAGATCATCAACTACGCGGGCGCAGGCGGTGAGGGCGCAGGGCGGACCTTTCCCGTGCACACCGGCATCGCGGGCAGGGCCGTCCGCAGCAAAACACCGCTGGTCATGTCCAGCCAGCACCGAACGGAAGATCAACTCCGTGCGGAGCTGGTGCTTGAATGGGGTTATACGGCGACCCAAGCCCGCCGGCTTGGGCCGGGGCGCTATTCGGCAATGGCGGTGCCTGTCCTGGACCGTTCAGGCCAGCATCCCGTAGGCGTGATTTATATGGACTCGAGCGACCGTGCGCTTTTCGAACGCAACGATGTCGCGGAGATCGTAGGCGCCGGCGCCAAAGCCATCAGCGACTTCGTCACCAAAAGGTATTGATATGACCACTGCCGCCAGCAAGAAACCTGAAGCCTTCTTCAAGGGATCCCGACTCATTTCCAGGCCGGGCGCGGTAATCCAGGTTCGGGAACTGATACTCACGGACTACGGGTTGCGCGCCATTACAAGTGGCAGCACGGGTATCCGGCAAGGAGCCATTGAAGACGCTGGCCCGCCGTCGGCGCTGAAGGGAATGGTTCCCGCCTGACCTCGTTGGTACTGCCCCACCCGGACTGCGTTTTGGTACGGCAAATGCCCGCTGCATGCGCCCGCGTCTTGGTAAGACAGGCAAATATTCGCCGCGTCGACCTCCCGTGCCCACCCCGTTTTGCATTCTTCCGTTTTTTTGTGCATAATTCGCCCCCTCTACCTGTTCCCCGATAGCTCAGTCGGTAGAGCGACGGACTGTTAATCCGCAGGTCGCTGGTTCGAGCCCAGCTCGGGGAGCCAAAGAATGCAGTACTGAAGGGCCCGCAACTTGTTGCGGGCCTTTTGCATTTGAAAGCGGCTATCCAGCCCATTTGCTGGACGGCGCGCGGCGTACGATGATGCGCATTCGATCATCACGGTTTTCCACGTCTCCATGCGTTCCGCGCGATCCCTGCCCGCCCTGGTTTCCCTGCGCGCTTTCGAAGCCGCCGCGCGGCGCATGAGCTTTTCGCTGGCCGCGCAGGAGCTCTTCGTGACGCAAAGCGCCGTCAGCCACCATATCCAGCGCCTGGAAGCCGAGTTGGGAGTGGCGTTGTTCGAACGGCGTACGCGCGCCGTGGCGTTGACTGCGGCAGGACAGGCCTACTACGAACGCGTGCACGCGGCTTTCGAACTGCTGCGCCAGGGCACCGACGAGCTCCGCGCGCCCGCAACGCCGCGCCAGACGCTGCGCGTCGGATTGCTGGCGTCTTTCGCCACGCGCTGGCTGGCGCCGCGCCTGGCGGCGTTTGGCGCGGCCCATCCGGACGTCGATCTGCAATTGCAGCCCGACATCGGTTTGGCTGACGTGGCGGGCGGAGAGGTCGACGTCGCCATCCGCTACGGCCGCGGCGTGTGGCCCGGCGTGCGCTCCCGGCTGATCATGGCGGAGCGGCTGTCGGTCGTCTGCGCGCCCGCGCTGATCACGGGCAGGAAGCGCCCGCGCATGCCGCAAGACCTGCTGCGCTTTCCGCTGCTGGCCTCGCATGCGCGCCATCCCTTCGAATGGGACGCGTGGGCGCGGCATCATGGCGTGGACCTGGGCGGCGTGCAACCCGTGCGCCTGCATGACTACAACATCGTCGTGGAAGCTGCGCTGTCCGGCCAAGGCATGGCGATGGGCCGCCACCGCCTGATCAGCGCCCAGCTCGCCAGCGGGGCGCTGGTGCATGCTCTGCCGGGTACTACGCTGGAGGCGCCGCGCATCGGCTGGTGGTTCGTGACGCCGCGCGGCGCGCTGGGCGAAACCGCGCAACGCTTCCTTGATTGGCTGTTGCAGGAAGCGCAAGCGCAGGACGATACGCATTAGTTTTGCTCATGCGTACTGCGCAAAAATTGATTGGTCAGGGTCGGCGGCGGCCGATAGCATGAGGCTTGCCCTTCTTTTCCCTTTCAGGAGTCCCTCATGACCCGTTCTATCTCCGGCCGCGTGGCCGAACTTGGCCTGACCCTCGAAGCCGCCTCCGCGCCCGCCGCCAACTACGTGCCTTTCGTGCAGGAAGGCAACCTGCTGTATATCTCCGGCCAGATTTCCCGCAAGGACGGCAAGGCAGCCTATCTGGGACGCCTGGGCGACCAGATTTCGGATGCCGACGGCGTAGAGGCGGCGCGCTTGTCCGCGTTGGGCCTGCTGTCGCAGATCGCGGCCGCCACCGGCGACAAGCTGGACCGCGTGGCCCGCGTCGTGCGCCTGGGCGTGTTCGTGGCCAGCACGCCCGACTTCAACCGCCAAAGCGCCATCGCCAACGGCGCCTCGGACCTGATGGTCGAGGTCTTCGGCGATGCCGGCCGTCACGCGCGCAGCGCCGTCGGCGTGGCGTCCCTGCCGCAGGGCGTGGCAGTCGAAGTCGAAGCCGTCATCGCGCTCACGCAAGCCTGATCCCTGCCGGAGCCGCCATGTCCGCCCCCTTGACCCCCAGCGTCGTGGAAGCGTTGCGCGCCCAGACCCCCGGCGCCCACACCACGGTCCATTTCAATCACGCCGGCGCGTCGCTGCCCTCGGCGGCGACGCTGCAGGCCATCCACGCGCACCTGCAACGCGAAGCCACCCAAGGGCCGATGGAAGCCGGCGTGAGGTCCCGCGAGCTGATTGAGAACGCCCGCACGCTGGCGGCCCGGCTGTTTAACGCGGACCCGAGCGAAATCGCACTGACAGGCGGCAACTCGCCCGGCTGGGGCGCCGCTTTTGCGGCGCTGGAGCCGTGGCGCCCCGGCGATCGCATTCTGGTGGGCCGTCACGAATGGGGCGGCAATCTGGCCGCCATGCGGCTCCAGGCGCAGCGCGCCGGCGCCACGCTGGAAGTCATCCCCTCGGACGATAGCGGCTGCACCAACGCGCAAGCGCTGGAGGCCATGCTGGACGAACGAGTGCGCCTGATCGCGCTGACCTGGCTGCCGGCCAACGGCGGCCTGATCAATCCCGCCGCCGCCATCGGCAACGTGGCGCGCCGCCATCGCATCCCGTACTTCGTGGATGCGGCGCAGGCGGTCGGCCAGTTGCCCGTGGACGTGGCGCAGATCGGCTGCGACGTGCTGAGCGGGGCAGGGCGCAAGGCGCTGCGCGGCCCGCGCGGCACCGGCCTGCTGTACGTGCGGCGCGGCTTCCTGGACCGGCTCACGCCGGCCTTCGTCGACACCCATTCCGCTCCCCTGGGCGCGGACGGCGAGCCCGTGCTGCGCCAGGACGCCGCTCGCCTGGAATCGGCAGAGGCTTCACTGGCGCTGCGCTGCGGTCTGGCCAATGCCTTGCAGGAGGCGCTGGACATCGGCCTGCCGGCCATCCGCGCGCGCATTGACGCCACAGCCCGGGCCCTGCGGACGGAACTGGCGGCCATCCCTGGCATCACCGTGCTGGACCAAGGCCGCGAACGCTCCGGCCTGGTGTCCTTCAACCTGGCCGGCCAGGACGCGGTATCGGTGCAGCGCGCCATGGCGGCGCAGGGCATCACCATCGGCAGCAACGGCGTGCCCTATACCCCGCTGGACATGGAGGCTCGCGGCCTGGCGCAGATTGCGCGGGCATCGGTCAGCTATCTGACCAACGACGCGGAAATCGACCGCCTGCTGGAAGGGCTGCGCGCCCTGGCCCGCTAGGGCCTGTTCACCCCAAGCAGCCTTGCACAGGGCTCCAGGCGGCGCTCAAGCCGCCGCGCGCCGCGCGAAGGGCGTCCACTTCGTGAAGACCAGCAAGTTGCCCAACATCACCAGCGCCAGGCCCAGCAGGGCCGGCGCTGTCCACTGATAGCCTTCGGCAAACGTGGACACGCTCAGGGCCACGACCGGGAACAGCACCGTGCAGTAGGCGGCGCGAGCCGGCCCCATGCGTCCCACCAGCGTCAGATAGGCCGTGAAGCCGACCACGGATCCGAGAATGGCCAGGTAGAGCAGAGCGCCCACGTACGAGGCCGAACGATCGAACTCGAATGGCAGGCCCGCCGCCACGCAACCCGCCAGCAGGATGGCCGCGCCATAGAGCATGCTGTAGGCATTGCCGGTCAAGGGCCGGATGCCGGCGCGCTGCTGCAACGACGACAGCATGTTGCCGGTGGAAAAGCAGAACGTGCCCAGCAAGGCGAAGCCCAGGCCCAGCAAGGTTTCGTGGCTGGCCTGCTGCCCGGCCAATTCCGGCCAGAACAGCAGCACCAGACCCGAAAAGCCCAAGGCGCCGGCCGCCATCACGCGCGGCGCAACGCGGGTGCCGAACCACAGGCGGGCATTCAGCGCGTTCCACAGCGTGGCCGCCGAAAACACCACCGACACCAGGCCGCTGGGGATCCATTGGGTCGCCGTATAGAAGCACAGGAAGTTCAGGCAGAACAGGCACAGGCCCTGGCCCACGCACAGCCAGTGGCCGCGCCGGTCCATTTTTTGCAGCTTGCGGGTCAGCGCCAGGGCCGCGAACAGGATCAAGCCCGCCAGCGCAAAACGGTAGAAGATGGATACGGGGATGGCCACCACGCCCAACTGCAGCTTGATGGCGATCCAGGTGGTGCCCCAGATGACGACAGTGAGGAAATACAGGAAAAGATTCACGATGCGGTGCTGAAACAGGAAACGGCGGTCCGGAAAGCCGCCCGGGAATCCAGTTTGCGCCCACCCCGCCGGCGAGGATTGCCGGTTCTTGCGGTTTTCTTCTTCGCGCGCACACGGCGCGCGCGGGATCGCAGTAGCATTCCACTCATATGCCTACCGTCGCTTCGGCTCCGGCCGACTTTTCCGTCTTTCGCACCCTGGCGAGCTCCACCGCGACGCTGGGGCGGGCCGCTGCGCTGGGCGAGGGCATCGCCATCTCGCAATGGTCGCGCAGCGCGCACGAGACCATGGGCTACGACAACCCCGGCCATCACACCCTGTCGCTCTATCTGCACGGCGGCGACAAGTCGTTCCGCCTGGGCCAGGACCGGCTGCACGGCGGCGCCGGCAAATTCTGCGTGCTGCCCTCGGAGCACTACTCGCGCTGGAGCATGAACGACTCCGTGCACTTCCTGCACTTGTACATCGCGCCGGAACGCCTGGCCCGCGAAGCCGTCATGCGGCTGGACTGCGAGCCCCGCACGCTGGAGCTGCGCGACCGCACCTACATCCACGACGACTCGCTGATCGACGTGTGCGGGCAACTGCTGGGCACCGACTGGCACCAGCCCGCCGACCGGCTGGCGGCCAGCAGCGCGGCCGAGACCGTGCTGCACCATCTGCTGAACCAGGGCGTGGCGCGCAAGCCTGCGGCAACGCTGCGTGGCGGCCTGGCGCCCGTCGTGCGCCGGCGCATGATGGACTACATCGACGCGCACCTGGCCGAACCGCTGACGCTGGACGAACTGGCAGGCGTGGCGGCGCTCTCCACCTACCACTTCGCCCGCATGTTCCACACCTCCTTCGGCGAACCGCCGCACGCCTGGGTACGGACGCAGCGGCTGGCGCATGCGCGCAAGCTGCTGGCGGCCGGCAAGGGCGACCTGGCCGGCATTGCCCAAGCCAGCGGCTTCGGCAACGCCAGCCATCTGGCGCGGGTCTTCCGCGACGCCGTCGGCGTCACGCCGGGACAATACCGCAGCGCGCGCGCCAGGCACTGAGCAGCGCTGCGGCCCCGTTTCGCGGCCCGCCCGGTCTACAATGGCCCACCGCCCCCAGGGCCTGACCGTACCGCCGCCCGACGCGATGCCGTCTACGACCTCTCGCGATTCCTCCCCCACGGCTGAACCCCTCGGCGCCGGCCCCGTGCGCGCGCACTGGCTGGCGGAGTTGATCCGCCTGCGCGAAGCCCATTGGGGGCCGCTGGAAGACGCAGACACGGTGCGCCGCGTGCGCCAGCAGGACGGCGATCTGCCTTCACGCATCCTGGCCCGCGCCGAGTTGCTGGCACGACGCGAGAACCTCGTCTCCCTGGTCGAAACATGGCGCCGCAGCGCGCTCGCCATCCTGGCCTTGCTATTTCTGCTGGCCGCGCTTTCCGGCGCAGGCGCCGCGCTGGGCGCGCTGGGCGACGGCTCCCGCGCGGTCAACGTGCTCTGGGCCCTGGGCGCCTTGCTGGGCCTGCATGCGCTCACCTTCCTGCTATGGCTGGCCAGCTTCCTGCTGCGGGCCTCCTCCGTCACGGGACTGGGACGGGTCTGGCTGTGGGCCACCCGCAAGTTGGCCCGCGGCCCCGACAGCGCGCTGGTGCCGCAGGCCTTCCTCAACCTGCTGGCCCGCGCGGGCGCCTTGCGCTGGCTGTTCGGCAGCATCAGCCATCTGCTGTGGCTCACGGCCCTGTGCGCGGCGTTGGCGGTGCTGCTGGCCGTGCTGTCCACCGCCAGCTACCGCTTCATCTGGGCCACCACCTTGCTGGCGCCGGACACCTTCGTGCGCCTGACGCAAGCCATGGGCTGGCTGCCGGCCCAGCTGGGCTTTCCGATGCCAGACGCCGCCATGATCCGCGCCAGCGACGGCGCCCAGGCCCTGCCCGCCGAAGCGCAGGTGCAGTGGTCGCTCTGGCTGATCGGCGTGCTGGTGGTCTACGGCATCCTGCCCCGTCTGCTGGCCGGCGCGCTGTGCGTGGCGGGTTCGCTGCGCGCCTTGCGCGGCCTGCGCATCGATCCCGCGCTGCCCGGCTTCTCCGCTCTGCGCGACCGTCTGGAACCGCCCGCCCTGTCCACCGGCATAGACCGTCCGGTTGATCCCCTGCACGAACCCCGGGTCGGCGCGCCGCCGCTCGCGGGCCTGGGCGGCCAGCCCGTGCTGCTGGGACTGGAACTGCCGGCGGACCTGGCCTGGCCGCCCGCGGACATGCCCGCGGGCATCCAGCAGGCCGGCAATCTGGACAGCCGCGAAGAACGCAACCGCGTACTGGACGCGCTGGCCGGCAAGGCCGCCACGCGCCTGCTGATCGCCTGCGACGCTCGCCAGACTCCCGACCGCGGCACGCTGTCGCTGATCGCCGAACTGGCCGCGCACGCGGAACAGACCCGCGTCTGGCTGATCACGCCGCATATGGACGCCGTTGCCCCCGCCACCCGCGCACCGCTATGGCGCGAACGCCTGCTTGCCCTCGGCCTGCCTGCCGACGCGGTGCTGCAAGCGCCCATTGCCCCGCTATCGTGGCTGGAGTCGGGCCATGGCTGAAGACATCATCAAGATCGCGCTGGTCGGCCACACCAACACCGGCAAGACCTCGCTGTTGCGCACGCTGACACGCGACACCCGCTTCGGCGAAGTCGCCGACAGCCCCGGCACCACGCGCCACGTCGAAGGCGCGCGCCTGCGGCTGGAAGGACGGGCCGTGCTGGAATGGTTCGACACGCCAGGCATGGAAGACAGCATCTCGCTGCTGGAGTACCTGGAAAAGCTGGACAGCCCGCAAGAGCGTCTGGACGGCCCCGCGCGCATCCGCCGCTTCCTCGACACGCCTGCCGCGCACGGCCGCTATGAACAGGAGGCCCGCGTCCTGGCGAAGATGCTGGACTGCGACGCCGCGCTGTACGTCATCGACGCGCGCGATCCGGTGCTGGGCAAGCACCGCGACGAACTCGCCATCCTGGCCGCTTGCGGCCGGCCCCTGCTGCCGGTGCTGAACTTCGTCAACGCGCCCGCGCACCGCGCCGATGAATGGCGCGCCGCCATGGCGCGGCTGGGGCTGCATGCCGTGGTGGAGTTCGACACCGTCGCCCCGCCGCTGGATGGCGAACAGCAGCTCTACGCCAAACTTGGCGTGCTGCTGGACCGCCACGCCGCCGCGCTGGCCCGGCTGTCCGCCAGCCTGGCCGAGCAGCGTCGGACGCGTCGCGGCTCGGCCTACGAACTGCTGGCCGACCTGTTGGTGGACGTAGCCGCCTTGCACGTAGCCAGCGCCAGCGACGAAGCGGCGCTCGCGGCCGCCTCAAGCAAACTGCGCGACCAGGTGCGCCAACGCGAACAGACCTGCGTCAACGCCTTGCTGGCGCTCTACAACTTCCGCGCAGCCGATTTCACCGACGATGCGCTGCCCTTGCAGGGCGAGCGCTGGGGCATGGACCTGTTCCATCCCCAGGCGCTGAAGGACATGGGCGTGCAGGTAGGCATGGGCGCCGCCGCGGGCGCCATGGCCGGCGCGGCGGTGGACCTGTTCAGCGCGGGCTTGAGCCTGGGCACCGGCATGCTGATCGGCGCCGCCGCGGGCGGCCTGTGGCAAGGCGTGGAAAAGCTGGGCAAGCGCGTGGCCGGCAAGCTGCGCGGCTGGCGCGAAATCAGCGTCGACGACGCGGTGCTGCGCCTCTTGGCCTTGCGCCAGCGGCAACTGATCGAAGCGCTGGAGCGCCGCGGCCACGCCGCGCGCGAGCCATTGAGACTAGATCATCCGGAGGATGAAGCCTGGCGCAAGGGACCCTTGCCCGAGGCGCTGAAGGAAGCCCGCAGCCGGCCCGAATGGTCGGCCCTGGGCGAGCCCTACGAAGACAGCGACCGCCGCAAGCGCGTGGTCCGCGAATTGGCGAAAACCCTTGCCGACACGCCGCCGCCCGGCGCCTGAAGGCGGAACCGCCCGCCTGCGCCGCACGCACCATTCCACGCTGCCGGCAAGCAAGTACTAACCCCAATCCAAACCGATTGACGCTTAAACGAATGGATCTATAACATTCGTTCTGCATCGGCGCGGGTCCGTCCCCGTCATGATAATCACAAGGGGTTGGGTCTATCGTGAAGTCGAAGTCCTGCGCAGTGATTCCCGGCAGCGCCATCACAGGCGGCCCGCGCGCGGCTCGCGCTGCGTATCGCCAGACCCCAATCCGTCTTTCGTCGTAAGCAGCAACGCCATGCCCCGGTTCCCCATGGGGCCGGGGCCCTGTCACTTCTGTCGCGCTATCCGCGCACCACACGGAGCATGAGGGCTATGCGTACTTTTCCCCACCTGAAGCAAGCTGCGCTCGCGGCTGCCGTCGCCGCCTCTCTGGCATTCAGCGCCGGCGCGGCCGCCAAGACCTTACACTGGTCCTACCAAGGCGATGCGACGTCCATGGATCCGATGGCCCTGAACGAAACGTTCACGCTGGGCTTCCAGGGCAACATCTACGAAACGCTGGCCGGCTACGACGGCAACCTGAAGCTGACGCCGCTGCTGGCGGAAAGCTGGGAAAACCCCGAACCCAACAAATGGGTGTTCAAACTGCGCAAGGGCGTGAAGTTCCATGACGGCTCGCCGTTCACGGCCGACGACGTCATCTTCTCCTGGAAGCGCAGCCTGACCCCGGGCTCCGATATGAAGGGCTATGGCGCCAAGGCGTCCGACATCAAGAAGGTGGACGACTACACCATCGAAGTCATCACCCCCACGCCCAACCCCATCCTGCCGCGCGAATGGGTGTTCCTGTACATCATGAGCAAGTCGTGGTCGGAAAAGAACAAGACCACCGAAGCCACCAACGTCAAGGGCGACAATCAGGGCAACTACGCCAACCTGAACGCCAACGGCACCGGCCCCTTCATGCTGACCTCGCGCCAGCCCGACGTGAAGACCGTGCTCAAGCGCTACGACGGCTACTGGAACAAGAACATCAAGACCAATGTCGACGAGGTCATCTTCCAGCCGATCACGCAGGAAGCGACACGCGTGGCCGCGCTGATCTCCGGCGAAATGGACCTGGTGCAGCCGGTGCCGGTGCAGGACTGGAAGCGGCTCGAAGACGCCAAGGGCGTCAAGCCGCTGACCGCGCCCGAAGCGCGCGCCATCTTCATCGGCATGGACCAGGACCGCGACGAACTGCTCTTCTCGGACGTAAAGGGCAAGAACCCCTTCAAGGATCCCAAGGTGCGCGAAGCCGTGGTGCTGGCCGTGGACACCAAGGCCATCAACGAGAAGATCATGCGCGGCGCGGCCAAGCCGCTGGGCTCGCTCATCGCCACCGCCATCAACGGCTATGACGAATCCTTCGGCGCGCCGTACAAGCCGGATCCCGAACGCGCCAAGAAGCTGCTGGCCGAAGCCGGCTATCCCAAGGGCTTCACGGTCACCATGGACTGCCCGAACGACCGCTACGTCAACGACGAAAAGGTCTGCCAGGCCGTGGCCGGCATGCTGGCGCGGGTAGGTATCAAGATCAACCTGCTGGCGCAGACCAAGTCCAAGTACTTCGGCAAGATCCTGCTGCAGGCCGGCAACCAGACCAGCATGTACATGCTGGGCTGGACGCCCAGCTCCACCGACGCGCACAACACGCTGCTGAACCTGACCTCCTGCCGCAATGCCAAGACGGCCGCGGGCCAGTTCAACCTGGGCGGCTACTGCAACAAGAAGGTCGACGAGCTCACCGACAAGATCGGCGTCGAAACCGACCAGGCCAAGCGCAATGCCATGATCAAGGAAGCCTTCGAGATCGTGCGCAACGACTATGGCTATCTGCCGCTGCACCAGCAGCCCATGTCCTGGGGCGTGAAGGACAACATCAAGGTCATCCAGCGCGCCGACGACGTGCTCGACCTGCGCGACGTCGTCC
Organism: Achromobacter sp. SD115; assembly: GCF_017355315.1. Classification (NCBI taxonomy): domain Bacteria; kingdom Pseudomonadati; phylum Pseudomonadota; class Betaproteobacteria; order Burkholderiales; family Alcaligenaceae; genus Achromobacter; species Achromobacter sp. SD115. The sequence goes on along the minus strand of NZ_JADIJM010000034.1, from coordinate 29,971 downwards.
TGCCGTAAGCGGCCAGCGACGCGAGCCCCGGGCGGCGCATGCCGCCCGGGCGCGCCCGGCCCAGCCCCGGTTCCCGCCATCCGCGGGAAACGCGGCCCGGCGTTATCTGAAACCGAGGGCTCCCGATAATGCTTTCCTTTATTGCGCAACGGCTTATCCAGTCGGTGCTGGTGATGTTGACGGTGGCGCTGATCGCGTTCGCCATGTTCCGCTATGTGGGCGACCCGATAGCCAGCATGGTGGGTCAGGACACCACCCCTGAACAACGCGTGCAACTGCGCGAACAGCTGGGCCTGGACGACCCGTTCGTGGTGCAGTACGCGCACTTCGTCGCCAACGCCGTGCGCGGCGATTTCGGCATGTCGTACCGCCATCGCCGGCCGGTCAGCGAGCTGCTCGAAGAGCGCATGCCAGCCACGCTGGAACTGTCCTTCGTGTCCGCCGTGATGGCGCTGGCCCTGGGCATACCCATGGGCATCTATACCGCCCTCAAGCGCCACGGCGTGCTGTCCAAGGCCTTCATGGCGATCTCTCTGGCCGGCATCTCGCTACCCACCTTCCTGATCGGCATCCTGCTCATCCTGTTCTTCGGCGTGCAGCTGCGATGGCTGCCCAGCTTCGGACGCGGCGACGTGGTCAGCCTGGGATGGTGGACCACGGGCTTCCTGACCAAATCAGGCTGGCTGGCGCTGATCATGCCCGCCATCACGCTGGCGCTGTTCCAGATGACGCTGATCATGCGGCTGGTGCGCGCCGAAATGCTGGAAGTGCTGCGCGCCGACTTCATCAAGTTCGCGCGCGCCCGCGGCCTGCCGGAACGGCTGATCAATTTCCGCCACGCGCTGAAGAACACCATGGTGCCCGTCATCACGATCACCGGGCTGCAACTGGGCTCCATCATCGCCTTCGCCATCATCACGGAAACCGTGTTCCAGTGGCCCGGCATGGGTCTGCTGTTCATCCAGGCCATCAGCATGGTGGACATCCCCGTCATGGCGGCCTACCTGGTGCTGATCGCCTTCATGTTCGTGGTCATCAACCTGGTCGTGGACCTGCTGTACTTCGCCGTGGACCCGCGTCTACGCGTGCAGAGCAAGTAAAGGACTCATCATGATTGCTCGCATCGCTCCCTTCTTCGCCCGCGCGGCCGACAGCGACCTCTGGCACAGCTTCAAGCGTTCGCCCGGCGCCATCATCGCCGCGATCGTCACGCTGGTCATCCTGCTGGGCGCGCTGTTCGCGCCCGTGGTCGCGCCGCACAACCCCTTCGACCTGGCGTCCTTGAGCATCATGGACGCCAACACGCCGCCGTCCTGGGAAGAGGGCGGCAGTCCCGACTTCCTGCTGGGCACCGACGACCAGGGCCGCGACATCCTATCGGCCGTGCTGTATGGCTCGCGCGTGTCGCTGCTGGTGGGCTTCGCTTCCGTGCTGTTCTCGATGGTGCTGGGCGTGACGCTCGGCCTCATCAGCGGCTATGCCGGCGGCCGCGTGGACAGCTTCATCATGCGCATCGCCGACGTGCAGCTGTCGTTTCCGGCCATCCTGGTGGCGCTGCTGATCGACGGCGTGGCGCGCGGCCTGCTGCCGCGCGACATGCACGACCAGCTTGCGCTGTATGTGTTGATCTTCGCCATCGGTATCTCCGGCTGGGTGCAATACGCGCGTACCGTGCGCGGCTCCACGCTGGTGGAGCGCAACAAGGAATACGTGCAGGCAGCGCGCCTCATCGGCATCGGCCCGTTCACCATCCTGCGCCGGCACATCCTGCCCAACGTGATGGGACCGGTGCTGGTCATCGCCACCATCCATCTGGCCATCGCCATCATCACCGAAGCCACGCTCTCGTTCCTGGGCGTGGGCGTGCCGCCCACGGCGCCGTCGCTGGGCACGCTGATCCGCATTGGCAACAGCTATCTTTTCTCGGGCATGTGGTGGATCTCCATCTTCCCCGGCATCGCGCTGGTGGCGCTGGTGCTGTCGGTCAACCTGCTGGGCGACTGGCTGCGCGACGCGCTCAACCCCAAGCTGCGCTGAGGATGCCATGGCCCTGTTGAACATCGAAGACATCCGCATCGAATTCCCCAGCCGCCGCGGCACGCTGGTGGCCGTGGACGGCGTCTCGCTATCCCTGGAAAAAGGCGAGATCCTGGGCGTGGTCGGCGAGTCCGGCGCCGGCAAGTCCACCATAGGCAATGCCGTGATCGGCCTGCTGGAAGCGCCCGGCCGGCTCGCCGGCGGCGCCGTGCTGCTCAACGGCGAACGCATCGACACGCTGAACCCGGCGCAGAAGCGCAAGGTGCGCGGCCGCCGCATCGGCATGATCTTCCAGGATCCGCTGACCTCGCTGGACCCGCTGCAGACGGTGGAAAGCCAGCTGGTGGAAACCATGCAGGTACACCTGGACCTGTCCCATGCCGAGGCGCAGAAGCGCGCCGTGCAATTGCTGGCGCAGGTCGGCATCGACCAGCCGGAACTGCGCGTCAAGCAGTACCCGCACCAGTTCTCGGGTGGCATGCGGCAACGCGTGGTGATCGCGCTGGCGCTGTGCTGCGAACCCGAAGTCATCATCGCCGACGAGCCCACCACCGCGCTCGACGTGTCGATCCAGGCGCAGATCCTGGAACTGCTCAAGAAACTGTGCCGCGAAGAGCAGGTAGGCATGATCATCATCACGCACGACATGGGCGTGATCGCCGACGTGACGGACCGCGTGGCGGTGCTGTACCACGGCAAGCTGGTTGAACAGGGCCCCACCTCCAAGATCCTGGGCGACCCGGACCATCCGTACACACGCAGCCTGATCTCGGCGGTGCCGCGTCCCGACATCAAGCTGCGGCGCTTTCCGCTGGTGACCTACATCGAGGACGTGAAGAAGCCAACGCAGCCGCTGGATCTGGCCACGCACTGGCTGGGACAACGCCGCGACTTCGGCGCACGTAGCGGCGGCCCGCTGGTGCAGGTCAACGACCTGAGCATGCGCTTCGTGCTGAAGAGCGCGCTGCTCAAGCGCAACCAACGCACGCTGGACGCGGTCAAGCGCGTCAATTTCTCCATCGGCGAAGGCGAAGTCTTCGGCTTGGTGGGCGAGTCCGGTTCCGGCAAGTCGACGGTGGCGCGGCTGATCTCCGGCCTCTATACGCCCAGCGAAGGCTCGGTCAATTTCGGCGGCACCGACCTGACCGCGCTCAAGGGCGAAAAGCAGCTGAACCCGTTCCGCCGGCAGATCCAGATGATCTTCCAGGATCCGTTCTCTTCGCTCAATCCGCGCATGCGGGTGCTGGACATCGTGGCCGAGCCGATCCGCTTCCACAAGCTGGCGGCCAGCGAAGCGGAAGCGCGCCGCATCGTCGCCGACCTGCTGGACGTGGTCGGCCTGGGCGACCGCGCCGCCGAGCGCTTTCCGCACGAGTTCTCGGGCGGACAGCGCCAGCGCATCTGCATCGCGCGCGCCCTGGCCACGCGCCCCCGCTTCCTGATCTGCGACGAGCCGACCTCGGCGCTGGACGTGTCCATCCAGGCGCAGATCCTGAACCTGCTGAAGGACCTGCAAGAGGAACTGGGGCTGACCATGCTGTTCATCAGCCATGACCTGCCGGTGATCCGCCAGATGTGCGACCGCGTGGGCGTGATGCGCTACGGCGAACTGCTGGAAGTGGCCAACACCGAAGACCTCTTCGAACGTCCACAGCATCCCTACAGCCAACACCTGCTTGGCCTGATGCCCCGCCTGCAATCCATGTCCCGCGAGGGACTGGACGTGGCGGGGTAGCGCCAGGCGCAACCCGGAGCGAGACATGACGGCGACACGACAGACCCTGTTCATAGGCGGCCAGGTTTTCGACGGCAAGGGCAAGCTGCTGCCCAATCACGGCGTGCTGGTCGAAGGCCGGCACGTGGCGCGCGTGGCGCCGGCCGGCGAATTCTCCGGCTACGCCGGCGCGACCGTGCGCACCGACGGCATGACCCTGATGCCCAGCCTGGCCGACTGTCACGTCCACCTGGTCTACACCGGCGGCGCCGACCCCAACGCGCAGCTGAGCAAGCAGGGCCCGGCGCAGATCACGCTGACGGCGCTGGAGAACGCCCAGGCCAGCCTGCGCGGCGGCGTCACCGCGCTGCGCGATTGCGGCGGCAAGGATTACCTGGAATTCGGCGTGCGCGACGCCATCGCGCGCGGCGTGTTCCCGGGTCCCACGATCAAGGCCTCGGGCCGCATCATCTGCATGACGGGCGGCCACGGCAACCGCATCGGCCGCGTCGCCGACGGCTGCGAGGATGTCGTCAAGGCCGTGCGCGAACAGGTTCATGCCGGCTGCGACCTGGTGAAGATCATGGCCACCGGCGGCGTCATGACGCCGGGCGTCAGCCCCATGGACGCGCACTACAGCTTCGACGAAATGAAGGCCGGCGTGCACGAGGCCAAGCGCTTCCGCAAGAGCACCGCCAGCCATGCGCAAGGCACGCTGGGCATCCTGAATGCCGTGCGCGCCGGCATCGATTCAATCGAGCACGGCATCTTCATGGACGACGAGTGCCTGCGCGAGATGCTGGACGCCCAGACCTATCTGGTGCCGACCATTGCCGCAGTCCGCAACATCGTCGCCAACGCCGACAACGGCATCCCCGCCTACGCGGTCGAGAAGGCACGCGCGGTGGAACAGCGCCACCGCGAGTCGTTCCAGATGTACTACAAGGCGGGCGGACGCATCGCGTTGGGCACGGATGCCGGCACCCCGTTCAACCTGCACGGCGAAAACGCCATGGAGCTCGCCTACATGGTGGAGTTCGGCATGACGCCCATGGACGCGTTGATCGCAGGCACTTCGCGCGGCCATGACCTGATGGGCATGGACCAGCACGGCGCCATCGCCGACGGCAACGTGGCCGATCTGCTGCTGGTGCAGGGCGACCCCACCGCAGACATCATGAAGGCGGCCGACAAACGCTTCCATGTGGCGGTGCTGCGCAACGGCGAGGTGGCGGCGGGCGCCTTGCCGCTCTGAACCGCGACAGGCCTGCCGCGCGAGCCCGAAGCCGGCAAAGAAAAGGCCGCCGCGCCCTGGGCGCGGCGGCCTTCGATACCAGCCGGTGAGCGTGATGCGTCCGGCTTAGCGGGCGCCGCCCATCGCGCCGCTCATGACCATCATCAGGAACTGCTCGACCGGCATCTTCTTGCCGTTGAAGTCGACTTGGCCGTCAGCGTAGTTCAGGTAGGTCACGATGTTGTTGTTTTCGACCTTGGCCATGCCCATGGCGGTAGCCATGGTGCCGACCATTTCAGCCTGGCCCTTGGCGGTCTGCTGAGCCTGCTCGGCCGGCACGCCGCGCACCTGGGGCTCGATCGCCATCAGGTCGCTCAGGTTGCCCTTGGACAGCACCAGCTTGGCGTTGAGCTTGCGGATCGCCTGCTTCAGCGTGTCGGCGAACTCACCGTCCAGCGATGCCGGCTTGGCCATGTCCAGATCCAGGTTGAAGGTCGACGTGCCGTTGGCGGTACGCACTTCCAGCGGCGACACGGCCAGCGTCGGGTTGCCGGCCAGCAGCAAGTCGACGTTGGTCTTGACGACCTGCATTTCTTCGTCCGTGAACTGGGGCGACTGCTCTTCGCCCTTGCTCTGCATCATGCGGCGCGAAGCGGCTTCATAAACGTCGTTCAGCGCCTTGAAGGCCTTCGAATCCAGCTTCTGCGCGTCCAGCACCAGCTTCACGCCGGCCATGTCCTTTTCCTGCACGTTGATCATGCCGAAATCCATGGCCATCTTCACGCCCATGAGCGAGTTGGCTTCGGTCATGTCGACGGTGATGGCGGTGTCCTTGAGCTGGACCGGCGGCTTTTCCTTGGACGTGATGGTCCAGTTCTTGAGCGCGACCTTCTGGCTGCCCACGTACATGTCGTTCGAGGCCGGCGTCATGTCGCTGGTCAGGGTCAGGCCGGTCATGGCCATGCTGACGATGTCGCTTTCTTCGGACTCGCCCGCCAGCGTCAGGCTGTCGGCCTTCAGCGCGATCGTGCCGTGCTTGCTGCCGGTGGCGTAGGTCACGTCGCCCTTCATGCCCGAGAACTTCAGGCTGTTGGCGTCCTTGGCGAACTCGACGGGAGCCATGTCGAAGTTGCCGGTGATGTTCTTGGCATAGCTGACGCTATAGGCGCCGGACAGCGGCACCGCGCCCTTGGCGGCGGCGAACCATTCCTTGACCAGGGGCGTCTCTTCCAGCTGGAAGCGGCTGGCGACCATGGCCGGCGCGAACGAGCCGGACTTCAGGTTCGACAGCGGGAAAGGACCGTGATCCAGGTGCTCGACGAACACGATTTCGTGTTCGATGGCCGGCTTGCCATCGGCGGCGGGCTCGGTGACCTTCACGCGATAGCGCTCGGTGGACGTGAACACGCCACGCTCGAACGAAACCAGCTCAACGACGGGGGTCACACCCCATTTGTCGCCAACCTTCTTCAGTTCAAGGTTGGCCTGCTCGATCGATTGCTTGACGAAAGCCTCGGCCTTCTGGCCCGTATACCAAGCCGTACCGGTCCAGACTGCGCCCAGCGCGACGACTACGCCCACTATTGCCGATTTTTTCATTGCGATCCTTTATTCTTCAAATGGATGAAAGCGGACGGATTATAGGGACTGCAGCCTAGGGAAAACACTTATTTCGTGCAAAGGCGCTGCGATATGTTGCTTATTGATACAGAGCCAGCCATCCCGGACGGTGCTGCAACGCCACATCGGCTACAATCCACCCGTGCGTTTTGCCAATCTGCGCACGTCCGCTAGGCCCTTCGCTGCCAAGCTTCGCCCGTCAGGGCGCTTCCCTTTTCTCCTTTATTCGTCCGCCTGGATTGGAGTCTCTCAACTTGAGCGACGGGCTGCCGCTGGAGTTGTTTTGACTACCTCTACCCCTTTTGCCGACCTCGGGCTGGCTGATTCCCTGTTGCGCGCCATTGCCGAAACCGGCTACACCGCGCCCACGCCTATTCAAGCCCAGGCCATTCCCCAGGTCCTCAAGGGTGGCGACCTGCTCGCCGCCGCCCAGACCGGTACCGGCAAGACCGCCGGCTTCACGCTGCCCATCCTGCACCTGCTGATGCAGAAAAAGCCCGAGCTGCGCAAGCCCGGCCGCCCGCGCTGCCTGATCCTGACCCCGACGCGTGAATTGACCGCGCAGGTCGAGGAATCGGTGCAGACCTATGGCAAGTACACCCCGCTGAGCTCCATGGTGATGTTCGGCGGCGTCAATATCAACCCCCAGATCTCCGCGCTGCGCAAGCCGCTGGACATCCTGGTGGCCACGCCCGGCCGCCTGCTGGACCACTGCGGGCAGAAGACCGTGGACCTGTCCGGCGTCGAAATCCTGGTGCTGGACGAAGCCGACCGCATGCTGGACATGGGCTTCATCCGCGACATCCGCAAGATCCTGGCGCTGCTGCCCAAGCAGCGCCAGAACCTGCTGTTCTCGGCCACGTTCTCCGACGAGATCCGCACCCTGGCGCGCGGCGTGCTGAACAACCCGGGCGAAGTCTCGGTCACCCCGCGCAACACCGCCACCGAGCTGGTCACCCAGACGGTGCACATGGTGGAACAGCACCACAAGCGCGACCTCATCAGCCACATCATCCGCGAAAGCGGCTGGCATCAGGTGCTGGTGTTCACCCGCACCAAGCACGGCGCCAACCGCCTGGCCGAAAAGCTGGTCAAGGACGGCCTGACCGCCGCCGCCATCCACGGCAACAAGAGCCAATCGGCCCGCACCCGCGCGCTGGCCGGCTTCAAGGACAGCACCGTGACCGTGCTGGTGGCGACCGACATCGCCGCCCGCGGCCTGGACATCGACCAGTTGCCCCAGGTGGTCAACTTCGAACTGCCCAACGTGCCTGAAGACTACGTGCACCGCATCGGCCGCACCGGCCGCGCCGGCGCCACCGGCGCCGCGGTCTCGCTGGTCGACAACAGCGAAATCAAGCTGCTGAAGGACATCGAACGCCTGATCAAGAAGACCATCGAGCGCAAGCCCGTGGAAGGCTGGACCCCGCCCGCCACCAGCGCCGCGGCTTTCGACCGCCAGGAACGCGATGAAGACAACCGCAGCCCGCGCGGCGGCGGCGGCCGTAATGGCGGTCGTGGCGGCAATGGCAATGGCGGCCGCTCGCGTCCCGCACAAGGCCAGGGCCAGCCCCGCGCCGCGGCAGGCGGCCGCGCTCCCGCGCCGGCCCGCGCTGGCGGTGAAGGCCGCGCCAGCCACGGCTCGCGCGACGGCAAGCCCGCCGACCGTCCGGCCCACGCCGGCCGCAACGAGGGCCGCCCGCAGCAGAACCATCGCCGTCCGGAGGGCTCCGGCCGCCCGGCGGGCAACGGTGGCTCCGGGCGCCCGTCGGGCGCGCCGCGCGCCGCGCTGCTGAGCAAGTAATATCACCGCAACCGCCCCCCACGGACCCGCGCCATGCCCTTATCTACCTGGTTGACGTTCTTCCTGGCCTCCTGGGCCATTTCGTTCTCGCCCGGCGCGGGCGCGATCTCGGCGATGTCCTCCGGCCTGAAATACGGCTTTGCGCGCGGCTACTGGAACACGGCCGGCCTGATCATGGGCATCCTGTTCCAGTTCGTGGTGGTGGCGGTAGGCCTGGGCGCGGTGCTGGCGACGTCCGAAATGGCCTTCAACGTGGTCAAGTACCTGGGCGTGGCCTATCTGATCTACCTGGGCGTGCGCCAGATCCGCACGGATGCCGCGCCGGTCGCGGTGGACTCCGGCGACCCCAAGGCCGCCACGATCCGTGAACTGGTGCTGCGCGGCTTCCTGATCAACACCATGAACCCCAAGGGCACGGTGTTCCTGCTGGCCGTGGTGCCGCAGTTCGTGGATACCGCGCTGCCGCTGACGCAGCAATATGCGGCGATCGCCGCCACGCTGGCGTTCACCGACCTGGTGGCCATGGGCGTGTACACGCTGCTGGCGGCGCGCGTGCTGCGCCTGCTGCGCAGCGCCAAGCACATCCGCTGGATGAACCGGACCTTCGGCTCGCTGTTCATCCTGGCTGGCGTATTCCTGGCGTCGTTCCGCCGCCATTCCTGAATCCCATGCGCGGGGCATGCGCCGGCGATGGCGCATGCCCCGCGCGTTTTCATGCCCGATACCGGACCGCGCCGGGCCCAAAAGCGGCGCCAAGTAAAATCCTTCCGATCATGAACATCCCTCACGAAGTAGCGCGGCGTCGTACGTTCGCCATCATTTCCCACCCCGACGCGGGCAAGACGACACTGACCGAAAAGCTGTTGCTGTTCGCAGGCGCGATCCAGATCGCCGGCAGCGTCAAGGCGCGCAAGGCTTCGCGCCATGCCTCGTCCGACTGGATGGAAATCGAAAAGCAGCGCGGCATTTCCGTGGCGTCCTCGGTGATGCAGATGGAATACCGCGATTGCGTCATCAACCTGCTCGACACCCCGGGCCACGCGGACTTCTCCGAAGACACGTACCGGGTGCTGACGGCGGTGGACGCGGCGCTGATGGTGATCGACGCCGCCAACGGCGTCGAACCGCAGACCATCCGCCTGCTGCAAGTCTGCCGCGCGCGCAACACGCCCATCATCACGTTCATCAACAAGATGGACCGCGAAGTGCGCGAGCCGCTCGAACTTCTGTCCGAGATCGAAGGCCACCTGGGCATGGACGCCGTGCCGTTCTCGTGGCCGGTCGGCATGGGCAAGGCCTTCGGCGGGGTGTTCGACATCCGCCAGGACCGCATGCGCGTGTTCCGCCCCGGCCAGGAACGCCGCTCGGACAAGGACGACTTCATCGAAGGCTTGAGCAATCCCGAAATCGCCCGCCGTTTCGGCTCGGCGTTCGAGCAGGCCAGCGGCGAGATCGAACTCATCAACGAAGCCGCGCCCGCCTTCGACCGCGAGCAGTTCCTGGCCGGCAAGCAGACGCCTGTGTTCTTCGGCTCCGCCATCAACAACTTCGGCGTGCAGGAAGTGCTGGACGCGCTGGTCGAACAGGCGCCGCCTCCGGGTCCGCGCGTCTCCATGCAGCGCCTGGTGCAGCCCGTGGAACCCAAGTTCACCGGCGTGGTGTTCAAGGTGCAGGCCAACATGGATCCGGCGCACCGCGACCGCGTCGCGTTTGTGCGCGTCAGCTCCGGCCGCTTCGAGCGCGGCATGCGCCTGAAAGTCGCGCGCACCAACAAGGAAATGCGCCCCAACAACGTGGTGTCGTTCCTGTCGCAGCGGCGCGAGTTGCTGGACGAGGCCTATGCCGGCGACGTCATCGGCATTCCCAACCACGGCGTGCTGCAACTGGGCGACGTGCTGACCGAAGGCGAGACGCTGCAGTTCACCGGCCTGCCATTCTTCGCCCCCGAGCTGTTCCAGGCCGTGGAAGTGAAGGATCCGCTGCGCACCAAGCAGCTGCGCACCGGCCTCACCCAATTGGGCGAGGAAGGCGCCATTCAGGTGTTCCGTCCCGAGGCTGCCGGCGGCTCCCTGCTGCTGGGCGCGGTCGGCCAGCTGCAGTTCGAAGTGGTGGCCCATCGACTGAAGACGGAGTACGGCGTGGACGCCCGGATGCTGCCGTCCCGCTACACAATGGCACGTTGGATTACGTCTGAAAACCCCAAGGCGCTGCGCAAGTTCATGGATGCCAATGCCGCCCATATCGCCTATGATGTTGTGGATGCGGCGGCGTTTTTGATCGGTTCTCCCGCGCAGTTGCGCGTGGCCGAGGAACTGTATCCCGATGTGAAATTCCATGCCATGCGGGAGCACGGCGGCAAGGTTTTCGGAGACAAAGCGTAGACCCGTTCGGGTTCCGCACGGCAGATGAGGGTAGCAATGTCTTGGCGTTTCTTATTCGCAACGCTCCTGATCGCGCTTGGCGCGTCGGCCTGGGGCGGAATTCAACTGGGTGATTGGCTGGTGGCGCATGCGCCGGTGGCCGCGCCTGCTCCTGGCCAGGATGCCGCGGCATCCCAGCAGCCCGTACTGGACGCCAATGGCCGTCCCTATGTGGCCCAACCTCCGCAGCCGCGCATCGACGGCACCTTGGGCGTGCCCGACAAGCCGTCCGACCGCGAATGGCAGGTCAACACCGTCTCGCTGTTCGATAGCGTCAGCGATCCCGCGGTGAAGATCTCGCGCGACCGCATCAGCCCGGACCAGGCCCGCGAAATCGCAGCAGCCTCGCACGTGCCGCTGCCTTCGGGCGCCTCGGACGTCAGCACGCTGGACCTGCAGGCACCAGGCACGTCCACGGCCATCAACGGCGGCCAGGTCCAGGCCGGCGGCTACGGTACCCCGCAGATGGTGCAGGCGCCTCCGCCGCCCCCGAACACCGCGCAAGCGCCCGGTGCCCTGGGCTGGCAGGACGCGCTCAAGCGCGAGCTCGCGCAATGCGCCACGCAAGGCTTCTTCGAGCGCCCCTCGTGCTCCTGGGCCGCGCGCAACAAGTATTGCGGTCCCAACCGCGCCTGGGGCACCATGGCCGAGTGTCCGGCCCGTCCGCAGTAAGCCGCTGGGCCTGCGATACGGGCCCGGCAGTACCAAAAAAAATGGCGCCCCACAGGGCGCCATTTTTCATGACCGGAACATTACTCCGGCACGGACATCTGGCTTTGCAGGTAGTTCTGGATGCCGACCTTGTCGATCAGGTCGATCTGCGTTTCCAGGTAGTCGATGTGCTCTTCGGTGTCGTCCAGGATGTCCTGGAACAGATCGCGCGAAACATAGTCGCGGACCGATTCGCAATGCGCGATCGCTTCCTTCACGGTCGCCTGGGCGCCTTGCTCCAGCTTCAAATCACAGGCCAGCAATTCCGGCACGTCTTCGCCGATCAGCAGCTTGTGCAGGTCTTGCAGGTTGGGCAGGCCGTCCAGCATGAAGATGCGCGCGATCAGACGATCCGCGTGCTTCATTTCGCCGATGGACTCTTCGTACTCGTGCTTGCCCAGCTTATCGAAGCCCCAATGGTTCAGCATGCGGGCATGCAGGAAATACTGGTTGATGGCCGTCAGTTCATTGGTCAGTTGCTTGTTCAGAAACTGGATGACGGTTTTGTCGCCTTTCATGATGGACTCCTTGCAGTCAGGCGCGACGCAGATGCATCGCGACAAAGGAGCGCACGATGCCGCGCGTACGCAACCCCGGCAGACTACCACCAGGCGCGGGGCCGCGCCTAGCCTTGCGCTGCATTTGGTAAACCGCTTTAGGAGCGCTACAAGAAAGCGACAAGCTAATGAGAATGAGTATGCGTGCGTGATGCCTTGCATGCCTGCACCAGCACCTGCGCGGCCTGACGACGCGCCACACACAGGAATTCGTCGACGACACCACGCAATCGCATGCGACTATGCGCTCCCTCGCTGCATGAAACGCGCCGCCAAGCGGCCAGCGTCGATTCGTTGCGGATCGGCAACCCCAGCCGCAGCGATACGCTAATCGGCGCGCCGCGTGGCCAGCCAGATGCCGAATGCGATGGGAACGATGCCCAGCAGATCCAGCCACGACACGTGCTCGCCCAGCGCCAGCCATCCGAACAACAGCCCCAGCGGCGGCATCAGGAAGTGCAGCGCGCTGGCCGCCGTGGCGCTGGCGCGCCCCAGGATCATGAACCACAGGTAGTAGCCGCCCATCGACACCGCGACGATCATGTAGGCCATGCTCCAGAACAGGCTCGCCGTCATGCGCGCATCGCCGATGCTCTCGTGCATCAACGCGAAAGGCAGCAAGACCACCGCGCCGGCCAGCGACTGTATGCCCGTGGATGTCCATAAGCCCGAGGACGGCTTCAGGCGCTTGTAGAGCAGCGTGCCCGCCACCAGCGCCAGCAGCCCTCCCGTGACCAGCAGCGTGCCATGCAGATCCTCCTGCATGCCCGACAGCCGCGAACGCAGCACCAGCGCCACGCCCGCCAGTCCCAGGCACAGGCCGAGCAGCTTGCGCCAGCCCAGGCGTTCGCCCAGCACCGGACCGGCCAGCACGCCGATGAGCAGCGGGTTGGTGCTGATCAACACGGCGGTAAATGCGGACGACACGGTCGTCATGCCCGACCAGCTCAGGCCCAGGTACAAGGCGTTGTTCAATGCCCCCAGCAGAATCAACGAGAGCAAATCCCGCCGCGCGGGCATTTTCCAGCCGCCGCTGGCCGCCGCCAGGCCCAGCATCAAAGCCCCCGCAATCAGGAAGCGGATGGTCAGCAAGGTCAGCGGCGGACAGTCCCGCACCGCGATCTTGGCCGCCGCGAACGCCGAGCTCCACAGAAAGCAGAAGGCCGCGATGGGCGCCCAACTGATGCCAGGCGAGGCTTGGGCTGGCAGGGCGGCGGCGGACAGAGTCGAGGTGGCCTTCATGACGAATCCGAAAGTGGGGCGGATAAGCCGCGGATGCGGCGGATGTAGGGATTCTGCGCGGCCCCCTATCCATTGACAAACTCTTTATTCGGATAGAAAGTATTTGAAAAATGAATGCTTGGAGCTGCCGATGCCAGATCTCGACCTTTTGCACAGCTTCGTCTCAGTCGTGGATGCCGGCGGCTTCACGGCCGCGGGCGAACGCGTGCATCGCAGCCAGTCCACCGTCAGCCAGCAAATCCGCAAGCTGGAAGAAACCTTGGAATGCGCGCTGTTCATCCGCGAGGGCCGTCAGGTCTCACTAACCGAGGACGGCGAACGCCTGCTGGGCTATGCGCGACGGATGCTGGCCCTGTCGACCGAAGTCCGCGAAGCCGTCAGCGGGCGCAAACGCGTGGACGTGATCCGGCTGGGCATCCCGGACGATTTCGCGGCCGACACGCTGACCATCCTGGTATCGGAGTTTGCTCGAACCCGCCCAGGCGTACGGCTGTCGGTCCGCTGCGACCTGACCTCCGCGCTCACGCGCGCGCTGGAACGGGGCGACCTGGACGTGGCGCTGCTCAAGCGCGAGCCCGGCGCGGGCCCCGCGTTGGCCGCTTGGCCCGAGCAACTGCATTGGATCGGCGCCCCGGGGGTGGAGGTCTCGCTGGCTGAGCCCGTGCCGCTGGTCGCATTTCCGCAGGGGTGCATCTACCGCAACCGCGCCATCCATGCCCTGGAAGCGGCCGGCCGCCACTGGCGCATCGCCTACGAAAGCCCGAACCTGATGGGCTTGCAGGCGGCATTGACGGGAGGATTGGGCGTGGCGCTGCTGGAGCGCCGCTGCCTCTTGCCGGACCATCAGATTATCGACGCGGAACTGCCCCCGGTGCCACCGACCGAACTGGCGCTATGCCTGGCCGACACGGTACGCGAGCCCGCGCGCCAACTGGCGATGGCTATCCGGGAATTTTGCGGGAAAGAAACAACGCGGCCCGCTGCATGACGGCAGCGAGCCGGGAAGAGACCGCTATCCACAGGCGATGGCGACCAGGGGGATCGGGAAGCTGCTGTTGGCAGCAGGCGCGCCCGACTCGACCAGGGCGGCCGGAGGATTGACCGGAACGGCGATGGAGCGCACGTCGCACACGCTGGAGCAGCGGCCGCCCGGCAGGTATTCGGCGGCGGTGGCCGCGCAGCAGCCGCAGCACGTAGCCACGCCCAGCTCGAATTGCAGGTCGGAAAGCGTCGTCGCACCCCCGTCCACGCTGGCGCGGACTTGGCGTTCGGTGATGGCATTACATACGCAAATGTACATGAGAATAATTATCGAAAATTATTCCGCTACTGGCAAGTCCCGCGCGCAAATAAATTTGCAACCAAAGTGTCACGCAAGTCTTTGAAATCAGGGACGAATTTCCGCAAATCCGTCCCTGATTACTCAAGCACGGTCAGCGGGCGGCCGCCTGGGCCTTGCGCAACGCTGCCGGGGCTATCCGCAGCGCTTCTCGGTACTTTGCCACCGTCCTTCGGGCGATGACTATCCCCTGATCGGCCAGCTTTTGCATGATCTGGCTGTCGGACAAAGGCTTGGCCCGGTTCTCATCAGCCACCATCTGGCGGATGAAGGTCTGCACCGCCGTGGCCGAGGTGGCATCCCCGCCGTCCGTCGACACGCCCGTGCCGAAGAAGCGCTTGAGCTCCAGCGTGCCGAACGGAGTGAGCATGTACTTCTGTGTTGTAGCCCGTGAAATGGTGGATTCGTGCAAACCCAGTTCGCCGGCGATGTCCTTCAGGATGAGCGGCCGCATGGCGGCAGGCCCTTGGCTGAAGAAGGCCGTCTGGTGTTGCACGATGGCTTGGGCTACCCGCAGGATGGTGTCAAAGCGCTGCTCCACGTTGCGGATCATCCAGCGGGCCTGCTGCAGCTGCGAGTGCAGCCCCGCATGCGCGGACTCCTTCTGGTTGCCCAACATCTGGGCGTACAGCCCATTGATATGCAACTTGGGCACGGCGGCGCTGTTGAGCGTGACCTGCCAGCCGCCACGGGTCTTGCGCACGATAACGTCCGGCACTGCGTAGTCGGCCGCAGGCACGGTCCAGGCGCGCCCGGGACGCGGCTCCAGCCGCAGGATCAGGGAATGCGCCGAGCGGAACATGGCATCGTCGCAGCCCACCGCGGTGCACAGGCGCGCGGCATTGCCCGTCGCCAACAGGGCCAGATGCTGCGCGCAGATCTGCCGCGCACAGGCCAGCACCGCAGCATCCGCCGCTTCCGGCAATAGGCCCAGATCGGGGTTGCGCAGC
Source organism: Achromobacter sp. SD115 (assembly GCF_017355315.1). Lineage (NCBI taxonomy): Bacteria > Pseudomonadati > Pseudomonadota > Betaproteobacteria > Burkholderiales > Alcaligenaceae > Achromobacter > Achromobacter sp. SD115. The sequence goes on along the minus strand of NZ_JADIJM010000034.1, from coordinate 14,343 downwards.
TGCAACAGCAGGCATTCGGCCATGTCGCGGGCGCCAATGCCGGGCGGGTCGAACGATTGCAACAGCGACAGGGCCGCCTTCAGTTCGTCGATGTCCGGCTCCAGTTCGGCCGGCAGCCAGCCCAGGATTTCTTCCAGCGGCGATCCCAGGTAGCCGTTCTCGTCCAGCTCGTCGATCAGGAGGCCCGCCAGCGCGGCGTCGCGCGGCGCGGCGCGCGTCAGCATCAGTTGGCCCAGCAGGTGCTCGCGCAGCGTGTCCGGCCGCGCGGCCTCCGGGCGACTGGAATCATCGTCGGGGTAGACCCCGCCCGAGCCCGGCATTTCGTCCACCGGCGTCTCGCGTTCGGCAGCGGGTTCGTCGTCCTGCACGGAGGACTCGCGGTCAGATTCGGCCGGCGTCTCGGCCGACGGCGCTTCGTCCTGCCGCTCCAGCAGCGGATTCTCCGCCAGCACTTGTGAGATCTCGGCTTCGAGATCGAGCGTGGACAATTGCAACAATCGGATCGATTGCTGCAGTTGTGGCGTCAGCGTCAAATGCTGACCAGGTCGCAGTTCTAAAATTGGACGGGTCATAGGTACAATATTTTGCATGATGAATCTGACTTCGCCCGCAAGCGTCCGCCAGGACTGCCGCCTCATTGGCCAGACCCTGCTCAAACTGGCGCTTCCCCGACTCATAGTGCGCGCGATCGTCATCGCCGTCGCCGTGGTTATCTGGTATCTGGCCGCCAGCTGGATACTGAATTTCGGCCGCACCGTGAACTACGAGTTCCTGCACTCCCTGGGGCAGCCGACCATGGACATGGTGCAGAAGGTCAATCCCTACATCTGGTGGGTGGTGGCCGGCATCTGGACCCTGATCGTGTTCTTCACGCTACGCGCCTGGCTGTCCGCCAGCTTGGCCTCCGGCAGCGCCACGCCGGTCGAAACCAGCGTGCTGGCCGACCTGGCGCCCAATCTGTCCGAGGAATCCCTGGGCGTGCTGCGCTGGACCTGGGGCGACCGCCAGGAACCCTTCACGGTGGGCGATTTGCGCCGCGCCCTGTCTGAAATCCGCCACAACCGCGCCGGCAAGATCGCGATGGTCGCAGAACAGGCCCGCGTCCTGGAATCGTCCGACCGCACGCCGCGCGACCCGCGCGACGAAGTCCGCCGCGACGCGCGCAGTGAAGGGCGCAGCGAGCGCTACGTGGAACCGCGCATCGGCCCGGCCCGGTAAGCCCCTCTCGCCATTGCCATAGCAGGCCGCCGACAGGCGGCCTGTTTGTTTCAGTCCCTCGCCGGCCAAGCAACGCTGTACCACGACCCGGCCCTTTCCTATCCACCCCCGTTTTTTCTGAATTTTCTTCAGCGAAATGCGCTGTCGCAAGCCCGCAACCCGCCTCGACACAAAAGAGCATTCAGTTGCGCTCGCGAAGAAAATATGTTTGACTAGCAACCTATGGCCGCTCACCGCACCCCCTTCGCGATTGCCACCGGACGCTACGACGCTCCGGTTGCCGGCCTGCGCGCTCGTTCCTCCTCCTACGCGCTATCGCTATACCTACCGATCGGTTGCCGGGCCTAGTGTCCCCGTGGTAGCTCGGCAACCACGCTTGCCACACGCGATTTCCCCCTTTTATCTCTGAATCCTGCCGGTCAATCACGGCAAATCCTGGCACAAGACCGCCATCCGGTCGCGCAGCCGCCTAGGGAAGCACTCCCGGGATTCAAAAGAAACCGATCGAGGTGTAGTAATGATGCTTGCCAACCCCGCCACCAAATACGTCCCCTTCGCGCCCTTTACCCGCGACTTTTCCGAACGCACCTGGCCCAGCCGCCGCATCACCAAGGCGCCGATCTGGATGAGCACGGACTTGCGCGACGGCAACCAGGCCCTGATCGAGCCGATGAGCGTGGAGCGCAAGGTCCGCTTCTTCGAACAGCTGGTGAAGATCGGCTTCAAGGAAATCGAAGTGGGCTTCCCGTCCGCCTCGCAGACCGACTTCGACTTCGTGCGCAAGCTCATCGAGGAAAAGCGCATTCCGGACGACGTCACCATCATCGTGCTGACCCAGTCGCGCGAAGACCTGATCAGCCGCACGGTGGAATCCGCCGCGGGCGCCAAGCAAGCCATCGTCCACCTGTACAACGCTTGCGCGCCGGCGTTCCGCAAGGTCGTGTTCAACATGAGCAAGGACGAGATCAAGAACATCGCCACCACCGGCACGCGCCTGGTGAAGCAGTACATGGCGCAGCACCCGGAAACGCAGTGGCGCTACCAGTACTCGCCCGAAGTCTTCAGCACCACCGAGCCCGAATTCGCGCTGGAAGTGTCCAACGCCGTGGCCGACGTATGGCAACCCACGCCCGAGTGCAAGATGGTGCTGAACCTGCCCGCCACCATCGAGGCCACCAGCCCCAATCTGTACGCCGACCAGATCGAATGGATGCACAAGAACCTGGCGCGCCGCGACAGCATCGTGCTCAGCGTGCACCCGCACAATGACCGCGGCACCGCCGTGGCCGCCGCCGAATTCGCCGTGATGGCCGGCGCCGACCGCATCGAAGGCTGCCTCTTCGGCAGCGGCGAGCGCACCGGCAACGTCGACCTCGTCACCTTGGCCTTGAACCTCTACACGCAAGGCGTGCACCCGGGCCTGGACTTCTCGGACATCGACGAAGTGCGCCGCTGCGCCGAATACTGCAACCAATTGCCGGTCCACCCGCGCCATCCGTACGCGGGCGACCTGGTCTTCACCGCGTTCTCGGGCTCGCACCAGGACGCCATCAAGAAGGGCTTCGCACAGCAGCAAGCCGACGCCGTCTGGGAAGTGCCGTACCTGCCCATCGACCCGGCCGACCTCGGCCGCAGCTACGACGCCGTCATCCGTGTGAACAGCCAATCGGGCAAGGGCGGCGTGTCCTACCTGCTCGAACAGGAACACGGCCTGGTGTTGCCGCGCCGCCTGCAGATCGAATTCAGCCGCGCCATCCAGCGCGTCACCGACGAAACCGGCCGCGAAGTCACGGCCGACGACGTGCACACGATCTTCAACCGCGAATACCTCGAGCAGAAGTCGCCCTGGAAGCTGGTGCGTCACCGCATCGACGGCAATCCGTCGGCCGGCGAGGGCCAGCATTTCAGCATCGAAGCCGAACTCGAATACAACGGCGAGCGCCGCATCGTTACGGGCAAGGGCGATGGCGCCATCTCGGCCTTCGTGGCCGCGCTGGACGTGCCGGTGCGCATCATGGACTACCACGAGCACGCCATCGGCACCGGCACCGACACGCGCGCCGCTTCCTATGTGGAATTGCGCGTCGGCGAATCGAGCACCGGCTTCGGCGTGGGCATCGACCGCGACATCGTGACCGCCTCGTTCCAGGCCGTACTGAGCGCCGTCAACCGCCATATCAATGCGGGCGCCGTGACGGCGACCGAGCAAGAAACCGCCGAGACCGCGTGATCCGCAACCCGGCGTAAAAAAGCCAGCCTTATCGGGCTGGCTTTTTCTTTGGGCCTACGCCGCGCAAGCGCAGCCTCAGCCTGCGCGCGAACGATTGACGCTCAGCCGCGCGGCCACATGTCGGACGCGCCGATATCCGGCGCGGTGGCGGCCAGCAGCCGCTGGTGGACCCACGCTGCCATCGCCAGCGTCCGGTGGTCGCTGTAGCGCGCGCCGACCAGTTGCAGGCCAACGGGCAGGCCTTGCGGGCCAGTGGCGAACGGCAGACTCAGACTGGGATGGCCGAACACCGTCCAAGCGCGCGAGAACTGCGGATCGCCCGTGCCCAGGTCGGCGAACGGCGCCTCGCCGCTCGCGCTGGGCGCCAGCAACACATCGTACTTGTCGAACCAGGCATCCACGCGCGCGCGGGATTCGGCAACGCGCATCAGGTTCTTCTGGTGCTCTTCAGCGGTGATCCGCGAGCCCGCTTCCAGGATGGCCTGGATCTTGGGACTGAGCTGCGCCGCATGCTCCAGGCGCTCGTAGGCCAGCGCCTGCGACGCTTCAAACGCCATGATGTCCGCATGCAACTGCGCCAGGACGCAATGCTCCGGCGGCAGCGGCACTTCCTCGACCACGGCGCCGGCGCGCGACAGTATGGCCGCGGCCTGCGCGTAGGCTTCCTTGGTTTCGGGCAGGGCGTGCCGCCATTGCAGGCTGCGGTACATGCCGATGCGCGGCTTGCCGTCGTATGCAAGTTCCAGCATGCGGGGATCGCGCATCAGCACCGAAGCGAACAACGCCACGTCCGGCACCGAACGGGCAAAGCCGCCGATGGTGTCCAGCGACTCCGCCAGGCTTTTGACGCCGGCGCGGGAAATGCTGCCGAAGGTAGGCTTGAAACCCACGATGCCGCAATAGGACGCGGGGCGGATGATGGATGCCGCGGTCTGCGTGCCCAACGCGAAGGGCACCATGTCGTCGGCCACCGCCGCGGCCGAGCCGCTGGATGAGCCGCCAGGCGAGTAGGCCTCGTTGCGCGGGTTGCGCGTGGGGCCTGCCTGATAGGTAGCGAATTCGGTCGTCACGGTCTTGCCGACGACGATTGCGCCCGCGCCCCGGCATAACGCCACCGAGGCCGCATCCAGGCCCGGATGGTGACGTTCATAGATGGGCGAGCCGTAGCGCGTGGGCAGGTCGACGGTGTCGAACAGGTCCTTTACGCCCATGGGCAAGCCATGCAACACGCCCTGCAGCGCGCCGCGGTCCAACGCCTGCGCGCGGTCGAGCGCGGCCTGTTTTTGCAGCGCGGTCCATGCATGGATGGTGCTTTCGCGTTGTTCGATGCGCGCAAAGCAGGCGCGCACCAGTTGCTCTGCGGTCAATTCACGCCGTTGCAGCTTGCGCGCGGCTTCCAGCGCGCCAAGTCTGTTCAAGGCAGTAGACATGGTCCTTTCCTCTTTACCGGTACCGCGCGTCTCGCGCGGCAGCAAAATACGCACCCGGTCCCCTTTGACCGAGGATCCGCCTTATGCACGGCGTCTTGCCGCACAGTCCGGATGGACCGACTCTTGCCATTGTGCGCGCTGCGTCAATTGGGATAAACACCAAAAAAAGCCGTTTTTCCCCGGGAAAATCGCATGCCGCGCCATGACGATTTGTTGTTGCGTCGGCATCAGCATAGCGCAAACCCGTGCAATACAAGGGTCATATTTGTCGAGTAAGATGAAATCGTTTTCAGAAAACCCGGCAGCAATCCCGCCATGGCATCGCGCTCGTCGCCCCGCTTTTCCATCATTGAAGTGGCCCGCAAGGCCGGGGTCTCCCCGGCGACGGTTTCGCGCGCGTTCAACCAGCCCGAGATCGTGCATCCCGACACGCTCGCGCACATCCGCAACGTCGCCAAACGCGCGGGCTTCCGACCCAATCGCGTAGGCCGCAGCCTGCGCTCTGGCAGCACGCGCACCATCGGCCTGATACTGCCCACGCTATCCAATCCCGTGTTCGCCGAGTGCTTCGAAGGCGCGGAACGGCGCGCGCGGGAATCGGGCTACAGCGTCATGCTGACCGCCACCGGCTACGATCCGGCGGTGGAATCCGCGGCGGTCCAGGGCCTGATGGACCACCAGGTCGATGGCCTGATCCTGACGGTCGCGGACGCCGCCAAGAGCGCCACGCTGGACGACCTGGACCACGCCGGCATTCCCTACGTGCTGGTCTATAACGAGTCCGGCGCCCATCCTTTCGCGTCGGTCGACAATCGCGCGGCCGCCAGCGACATGGTGGCCCACCTGGCCGCACTGGGCCATCGCCGCATCGCCCTGGTGACGGGCCCGCTGACCGCGTCGGACCGCGCCCGCCGCCGGCTGACGGGCGCGCGCGCCTGCGCCAAGCGCCTGGGCCTGGACGCCATCCAGCACATCGCCATGAGCTCGCACACGGGCAGCGACCTGGACGCACTGAAGGCCGCGCTGCGCGGCAAGCAGGCGCCCACCGCCTTGTTCTGTTCCAACGACCTGCTGGCCACCGCCGTCATTGCAGATCTGGTGGGCCTGGGCCTGTCCGTGCCTGCCGACATCTCGGTTTGCGGATTCGACGGCATGCGCTTCGGCGCCTTGCTGACGCCGCCCCTGACCACCGTGGCCCAGCCCAGCGACGGCATAGGCGAAACCGCCTGCTCGAACCTACTGGCGCAGATCCAGGGCCAGCCGCCGCATTCGGACCGCCTGCCGCATTGCATCGTGGTCGGCGGCACCGCCGCGCCGGTGCGCCGCTAAGGCCCTTCCCTACAACAATCCTTCCTCAGTACACGCGTCATGCTCATCGCACAAATCACCGACCTGCACATGCGCACCCCGGGCGACAAGGCCTACGGCATCATCGATCCGGCGGCCTTCCTGGCGCCCGCGGTGCGCGCGCTCAACGCGCTGACCCCGCGCCCCGACTGCGTGCTGATCACGGGCGACCTGACGGACCTGGGCCGCCCGCACGAATACCAGGTGCTGCGCGAACATCTGCAGGCGCTGGAGATTCCCTACTTCCTGCTACCCGGCAACCATGACGACCGCGCGCAGCTGCGTGCAGCCTTCCCGGACCATGGCTATCTGCAAGGCGGGGGCCCGTTCATCCAATACGCCATCGAAACCTATCCGCTGCGCATGCTGGCGCTGGACACGGTGGTGCCCATGAAAAGCCATGGCGAACTCTGCCAGGACCGCCTGGACTGGCTGGCCGCGCGCCTGGCCGAACAGCCCGAGCGGCCCACGCTGGTGCTGATGCACCATCCGCCGTTCCTGACCGGCATCGAACACATGGACGCCATCGGTCTGCTGGCCGGCGCGCCGGAACTCGAACGCATCGTGGCGCGCTTTCCCAACGTGGAGCGCGTGCTTTGCGGCCATCTGCACCGCACGATCTTCCAGCGCTTCGGCGGCACCATCGCTTCCACCTGCCCGGGCACCGCGCACCAGCTAGCCCTGGAGCTGGGGCCCCGGCCGACGCTGCAGTACATCATGGAACCGCCGGGCTACCAGCTGCATTGGTGGCAAGGCCGCAACCTGGTCACGCATCATGCGGTCATCGGGGATTACCCCGGTCCGTACCCCTTCGCCTGAGGCCGACGCTAGACTACGAAAGTTTGTTCTGCCATACGTCCGTCATGTTTGCGCTGCACAATGAAAAGGTTTTCATAACAGGCAACAATGCGGATCTAACTATTAGATCTTCGAGACAGCATGTCATCCATCGTCCTGGATAACCTCACCAAACAGTACGGCAATGCCGCCGCGATCCATGGCGTGAGCTTCACGGTTCCCGCCGGCAGCTTCACGGTCCTGCTGGGTCCGTCCGGCTGCGGCAAGTCCACCACCCTGCGCATGATCGCCGGACTGGACACGCCTACCTCGGGCACTATCCACATCGGCGACCGCGACGTCACCCAGTTGCCGCCCGCCAAACGCCGCATCTCGATGGTGTTCCAGTCGTACGCCCTGTTTCCACACCTGTCGGTGCGCGAGAACATCCTGTTCGGCCTCAAGGTGCGCAAGGAGCCGGCCCGCGACTACGATCGCCGCCTGCAACGCGTGGCCAACCTGCTGGGCCTGAGCCATCTGCTCGACCGCAAGCCCTCGCAATTGTCCGGCGGACAGCAGCAGCGCGTGGCGCTGGGCCGCGCCGTGATTTCCGAAGCGCCGGTCTGCCTGATGGACGAACCGCTGTCCAACCTGGACGCGCAGCTGCGCCATGAAATGCGCCGCGAGATCCGCGCCCTGCAACAGGACCTGGGCATCACCATGGTCTACGTGACGCACGATCAGACCGAGGCCATGAGCATGGCCGACCAGGTGGTGCTGCTACGCGGCGGCAAGATCGAACAGCACGACACGCCGGACGCCCTGTATGCGCGGCCCGCCACGGAATTCGCGGCACGCTTCATCGGCACGCCGCCCATGAACCTGATCGGCCTGACGTCTCAGCAGGGCACCACGGTCATCGCCGGCACGCATGGCCCCGCCATCGCCGGCGCCCCCGCAGGCGCCGTGAAACTGGGCGTGCGTCCTGAGCACATCCGCATCGATCCCAACGGCATTGCGGCCAAGGTGGAAAGCGTGGAGTACTTCGGCGCGGACTCCATCGTGGTTTGCCGCGTGGGCGACACCAGCGGCGTAGCCGTGCGCGTGGGCGGCCATCTGCGCGCCAGCGCGGGCGAAACACTGGGCCTGTCCTGGCAGGACGGCCAGCAGCATTTCTTTGCCGCCGATTCGGCGGTCATCAACTCCGCCGGCCGCTAGGGCCTGTACACAGGAAAGGAAAACAACATGCGTCGCATCGTACTGAAAACCCTGGCCGCCAGCCTGGCCGCTGCCTGCCTGTCGCTGCCTGCGCAGGCTCAGAACAAGCCCGTCGAGGTAGAGTTCTATTACCCCGTCGCGGTCGGCGGCCCGATCACCAAGATCGTCGACGACATGGTGGCGGATTTCCAGAAGGAAAATCCCGACATCAAGATCAAGCCGATCTACGCCGGCTCGTACCAGGACTCGATCGCCAAGGCGCTGACCGCGCTCAAGGGCGGCACGCCGCCGCAACTGGCAGTGCTGCTGTCCACCGATATGTTCACGCTGATCGACGAGGACGCCATCGTGCCGATCGACAGCCTGGCCAAGAGCGACGCGGACAAGAAGTGGCTGGGCGGCTTCTATGACGCCTTCATGCAAAACAGCCGCAGCGGCGGCCATACCTGGGGCGTGCCGTTCCAGCGTTCGACCATCGTCATGTATTACAACAAGGACCTGTTCAAGGCCGCCGGGCTGGACCCCGAGCGCGCGCCTGCGACCTGGGCCGAACTGGTCGAATACGGCAAGAAGCTGACCAAGCAAGACGCTTCCGGCAACACCACGCAGTGGGGCATCGAGATCCCGTCGGGCGGCGCCTTCGCCTACTGGCTGTTCCAGGCCCTGACCACGCCCAACGGCGCGATCCTGATGAACGAGGCCGGCAACGAGGTCTACCTGGACAAGCCGGCCGTGGTGGAAGCCGCTCAGTTCTGGCGCGACCTGTCGGCCAAGCACAAGATCATGCCGACCGGCACCATCGACTGGGGCACCACGCCCAAGGACTTCCTGGAAAAGAAGGCCGCCATGGTCTGGACCACGACGGGCAACCTGACCAACATCCGCAAGAACGCCGACTTCCCGTTCGGCGTGGCCATGATGCCGCAGCAAAAACGCGGCGGTAGCCCCACCGGCGGCGGCAACTTCTATATCTTCAAGAGCGGCACGCCGGCGCAGCAGCAGGCCGCGCTGAAGTTCGCGCAATGGGTCACCACGCCCGAACGCGCCGCGGACTGGAGCATCGCCACGGGCTACGTGGCCGTGACCCCGGCCGCCTGGCAAACCGAAAAGATGAAGAAGTACGCGCAGGAAGTGCCGGCCGCCGCGGTCGCGCGCGACCAGCTGGAAGTCAGCGTGGCGGAGTTTTCCACGCATGAGAACCAGCGCGTCACCAAGACCCTGAACGACGCCCTGCAAGCCGCCCTGACCGGTTCCAAGACGCCGCAGCAGGCCCTGACCGACGCGCAACGCGAGGCCGACCGCATACTGCGTCCCTACAAGTAAGCCGACAAGCACGATGAGCCGCTCTTTAAACGCGCTGTACGGCTGGCTGCTGTTGCTGCCAGCCCTCGTGCTGCTCGCCGCCTTCACGCATTACCCGGCGGTAGCGACGCTATGGCACAGCTTTTTCTCCACCCCCAAGGGCGCGCGTCCCGCGCGCTTCGTGGGGCTGGACAACTACGCCGTCATGCGCGACGACCCGGTGTTCTGGCAGTCGCTCTGGAACAATCTGTGGTTCGCGCTGGGTACCATTCCCACGTCCATCGGCATCGCGCTGATCATGGCGCTATGGGTCAACCGCAACCTGAGCGGGCGCGGTTTCCTGCGCATGGCCTACTTCACGCCCACGGTGCTGCCCATGGTGGCGGTGGCCAACATCTGGCTGTTCTTCTACACGCCGCAGTACGGCCTGATCGCGCAGGTGATGCAGCTGTTCGGCTCGCCCGGCCCCAACTGGCTGGGCAACCGCGAGACCGCGCTGCCCGCGCTGATGCTGGTGACGGTCTGGAAGGAAGCCGGCTTCTTCATGATCTTCTACCTGGCCGCGCTGCAGACGGTATCGCCGTCGCTTCGTGAGGCCGCCATGCTGGAAGGCGCGTCGCGCTGGCAGTACTTCCGCCGCATCCTGTGGCCGCTGTTGATGCCCACCACGCTCTTCGTGCTGATCAATGCGTTGATCAACGCGTTCCGGCTGGTGGACCACGTGGTGGTCATGACGCGCGGCGGGCCGGATAACGCCAGCACGCTGCTGCTGTACTACATCTACCAGGTGGGTTTCAGTTTCTGGGACACGGCTTACGCCGCCACGCTGACCGTCGTGTTGCTGGTGGTGCTGGCGCTGACCGCGCTGATCAAGTTCCGCTGGCTGGACCGCAGGACGCACTATCAATGAAAGACAAGCTCGATACCCTGGGTGCCTGGGCGCTCGGCCTGCTGTGGATCCTGCCCCTGGCCTATGCCATGTGGGCGGCGTTCCACCCGCCCGCCTACGCGACCCGCTTCGACCTGTTCGCGCCGCTGACGCTGGACAACTTCGTGCGCGCCTGGAATGCCGCGCCGTTCCCGCGCTATTTCCTCAACACCTTCCTGCTGGTCACCATGGTGCTGGCGGCGCAGCTGGTGCTGTCGACGCTGGCCGGCTACGCCTTCGCGCGCTTCGAGTTCCGCGGCCGCGATTTCGTCTTCATGCTGGTGCTGCTGCAGCTGATGATCATGCCGGACGTGCTGCTGGTGGAAAACTACCGCTCCATGAGCCAGCTGGGCATCCGCGACACGGTATTCGCCATCGGCCTGCCTTACTTCGCGTCGGCCTTCGGCATTTTCCTGCTGCGCCAGACCTTCAAGACGGTGCCGCGCGAACTGGAAGAGGCCGCCCGCATGGAGGGCGCCAACGCGCTACAGGTGCTGTGGAAGGTGTATGTGCCGCTGGCCAAGCCGATCTACGTGGCCTACGGGCTGGTATCGGTCAGCCACCACTGGAACAACTTTCTCTGGCCGCTGATCATCACCAACTCGGTCGAATCGCGGCCGCTGACGGTGGGCCTGCAAGTGTTCTCGTCGACCGACCAGGGCATCGACTGGTCGGTCATCACCGCCGCCACGCTGATGTCGGCTGCGCCGCTGTTGATCGCCTTCTTGCTGTTCCAGCGCCAGTTCGTGCAGTCGTTCATGCGCGCGGGCATCCGCTAGGGGTTGGAACCGCGCAAAAGCAAAAACTGCCCCTAGGGGCAGTTTTTGCTTTTGGAGCGCGGGTCTATCAATAGCCGACCGTCAGCCCCGGCAGATCCACGGTGATGCGCGGGCGCTCCAAGGCCAGCGCCAGGTGCTCCGCGAACTCGCGCGCCTCCTTTTCGTCGGAGGACAGGGTGTCATAGCCGAGCGCATCGGCCACGCCCAGCACCTTGTCCAGCAGCAGGACCTTGCCGCTGGGGCGCAACGGCTCGCAGCCCAGCGTTTCCCAGGCGCTGTCGAACCAGTCGCGCGCGTCGCTCTGGCGCTGCGGCGAGGGTTCGACGTTGGCCGAGAGGTCCACCGAACGGCGGGAGTCGAAAACAACGGTGATATCGCTGCGCATGTTGTGGTTCCTTAAGGTGGCGTCAGGCGAGAAGGGTAGGCAAAAATCGCCGGGCAGATTGTCTGCCCGGCGACATTAGGCTCACCGGCTTACCAGCCGCGCGACACCTCCCAGGTGACTTCGGCGTTTGCCGCCAGGGATTGGCGCATCATGTCCAACAGCGGGAAGGCGCGTTCCTTCAGGCCCACCATGCGGGCCATGGGCGATGCAGGCGCCTTGTCGTCGTCTTCTTCGTCGCTTTTGTCATGGGAACTCTGATAGTCGTCGATGGCGCGCTCGATGCCGCTGATGGCGGGCCCCAGCTGTTCCACGGTGAAAACGCCACGCTCCGGGATCTTGTCTCCGAAGGACTTGCCGGCCGCCTGCAACAACGCGCCCGCATGGTCGGTCAGCATCAGAACCTCGGCCACGACCTTGGAATGAAAGGTGATCAGCATATTCCAGTCTCCCACATTGATTACTTACATACACTACCGCAACACCCGGGGGCTGCCAACTGGCCCGGGGCAGCAGGTCCGATGGCCGGGCGTCATCCGTCCCCCCGGACCCTCCGGCGCAAGGTTCCCGCCCCGGGCGCAGGCCGGTCCAATGGCCAAATCAAGCTATGATTCAGGAGATTCCCGTGACAGCGGGACCTGACGCGGCCATGAATGCGGCACGCGCGGTCCGCCCGGCTACGCCGCCTCCTGTCCGCTCCGCCCGACAGGCCCGGCCTGCGCGGGCGCGTCCGTCACTAACTCAGAACTTCTCCAGACGCCCATGCTCCTCGAGCAACAAAAACAGCTTATCTCCCTGATCCAGGCCGCCGTCGCGCAAAGCCTGCCCGACGCCCAGGCAAACGTGCTGCTGGAGCGCCCCAAGGTCGCCGCTCACGGCGACGTCGCCACCAACGTCGCCATGCAACTGGCCAAGCCGGCCCGCCGCAATCCGCGCGAGCTGGCCCAGGCCATCGTCGACGCCCTGATGGCGCAACCCGGCGCCGCCGGCCTGATCGAGTCCGCTGAAATCGCCGGCCCCGGCTTCATCAACCTGCGCATCACCGCCGCCGCGCGCCAGGCCGTCATCGCCGCCGTGGCCGAGCAGGGCGCCGCCTTTGGCCGCGCGCCCCGCAGCGGCGAGAAGATCCTGGTCGAGTTCGTGTCGGCCAACCCCACGGGTCCGCTACACGTGGGCCATGCCCGCCAGGCCGCGCTGGGCGACGCCCTCTGCCGCCTGTACGACGCCATCGGCTGGGACGTCACCCGCGAGTTCTATTACAACGACGCCGGCAACCAGATCCACAACCTGGCCATCAGCGTGCAGGCCCGCGCCCGCGGCCTGACGACCGAGTCGCCCGACTGGCCCGTCGACGGCTACAAGGGCGACTACATCGCCGACATCGCGCGCGATTTCCAGGCCGGCGCGACCGTCCACTCCGATGGCGTGGACGTCATCGCCACGGGCGACGTCGACAACCTGGACGACATCCGCGTCTTCGCCGTGGCCTACCTGCGCCGCGAGCAGGACCTGGACCTGCAGGCCTTCGGTCTGGCGTTCGACAACTACTACCTGGAAAGCTCGCTCTACACCTCCGGCAGGGTCGAGGCGACCGTCAAGGCGCTGGTCGCCGGCGGCCATACCTACGAGGAAGGCGGCGCGCTGTGGCTGCGCACCACCGAACTGGGCACGGGCGACGACAAAGACCGCGTCATGCGCAAAAGCGAAGGCGGCTACACCTACTTCGTGCCGGACGTGGCCTACCACAAGGCCAAATGGGAGCGGGGCTTCCATCGCGCCGTGAACATCCAGGGCAGCGACCACCACGGCACCGTGGCGCGCGTGCGCGCCGGCCTGCAGGCGCTGGAAGAGGGCATCCCCAAGGATTACCCGGCCTACGTGCTGCACAAGATGGTCAAGGTCATGCGCGGCGGCGAAGAGGTCAAGATCTCCAAGCGCGCCGGCAGCTACGTGACCATGCGCGACCTGATCGACTGGGTCGGCCGCGACGCCGTGCGCTACTTCCTGATCCAGCGCCGCGCCGACACCGAATTCGTGTTCGACGTGGACCTGGCGCTGTCCAAGAGCGACGAGAACCCGGTCTACTACATTCAGTACGCGCACGCCCGCATCTGCTCGGTCATCAACAATGCCGCCATGCCGGCCGCCGACGTGGCCCAGGCCGACGCCGCGCTGCTGACCGCCCCGACCGAATTCGCGCTGATGCAGCGCCTGGCCGAATTCCCCACCGTGGTGGCGTTGGCGGCGCAGGAACTGTCGCCGCACCATATCGCCTTCTGGCTGCGCGACTGCGCCTCGGACTTCCACGCCTGGTACGGCGCCGAGCGCGTGCTGATCGATGACACCGCCCTGAAGCTGGCCCGCCTGCGCCTGGCCTCGACCACGCGCCAGGTGCTGGCCAACGGCCTCGAGCTGATGGGCGTGTCGGCGCCCGAGCGGATGTAACATCGGTTCATGGCAACCAAGCGCAAAACCACCACCCGCCGTTCCTCCGGCGAAAGCGGCAGCACCCTGTACGGCGCGCTGGCCGGCTTGCTCCTCGGCCTGATCGTGGCCGCCGTCGTCGCCTTCTACGTCACCAAGGCGCCCGTACCCTTCGTCGACCGGGCCAGCCGCCAGGGCGACAACGGCAAGCTGCCGGATCCGCGCCAGGCGCCGGACCCCAACGCCGGCCTGTACGGCCGCGACGGCGCCGCCGGCGTCCCGTCCACCGGCCCGACCGCCACGGCGCC
>NZ_JADIJM010000033.1:0-66145 GCF_017355315.1 Achromobacter sp. SD115 | reverse complement strand
CTTGCAGGTGGCGCAGTTCGGCGCTGTCTTCGGCCGGGCGGTAGAACTTCAGCGCCAGGCAGTCGGCGTCCGAGATCGGCAGCGCGAAGCGGTCGCGGAAGGCCAGCAGCGCCTCGTCGTCCAGCTTCTTCTGCTGGTGCGTAGTCATCTTGCCCTGGCCGGCGGATCCCATGCCGAAGCCCTTCTTGGTCTGCGCCAGGATTACCGTGGGCTGGCCGCGATGGCTCGCGGCGCGGTGGTAGGCCGCATGGATCTTCACCATGTCATGGCCGCCGCGGTGCAGCCGGTCGATGGCTTCGTCGCTCCAGTCGGCCACCAGGGCGGCCAGTTCGGGATTCTGGTTGAAGAAGTGCGCGCGGTTGAAGGCGCCGTCATTGGCGGCGAAGGTCTGGAACTGTCCGTCCACGGTATTGGCGAAGGCGCGCGCCAGGGCGCCATTTGTGTCGCGGCGCAGGAGGGCGTCCCAGTCGCTGCCCCAGACCAGCTTGATGACGTTCCAGCCGGCGCCGGCGTACAGCGTTTCCAGTTCGTCGATGATGCGGCCATTACCGCGCACCGGGCCGTCCAGCCGCTGCAGGTTGCAGTTGACGACGAACACCAGGTTGTCGAGTTTTTCGCGCGCGGCCAGGGTCAGCGCGGCGATGGATTCGGGTTCGTCCATTTCGCCGTCGCCGAAGATACCCCAGACCTTGCGGTCGCCGCCGGGTACGAGCGAGCGGTGCTCGAGGTAGCGCATGAAGCGCGCCTGGTAGATGGCGTTGATGGGGCCGATGCCCATCGAGCCCGTGGGGAACTGCCAGAAGTCCGGCATCAGCCACGGGTGCGGGTACGAAGACAGTCCGCGCAGGCCGCGTGCCGATGCGGTGATCTCCTGGCGGAAATGCGCCAGGTCTTCTTCGCCGAGGAAGCCTTCCAGGTAGGCGCGGGCGTACACCCCGGGCGCCGAGTGCGGCTGCATGTAGACCAGGTCGCCCGGCCCGTCCTGGCTTTGCGCGCGGAAGAAGTGGTTGAAGCCCACCTCGAACAGGTCCGCGGCCGAGGCGTAGCTGGCGATGTGGCCGCCCAGCTCGCCGTGCGCCTGGTTGGCGCGCACCACCATGGCCAGCGCGTTCCAGCGGTTGATGCGGGCGATGCGTTCTTCCACCGCCAGGTTGCCGGGGAAGGGCGGTTCCTGGTCGGCGGGGATGGTGTTGAGGTAGGCGGTGCGGGTCTGGCTGTTGGCGCGCAGACCCAGCGACGCGGCATGGCCGAGCAGGTTGTCCAGCACATAGCCTGCGCGCTCAGAACCTTCCGCCTGGACCAGCGCCTGCAGCGCGTCGCGCCATTCGGCGGTTTCGGCGGGGTCGGCGTCGTGCTGGATATCTTGCCCGGGGCGGGCGGAACTGGCGTCGCGCATGGTCTTGTCGTCTCCTGGTTTGACGTCCATGCTAGACCCTAGCCCCTGATATGGGTGATCAAAATTTTGGGGGAATTCCCGAAAATTCAGCATAATCTGTTGCAGGTTTTGCGGCTTGCGGCAGCTTATGCCGAGGATGTGCCCGGCCGCCACCCGGAGGGGGTGGCCGCAGGGTGGACGCGAAGGCGCTAGAATTCGCGGCTGGCATGATAGGAATTACTGCAATGACCCAACCCATCAGCGTCCCGGCAGAGGTCACGTTGCCCGAACTTACGTTCCGCGGCATCCTCCTGGGCGCAATCATCACCGTCATCTTCACCGCCTCCAACGTCTTCCTCGGATTGAAGGTGGGCCTGACGTTCTCATCCGCCATTCCGGCCGCGGTGATCTCGATGTCCGTCCTGCGGCTGTTCAAGGACGCGAACATCCTTGAAAACAATATGGTGCAGACCCAGGCCTCGGCGGCCGGCACGCTGTCATCCATCATCTTCATCCTGCCGGCCCTGGTCATGATGGGGCACTGGCAGGGTTTCCCGTTCTGGCAGACGCTGGGCATCTGCGCGGCGGGCGGCATGCTCGGCGTGATGTTCACCATTCCGCTGCGCCACGTGATGGTGGTGCAGAGCGACCTGCCGTATCCGGAAGGCGTGGCCGCCGCGGAAATCCTGCGGGTGGGCAGCGCCGAACGCGCCCAGGACGAGGCCGAGGAAAACGGACGGACGCCCGCCAAGACAGCCACCGGCATGGGCGACATCGTCGCCGGCGGCGTGGTCGCCGCCGCAGTCAGCTTCGCCGCCAGCGGCTTGCGGGTCTTGGGCGACAGCGTCAGCGGCTGGTTCGCGCTGGGCGGCGCGGTGTTCCGGCTGCCCATGGGCTTCTCGTTGGCGCTGCTGGGCGCCGGCTACCTGATCGGCATCGTCGCGGGTCTGGCCATGCTGACCGGACTGATCATTTCCTGGGGCATCGCCGTACCCATTCTGACCGCCATGGGCGACATGCCCGCGGACGTGTCGCTGGCCAAGTACGCCACGGGCCTGTGGGCTTCGCAAGTGCGCTTCATCGGCGCCGGCGTGATCGGCGTGGGCGCCATCTGGACGCTGGCCACGCTGTTCATGCCGATGGCGCGCGGCGTCAAGGCCTCGTTCGCGGCCCTGACCAAGGCGGGCGCGGCCCGCGCCGGACGCGCGCCGCGCACCGAGCGCGACTTGTCGGCCGGCTGGATTTCGGCGGTCACGCTGGTGCTGGTGGCGGTCCTGGTGGTGACCTTCCAGGTGTTCCTGTCGGGTGCGCCGCTGTCGCCCGCCGCGATCTGGAAGCTGGTGGCCTACGCCGTGCTGTTCGCTTTCGTGTTCGGCTTCCTGGTAGCCGCGGCCTGCGGCTACATGGCCGGCCTGGTGGGTTCCTCGACCAGCCCGATCTCGGGCGTGGGCATCGTCGCCATCGTGCTGGTGTCGCTCCTGATGCTGGCGCTGGGCGGCGAGCTGCTGGGTGCGGAAAACGGCGTGCAGATGGCGATTGCCCTGGCTATCTTCAGCACCTCGGCAGTGGTGGCGGTGGCCTCCATTTCCAACGACAACCTGCAGGACCTGAAGACCGGCTGGCTGGTGGGCGCGACGCCCTGGCGCCAGCAGGTGGCCCTGCTGATCGGTTGCGTGGCCGGCGCGGCGGTGATCTCGCCGGTGCTGGAGCTGCTCTACAACGCCTACGGTTTTGCCGACGCCATGCCGCGCGAGGGCATGGACCCGGCGCAAGCCCTGTCGGCGCCGCAGGCGACCTTGATGCTGGCGATCGCGCGCGGCATCTTCACGCACCAGCTCAACTGGACCATGATCCTGATCGGCATGGCGGTCGGCGTGGGCCTGATCGTGGTCGACGAGATCATGAAGCGCACCTGCCGCGTGGCCCGGATTCCGGTGCTGGCCGTGGGTATCGGCATTTATCTGCCGCCCACCGTGGCCGCGCCCATCGTGGTCGGCGCGGTCCTGGCCTGGCTGCTGGAACGCGCCGTGCGCCGCCGCGCGGCTGCCGCCGGCAAGCCCTACGAGCAGTTCGCCGACGCGGCCAACCGCCGCGGCGTGCTGATCGCGTCGGGCCTGATCGTGGGCGAAAGCCTGGTCGGCGTGCTGATGGCTGGCATCATTGGCGCGGCCGGCACGGAAGCGCCGTTGGCGATCGCCGGCGCGGGCTTCGAGCACACGGCGTCTTTCCTGGGCCTGGCTGTCTTCGTGCTGGTGGCGATCCTGTTCTGGCGCCGGGTGATGAAGCTGGCGTGATGCGCCCGGCCGGTCCTGCCGGGTAGCCGCCTCAGGCGGCGTCCAGCAGGTCGGCCAGCGTGCGGGCGATGACCTTGGTGGCGCGCCGCAGGTCTTCCAGCACCACGCGTTCATCGTTGCGCTTGGCGTGCGATTCCAGCACGGTGCGCGGTCCGGCGCCGTAGATCACCCCCGGGATGCCCGCTTCGGCGTACAGGCGCACGTCGGTATAAAGCGGCGTACCCATGGCGGCGATGGGCTCGCCGAACAATTCCTCCCCGTGCTTCTGGATGGCCTGCACCAACGCCTGGTTGCCCGGCAGGGGCCGCATGGCATTGGCCAGCAGCAGGCGCTTGATGTCCACGCGGATGCCGGGCACGGAGGCGGCAGTTTCCTGGATGATGCGGCGGATGTCCGCTTCGACCTCGGCCGCGTTCTCTTCGGGGATCATGCGGCGGTCCAGCTTGAATACGACTTTGCCGGGGACCACGTTGGTATTGGTGCCGCCTTCGATGCGGCCGACATTCAGATAGGGGTGGCTGATGCCAGGCACCTCCGACCTGATTTCGCGATACCGCGCGTTCTGCGCGTACAGCGCGTTCAGGATCGCGACCGCGCCTTGCAGCGCGTCCACGCCGCTGCTGGGAATGGCGGCATGCGCCATCTTGCCGTGCACCGTCACTTCCATTTGCAGGCAGCCGTTGTGCGCGGTGACGACTTCGTAGCTGAAGCCCGCGGCGATCAGCAGGTCGGGCTTGGTCAGCCCCTGCGACAACAGCCAGCCGGGGCCGAGCAGGCCGCCGAATTCCTCGTCGTAGGTGAAGTGCAGTTCGACCGCGCCGCGGCTGGGCCGGGCGACGGCTTCCAGCGCGCGCAGGGCGTAGGTGTAGCTGGCGAAGTCGCTCTTGCTGACGGCGGCGGCGCGGCCGTACAGGCTGCCGTTGTCTATGTCGCCGCCGTAGGGGTCATGCTCCCAGCCTTCGCCCGGCGGCACCACGTCACCGTGGGCGTTGAGCGCCACGCGAAGGCCGCCCGCGCCGTACTCGCGGCGCACGATGAGGTTGGTGATGGATTGCAGCCCGTAGTCCCGCACGGTCTCGGCGGGCACGGGGTGGGCCTCGGCCTCCAGGCCGAAGCCTTGCAGCAGCTCGGCCGTGCGTTCGGCGTGCGGGGCGTTGTTGCCGGGGGGCGTATCGGTCGGTACGCGTACCAGCTCCTGCAGGAAGCGGACTTCCTCGTCAAAGTGGGCGTCAATCCAGGCGTCGAGTCGGGCGTAGTCGGTCATGGTCGGCTATTGGGTGTCGTGGGCAAGGTCGTCGAGCAGGCGCAGGAACGCCAGCACGGCAAGCTGGATGTCGTCGCTGGAGGTGGACTCGCGCGGGTTGTGGCTGATGCCGGAATTCTGGCCGCGCACGAACAGCATGGCCTGGGGCATGACCTCGTGCAGCTTCATGGCGTCGTGGCCGGCGCCGCTGGGCATGCGGTGGACGGGCAGTCCCAGCGCGTCGACGGCGCGTTCCCAACGCTGCTGCCAGACGGGATCGCTGGGAGCGGCGGCGGCGCGCATGGTTTCTTCCAGCGCGTAGCGCAGGCCGCGGCGCTGGCAAATCGCTTCGAGCTCGGCCAGCACGTCGTCCGCCAGCGCATCGCGCTGCGTGTCGCTGGGCGCTCGCAGGTCCAGGCTGAAGCGGCATTCGCCCGGCACCACATTGATCGAGCCGCCGGGCACTTCCAGCATGCCTATGGTGCCCACCGAGTCGCCGTCGCGGGCGGCGCGCTGCTCCACGTACAAGGCCAGTTCGGCGCTGGCGGTGGCCGCGTCGCGGCGGCGGTTCATGGGCGTGGTGCCGGCATGGCAGGCCAGGCCGTTGATCCGGACCTGGTAGCGCACGCAGCCGTTGATCGACGTGACCACGGCCAGCGGCAGTCCCATTTCGTAGAGCACCGGCCCTTGTTCGATATGGACTTCGACGAAACCCAGGTAGCGCGCGGGATCGCGCTTCAGCTTGGGGATGTCCTCGCTGCGCAGGCCGGCTTGCGCCATGGCGTCGCGCATGCTGATGCCGTCGGCGTCCTGCTGGTCCAGCCATTCGGGCTTGAAGTCGCCGATCAGCGCGCCGGAACCCAGGAAGGTGGCGCGATAGCGCTGGCCTTCCTCTTCCGCGAAGCCTATGACTTCCAGGTGATAGGGCAGGCGCTTGCCCTGGCGGTGCAGTTCGCGCACGCAGGCCATCGGCACGAAGATGCCCAGCCGGCCGTCGTACTTGCCGGCGTTGCGCACCGTGTCGTAATGGCTGCCGGTCATTAGCGTGGGGGCGTCGGGGCGGGCAGCGAGGTAGCGGCCGACCACGTTGCCGACGGCGTCGAAGCCGACCTCGTCGAAACCGCAATCGCGCATCCACTGCGACAACAGGCCGGCGCAGGCGCGATGGGCTGCGGTCAGGTAGGTGACGGTGAGCTGGCCTTTTTCGGCGTAGCCCGGGTCGCTGTGGACGGCCAGTTGCTCGCCCCAGTCCCAGATGTCGTTGCCCATGGCGGGCTCGGCGTCGAAGCGCTCGCGCAGCCGGATTTCGGCAATGCGGTGCAGCTGCTGCTGAGCCTCTTCAAATTCGAGGTCTGGCGGGTTGTCGAGGCGGCGGGCGAATTCGTCGATCACGTGCTGGCGCGTCAGGCCGGCGCCGCGCGGACCGCGCACGGCCAGCACGAAGGGCAAGCCGAACCGGGTCTTGTAGGCGGCGTTCAACTCCTGCAGGCGCGCCAGTTCGGCGGGCGTGCAGCCGGCCAATCCAGCCAGGTCCTGCTCGCGTGCGGAATCCGCGCCCAGGGGCGCGCCTGGCGCGGCTGCCAGCTCGGGATGGGCGCGCAGCAGCGCTGTCCGGGCCGCGGCATCGGCTTCGCTCACGGAACGGCGCAGGCGCTGCCCCAGATCGGCCAGCGAGCGGAACGGCCGGTGGGCAAGCGCGCGCTCGGCGATCCAGGGCGCGTGCCCGTACAGGCCGTCGAGCATGGCGGCGGCGTCCGCGGGCGCCGCCGCATTGAGTTGGGCTAGGGTGTGGGCCATGGCCGTCCTGTTCAGGCGTTGGGGGTATAGGGATGCGCCGCTTGCCAGTGGCGCGCGATGTCGAGCCGCCGGCAGACCCAGACGCGGTCGTGGCTGGCGATGTGGTCCAGGAAGCGTTGCAGCGCGGTGATGCGGCCGGGCCGGCCCAGCAGGCGGCAATGCATGCCGATGCTCATCATCTTGGGCGCCTCGTCGCCTTCGGCGTAGAGCGCGTCGAAGCTGTCCTTCAGGTACTGGAAGAAAGGATCGGCGTGCGAATAGCCCTGCGGCAACGCAAAGCGCATGTCGTTGCAGTCCAGCGTGTAGGGCACGATCAGCTGCGGCGCGACGCTGCCGTCCGTCTTCCGCACGCGCATCCAGAAGGGCAGGTCATCTCCGTAGTAATCGCTGTCGTACTCGAAGCCGCCGTAGTCGGCGACCAGGCGCCGGGTGCGCGGACTGTCGCGGCCGGTGTACCAGCCCAGCGGACGGCTGCCGGTCAATTGCGTGATGGCATCCATGGCCAGGCGCATATGCTCGCGCTCGGTGGCTTCGTCCACATGTTGGTAGTGAATCCAGCGCCAGCCGTGGCAGGCGATCTCGTGTCCCAGCTCAACGAAGGCCGCGCTCAGTTCGGGGTGGCGCTGCAAGGCCATGCCGACGCCGAACACCGTCAGCGGCAGCCCGCGCTTTTCAAACTCCCGCAAGATGCGCCACACGCCCGCGCGCGAACCGTATTCGTAGATGCCTTCCATGCTGAGATGGCGCTCGGGATAGCTGGCGGGATTGAACATTTCCGACAGGAACTGTTCGGACCCGGCGTCGCCATGCAGCACGCTGTTCTCGCCGCCTTCCTCGTAATTCAGCACGAACTGCACGGCAATGCGCGCCTGCCCCGGCCAGCGCGCATGCGGCGGATTGCGGCCGTAGCCGGCCAGGTCGCGGGGGTAGGGGAGCGTGGAATCGTAGGCGGTCATGAACAGGCGGGCGGAGTGCGCCGGCGCATGGCGGCCGGACGTGGGTTGGCGGGCGACTTCCTGATGATCAGCACCATAGCCGGAAATCCTGGTTTTGTATACAAATTATGTACATGATTCTGCCGTGACTGAAACCGAGCCACCGGAAAAGCGCGGGCAGGAAAAAGCCCAGCCGGCGGATACGCCGGCTGGGCTGCGCTTCCTGCGTCCATCATGGGCGCGGACGGCCGGGGCTGGCAAGCCCCGCCATTCGAGGCCGGCCTGTCAGCGCAGGTCGCCGCAAGGCCAGGCGAAAGCGCCGTAGGCGCCCTTATCCGTTGCGGTAGAGAAAGCTGTAGGCGTTGATCGCCGGCACCCCTCCCAGGTGCGCATACAGAACCCGCGAGCCTGCGGGAATCTCGCCGCGGCGGATGATGTCCATCATGCCCTGCATGGATTTTCCTTCGTAGACCGGGTCGGTCATCATGCCTTCGAGCCGGGCGCAGAGACGGATGGCCTCGTTGGTCTCGGCCGACGGCAAGCCGTAGGCGGGATAGGCATAGCGGGTGTCCAATACCACGTCGCGCTCCTCGATGGCGGTTCCCAACCCGACCATGTCGGCGGTGCGCCGCGCGATGCGCAGGATCTGCGCGCGGGTCTGCTCGGGCGTGCCCGAGGCGTCGATGCCGATGACGCGGTCGGCGCGTCCGTCGGCGGCAAAACCCACCACCATGCCCGCCTGCGTGCTGCCTGTGACCGCGCACACGACGACATAGTCGAACTTGAATCCCAGCTCGGCTTCCTGGCGCCGCACTTCCTCGGCGAAGCCGACGTAGCCCAGGCCGCCCAGCTCGTGGTCCGACGCGCCGGCCGGAATCGCATAGGGCTTGCCGCCGCGCTTGCGGACGTCCTCCAGGGCCTCCTCCCAGCTGCGCCGGAAGCCGATGTCGAAACCTTGATCCACCAGGCGCACATCGGCGCCCATCAGGCGGCTCATCATGATGTTGCCGACCCGGTCGTAGACCGCGTCCGAATAGTCCACCCAGTTTTCCTGCACCAGCACGCAAGCCAGTCCCAGCTTGGCGGCCACGGCGGCCACCATGCGGGTGTGGTTGGACTGGATGCCGCCGATAGTGACCAGCGTGTCGCAACCCTGTTCCAGCGCCTGCGGGATCAGGTATTCCAGCTTGCGCAGCTTGTTGCCGCCGAACGCAAGGCCGCTGTTGCAGTCTTCACGCTTGGCATAGATCTCGACCTTGCCGCCCAGGTGCGCGGACAGGCGGTCGAGCTTTTCGATGGGGGTGTCGCCGAAGGTCAGGCGATGGCGGGGAAAGCGTTGCAGATCCATGGGGGCTCCTGTGACGGCCGCGGTTGGCGCGGATGGAAAAATCATAGGAATTGCCTGGATATGGCGTCAATTGCGTATTTTTAAGATTTTTAGAGTTTTGGATTTATTTCATCTCTTGGATGATATTTATTATTTGAAGTACAAAAACAAAAGCGAAATTTAATTTTAAGGGACACATTAAATGGCAGCCATTTCCAGCCTGGATCGCATAGACCGCCACATCCTGCGCGCCCTGCAGCAGGATGCACAGATCACCAATCTGGAATTGAGCTCGCGGGTCCATCTCAGCCCCGCGGCCTGCCTGCGGCGCGTGGAAAAGCTCAGGAGCGAAGGCATCATCCGGAAAACCGTGGCCCTGCTGGAACCCGCCGAGGTCGACATGGCCACCCTGGTCATCGTCGGGGTGGTGCTGGATCGTTCCACGCCCGAGTCCTTCACCGATTTCGAAGCCGCGGCGCGCGGCATCAGCGGCTGCCTGGAATGCCACCTGGTGGCGGGCGAGTTCGACTACTTCCTGATGCTGCGCATCCGCGACCTGGAACGTTTCAACAAATTGCATGCCGGCGAGATCATCAAGCTGCCTGGCGTACGCCAGATCCGCACCTTTTTCGTCCTGAAAGAGATCCTGTCGACCACCGAGTTGCCCGTATGAACGAGGCTAACGCGCAACACTGGCAATTCTGTCAGTGAAAATGATGCAATGCGGCATTTTGGGTTGCCAGAAATTGATGGCGCGTAGACGGCGCAATGGAAGGTGTTCGCTGGACATTCCATTGCTGCATGACGGCATTCCGAATGGGCTTTTGCGTCACGAAAACGCAAGAAGACGTCCTTAAACTCAAAGGGCTATACTCTTATCCCATACGGCTTTTAAGGCTTGTACGCGCCTTCTGCCCCTGCTATCCGCTTAACGGGAAGCCCGTGTCGCGGAAGGTTTTCCTGCATCGTGTCGAGTGAAGCACTCGTAAAGGTGAAGCGATATGTCTTCGGAAATAGAATCTCTATCCACGTCTTATCTCTTTGGGGGTAACGCCCCTTATGTTGAGGAGCTTTACGAAGCCTACCTCGACAATCCCGGTTCGGTACCTGACAACTGGCGCGAATACTTCGACCAGCTGCAACACGCTCCCGCCACCGACGGCCAGGAATCCACCCGCGACCAGGCCCACGCTCCCATCGTCGAATCGTTCGCCCAGCGCGCCAAGGCCAATGCCTTCGTGCAACGCGCCGCCGAACCCGACCTGAGCGTCGCCAGCAAGCAGGTTTCGGTGCAGTCGCTGATCGCGGCCTACCGCTCGCTGGGTTCGCGCTGGGCCGATCTGGATCCGCTCAAGCGCCAGGAACGTCCCCCGATCCCCGAACTCGATCCGGCCTTCTACGGCCTGACCGAAGCCGATCTGGACCAGACCTACTCGGCCACCAACACCTACTTCACGACCGCCAGCACCATGACGCTGCGCGACATCCTGAAGGCGCTGCGCGACACGTATTGCCGCAGCATCGGTGCCGAATTCACGCACATCTCCGACCCCGCCGCCAAGCGCTGGATCCAGGAACGCCTGGAAACCACCCTGGGCGCGCCCGCCTATTCGGCCGAAGAAAAGCGCCACATCCTGCAGCAGCTGACCGAGTCCGAAGGCCTCGAGCGCTTCCTGCACACCAAGTACGTCGGCCAGAAGCGCTTCTCGCTGGAAGGCGGCGAAAGCTTCATCGCCTCGATGGACGAAGTGGTGAACCACGCCGGTGAAAACGGCGTCCAGGAAATCGTGGTCGGCATGGCCCACCGCGGCCGCCTGAACCTGCTCGTGAACATCATGGGCAAGATGCCCGGCGACCTGTTCGCCGAGTTCGAAGGCAAGCACGCCGAAGGCCTGACCGACGGCGACGTGAAGTACCACAACGGCTTCTCCAGCGACCTGTCCACCCGTGGCGGCCCGGTCCACCTGTCGCTCGCGTTCAACCCGTCCCACCTGGAAATCGTCAACCCCGTGGTCGAAGGCAGCGTGCGCGCCCGCCAGGAACGCCGCGGCGACGCCGAAGGCAAGCAAGTGCTGCCGGTGCTGGTGCACGGCGACGCGGCCTTCGCCGGCCAGGGCGTGGTCATGGAAACCCTGAACCTGGCCCAGACCCGCGGCTACGGCACGGGCGGCACGCTGCACATCGTCATCAACAACCAGATCGGCTTCACCACGTCCGACCCGCGCGACTCGCGTTCGACGCTGTATTGCACCGACGTGGTCAAGATGATCGAAGCCCCGGTGTTCCACGTCAACGGCGACGATCCCGAAGCCGTGGTGTTCGTCACCAAGCTGGCCCTGGACTACCG
Source organism: Achromobacter sp. SD115 (assembly GCF_017355315.1). Taxonomy (NCBI): domain Bacteria; kingdom Pseudomonadati; phylum Pseudomonadota; class Betaproteobacteria; order Burkholderiales; family Alcaligenaceae; genus Achromobacter; species Achromobacter sp. SD115. The sequence goes on along the minus strand of NZ_JADIJM010000033.1, from coordinate 54,827 downwards.
CCAGCAGTTCCGTCATGACATCGTCGTGGACATCGTCTGCTTCCGCAAACTGGGCCACAACGAGCAAGACACCCCGTCGCTGACGCAGCCCCTGATGTACAAGCGCATCGGCCACCACCCCGGCACGCGCAAGCTGTACGCCGACAAGCTGACCACGCAAGGCGTGCTGGCCGAAGGCGAAGCCGACCAACTGGTGAAGGACTACCGCCAGCTGATGGAAGACGGCCAGCGCACCATCGAACCGGTGCTGACCGACTACAAGAGCAAGTACGCCATCGACTGGTCGCCGTTCCTGGGCGCCAAGTGGACCGACCAGGCCGACACCGCCGTGCCGCTGGCTGAACTGAAGCGCATCGGCGAACGCATCACCACCGTGCCGGAAGGCTTCACGGTGCACCCGCTGGTCGCCAAGCTGCTGAACGACCGCCGCACCATGGCCAAGGGCGAAATGAACCTGGACTGGGGCATGGGCGAACACCTCGCCTTCGCCACCCTAGTATCCTCGGGCTACGCCATCCGCATCACCGGCCAGGACTCGGGCCGCGGCACGTTCACGCACCGCCACGCCGTGCTGCACGACCAGAACCGCGAACGCTGGAACGACGGCACCTACATTCCGCTGCAGAATGTCTCGGAAGGCCAGGCTCCGTTCACCGTCATCGACTCCGTGCTGTCCGAAGAGGCGGTGCTGGCGTTTGAATACGGCTACTCCAGCGCCGAACCCAACACGCTGACCATCTGGGAAGGCCAGTTCGGCGACTTCGTCAACGGCGCCCAGGTCGTGATCGACCAGTTCATCAGCTCCGGCGAAGCCAAGTGGGGCCGCCAGTCGGGCCTGACCCTGATGCTGCCGCACGGCTACGAAGGCCAGGGTCCCGAGCACTCGTCGGGCCGCATCGAGCGCTTCCTGCAGCTGTGCGCCGACAACAACATGCAGGTGATCCAGCCGACCTCCGCGTCGCAGATCTTCCATGTGTTGCGCCGCCAGATGATCCGTCCGTTCCGCAAGCCGCTGGTGCTGTTCACGCCCAAGTCGCTGCTGCGCAACAAGGACGCCGGCTCCCCCCTGACCGATCTGGCAGGCGGCAGCTTCCGTCCGGTCATCGGCGAAGTCGACGAGGCCATCGACGCCAGCAAGGTCAAGCGCGTGCTGGCTTGCTCGGGCAAGGTCTACTACGATCTGGTCAACGCCCGCCGCGAGCGTGGCGCCGACAACGTGGCGATCATCCGTGTCGAACAGCTGTACCCGTTCGCGCACAAGTCGTTCGAAACGGAACTGCGCAAGTACCCGAAGGCAACCGAAGTGATCTGGGTTCAGGACGAACCGCAGAACCAGGGCGCCTGGTTCTACGTTCAGCATCATGTGTACGAAAACATGGTCGAAGGCCAGAAGCTGGGCTATGCCGGCCGCGCCGCGTCGGCATCGCCGGCCGTGGGCTACCTGGCCAAGCACCAAGAGCAGCAGAAGGCCCTGATCGAAACGGCTTTCGCGCCCAAGTTCAAGGTCATGTTGACGAAGTAACACGCGCTTGATGCACGCGCCGCGCGCGCAGGTTTCCGGGATTTGATTTCGAAGCTTGCCGCGCAGCGCGACCAGAACACAAACTTTACGGAACAAACAAAATGGCTATTACCGACGTCGTCGTCCCCCAACTCTCCGAATCCGTCTCCGAAGCGACGCTGCTGACCTGGAAGAAGCAGCCTGGCGCTGCCGTTGAAGCGGACGAAATCCTGATCGAAGTCGAAACCGACAAGGTCGTGCTGGAAGTGCCGGCTCCGGCCTCGGGCGTGCTGGCTGAAATCGTCAAGGGCGACGGCAGCACCGTCACCTCGGGCGAAGTGCTGGCCCGCATCGACACCGCCGGCAAGGCGGCCGTCGCTGCCGCCGCACCTGCCGCCGAAGCTCCCAAGGCCGCTGAGCAAGCCGCTGCCGCTCCGGCCGCCGCGCCCGCTTCGTCGGCAGCTGCCGGCGTGGCTTCGCCCGCCGCCTCCAAGATCCTGGCCGAGAAGGGCGTCGACGCCGCTTCCGTGGCCGGCACCGGCCGCGACGGCCGCGTGACCAAGGGCGATGCCCTGGCCGCCAGCGCACCCGCCAAGGCCGCTCCGGCCAAGGCCGCCGCCCCGGTCGCTCCCCCGACGCTGTCGCTGGACGGCCGTCCGGAACAGCGCGTGCCGATGAGCCGCCTGCGCGCCCGCATCGCCGAACGCCTGCTGCAATCGCAACAGGAAAACGCGATCCTGACCACGTTCAACGAAGTGAACATGCAAGCGGTCATCGATCTGCGCAGCAAGTACAAGGACAAGTTCGAAAAAGAACACGGCATCAAGCTGGGCTTCATGTCGTTCTTCGTCAAGGCTGCCGTTGCCGCCCTGAAGAAGTACCCGCTGATCAATGCCTCGATCGACGGCAAAGACATCATCTACCACGGCTACTTCGACATCGGTATCGCTGTCGGCAGCCCGCGCGGCCTGGTTGTGCCGATCCTGCGCAATGCTGACCAACTGTCCATCGCCGACATCGAAAAGACCATCGCCGACTTCGGCCGCCGCGCCGCTGACGGCAAGCTGGGCATTGAAGAAATGACCGGCGGCACCTTCTCGATCTCCAACGGCGGCGTGTTCGGCTCGATGCTGTCGACCCCGATCATCAACCCGCCGCAATCGGCCATCCTGGGCGTGCACGCCACCAAGGATCGCGCCGTCGTCGAAAACGGCCAGATCGTCATCCGCCCGATGAACTACCTGGCGCTGTCCTACGACCACCGCATCATCGACGGCCGCGAAGCCGTGCTGGGCCTGGTCGCCATGAAGGACGCCCTGGAAGATCCGCAGCGCCTGTTGCTGGACCTGTAATCTCGACGCCCCGGCCCGGCGCCCACGCGACTCCAAGGTCTTGCGGCGCCCCGGCCGGCTTCTCGCCGGCCCGCAGGGCGGGGCGTGCTCCACTCAATACCTCTACGCGAGAACACTATGTCCAAACAATTTGACGTCGTCGTCATCGGCGCGGGCCCCGGCGGCTACATCGCTGCCATCCGCGCCGCGCAGCTCGGCATGTCGGTGGCTTGCATCGACGCCTGGCAGAACGGCCAAGGCGGCCCGGCTCCCGGCGGTACTTGCACCAACGTCGGTTGCATCCCGTCCAAGGCGCTGCTGCAGTCGTCCGAGCACTACGAACAAGTCAACCACCACTTCGCCGACCACGGCATCGAAGTCAAGGGCGTCAGCCTGAAGCTCGACACGCTGATCGGCCGCAAGAACACGGTGGTCAAGCAGAACAACGACGGCATCCTGTACCTGTTCAAGAAGAACAAGGTCACCTTCTTCCATGGCAAGGGCGCGTTCGCCGGCCAGGTTGACGGCGGCTGGGCCATCAAGGTCACCGGCACCGCCGAGGAAGACCTGGTTGCCAAGCACGTGGTGGTCGCCACCGGTTCGTCGGCGCGCGAGCTGCCTGGCCTGCCGTTCGACGAAAAGGTCGTGCTGTCCAACGACGGCGCGCTGAACATCGGCGCCGTGCCGAAGACGCTGGGCGTGATCGGCGCCGGCGTGATCGGCCTGGAAATGGGCAGCGTGTGGCGCCGCCTGGGTTCCGAAGTCACCATCCTGGAAGCGATGCCGGAATTCCTGGCCGCCGCTGACGGCCAAGTGGCCAAGGAAGCCCTGAAGGCCTTCACCAAGCAAGGCCTGAACATCCAGATGGGCGTCAAGATCGGCGAGATCAAGGCGACCGCCAAGTCCGTCACCGTGCCTTATGTCGACGCCAAGGGCGCCGAGCAGAAGCTGGTGGTCGACAAGCTGATCGTCTCGATCGGCCGCGTGCCCTACACCGGCGGCTTGAACGCCGACACCGTGGGCCTGAAGCTCGACGAACGCGGCTTCGTGGCCGTGGACGGCGACTGCAAGACCAACCTGCCGAACGTCTGGGCGGTGGGCGACGTGGTGCGCGGCCCGATGCTGGCGCACAAGGCCGAGGAAGAAGGCGTGGCGGTTGCCGAGCGCATCGCCGGCCAGCACGGCCACGTCAACTTCGACACCGTGCCGTGGGTGATCTACACCTCGCCCGAAATTGCCTGGGTCGGCAAGACCGAGCAGCAGCTCAAGGCCGAAGGCCGCGAGTACAAGGCTGGCAGCTTCCCCTTCCTGGCCAACGGCCGCGCCCGCGCGCTGGGCGACACCACCGGCTTTGCCAAGGTGATCGCCGATGCCAAGACCGACGAGGTCCTGGGCGTGCACATCGTGGGCCCGATGGCCTCGGAGCTGATCTCGGAAGCCGTGACCATCATGGAATTCCGTGGCGCGGCCGAAGACATCGCCCGCATCTGCCACGCGCACCCGACGCTGTCGGAAGCCGTGAAGGAAGCCGCGTTGGCCGTGGACAAGCGCGCGTTGAACTTCTGATACGCGCGTAGCCGATGCAAGACGGGGGCGGGTTCACGGATCCGCCCTTTTTTCATTCTGCTTTACCTGCTCCCACATGAACGTCAGCGAATACTACGAACACGCCCTGGCCGAGCGCGGCTACCAGCCGGACGAGGCCCAGAAAAAGGCGATCGACCGGCTGCAGCGCTATTTCGACGAATGGGTCAAGTTCAAATCGATGCGCTCGAACGCGCTGAAGAAACTGCTGAACCGACCCGACGTGCCGCGCGGCGTGTACCTGTGGGGCGGAGTGGGCCGGGGCAAGAGCTTCCTGATGGACGCCTTCTACGCCACCGTGCCCGTGGTGCGCAAGACGCGCCTGCATTTCCACGAGTTCATGCGCGGCGTGCACCGCGAACTCGAAGAAGTGAAGGGCATGCAGGATCCGCTGGACGAAGTGGCCAGGCGCGTGGCCAAGCGCTATCGCCTGATCTGCTTCGACGAGTTCCACGTGTCCGACGTGGCCGACGCGATGATCCTGCACCGCCTGCTGTTCAAGCTGTTCGAGTACGGCACGTCCTTCGTGATGACGTCCAACTACGAACCTTCGACCCTGTATCCGGACGGTCTGCACCGCGACCGCATCCTGCCCGCCATCCAGCTGATCCAGGCGCGCATGGACATCATGAACGTGGATGCCGGCGTGGACTACCGCCGCCGTTCGCTGGAGCAAGTGCAGTGCTATCACACGCCCCTGGACGAGCATGCCCGCCAGGCGCTGCAGGAAGCCTTCAACAGCCTGGCTGACACGCCGCCGCAGGACCCGGTGCTGCACATCGAGCACCGCGAGATCCGCGCGCTGGCGCTTGCGGGGTCGGTGGTGTGGTTCGACTTCGCCACGCTTTGCGGTGGCCCGCGTTCGCAGAACGACTATCTGGAACTGGCCAACCGCTTCCATGCCGTGATCCTGTCCGACGTACCCCGCATGGGACCGCGCCAGGCCTCCGAAGCGCGCCGCTTCACCTGGCTGATCGACGTGTTCTACGACCACCGCATCAAGCTCATCATGTCGGCGGAGTGCGAGCCCGAGGAAATCTACACCGAAGGCGCGCTGGCCAATGAATTCCACCGCACCGTCTCGCGCATTCTGGAAATGCAGTCGCGCGAGTACCTGGAATCGGAACGCCGCCACACCGTGTCGTTGTAGTCGCGCCGCATCTGCCCGGATTTTTCGGGCGGATCTCGGTTGAAATTGGTAATACAAGTCATTATCAATTAAGATTTGGAGACTTCAGGTCCAGCACCGCAGTTTCCAACGTGTCCTCCCCCTTCCTGTCCGCATCGGCCGCGCGCACCGATACCTGTGCCGCGCCCGTCGATGGCCTGTATCGCGATCACCGTCCCTGGCTGTTCGGCTGGCTGCGCCGCAGGCTGGGTTGCGAGCACCGCGCGGAAGATCTGGCGCAGGACGTGTTCCTGCGGGTGATCCAGGGCCGCAAGACAGTTCGCGCCGGCGATGCCCGGGCGCTGCTGACCACCATCGCGAAGGGCCTGGTGGTGGACCATCAACGGCATGCGGCGCTGGAGCGGGCGTATCTTGCCTATCTGGCCGCCATTCCCGAGGCCTATGCGCCGTCTCCCGAAGAGCAGGCCGAACAGCTGCAGTCACTGGCGCGGCTGGACCACCTGCTGGACGGCTTGCCGCCGAAGGCCCGTTCCGCGTTTCTGCTGTCGCAGCTCGACGGCCTGACTTATCCCGAGATCGCCCGGCGGCTCGAAATTTCCCTGAGTTCGGTGCAGCAGTACATGGTGCGCGCCATGACCGCGTGCTACGCGGCGTTTGATGACTAGCGCCGTCGACCCGGTGGCGGACCAGGCGATCGCCTGGTGGGTGCGGCTGCAATCCGGAATGGCCGGTGTGGGCGAGCGGCAGTCGTGCGAGGCATGGCTGGCGCAGGATCCCGCGCACCGCCAGGCCTGGGACCGCCTGCAGCGCATCAGCCAGGATGCCCGTCGCGTGCCGACGGCATTGGCGCATGGCGCGTTGTCCGGGCCCCGCTCGAACGGCCGCCGCACGGTATTGCGCGGATTGCTGGCCATCTGCGGCACGGCCGTCACCGGCTGGGCGGGCTACCGCCATGCACCGTGGCAACGCTTGGCTGCGGACCTCAGCACCGGCGTCGGCGAGCGGCTGGCGGTCGCGGTGGCCGATGGGCTGCATATCACCTTGAACAGCGACAGCGCGGTGCGCCTGCACTTGCAGGGCGGCGCCCGCGGCATGGACCTGCTGCGTGGCGAAGTGTTGGTGCGGACCGAGGTGCGGCCCGCCATGGCGGCGCTGCGCGTGGACACAGGGCACGGTGAACTGCGTGCGGAACAGGCGCGCTTTGACTTGCGGCGCACCGACAAAGGCGCGCGCGTGGGCGTGTATGAAGGCAGCGTCGTGCTGCTGCGCGCCGGCGTTGCGACGCACGCGGAGGCGGGCGAGCGCCTGGCATTCTCGGAACACGGCGAAGTCGGCCGCCATGCCTCCGACCCGGACAGGCTGGCCTGGGCCGACGGCCTGGTGGTGGCCAAGGACTGGCGCCTGGACTACTTCGCCCAGTACCTGGCCCGCCAGCGCCTGGGCATGATCAGGGTGGATCCGGCGGTGGCCGGCCTGCGGCTGTCGGGCGTATTTCCGCTGGACGATGCCGAACGCGCGCTCAAGGCCTTGGAGCCCGCCTTACCCATCCGTGTGACGCGGCATACGCAGTACTGGCTGCAGGTCGGTCCGCGCGAGGCTTGAGCGTTACAAATTTTTTGGCCTGCGGCTTGCAGGTTTTCGGATCCCGTACGGAAGGCAGGGATAGATACCACCGTACAGGGAGAGTTTTGTGTCCGCTTCATCTCAATCGCGCTTGCGCGCCCCCTTGTCCGCCGGCCGCGTCGCCGTGCTGGCCGCCATGTGCGCGGGCGGGCTCGTCGCCGGCATGCCGCAGGCCCGGGCGCAATCGGCGCCTGCCTCGGCGAACGCGCCACGCAGCTACCAGATCGCTGCCGGCCCCTTGGCCGACGCCTTGACGCAGTTCGCGCGCAGCGCCGGCGTGGTGCTGTCGTTCGACCCGGCGCTGGTGCGCGGACGCCGCTCGGAAGGGTTGGCGGGCGCGTACTCGGTGGGCGCGGGATTCTCCCGCATCCTGGCGGGCAGCGGCCTGCAGGCGCGCGCGCAATCGGGCAATACCTGGACGCTGGTGCAGGTTGCTGCGTCCGCGGGCGATACGCCCACGCTGGCGCCGGTGACCGTGTCGGGCATGTCCGACAGCGCGATCACGACGGTGGGCTACGTCGCCACGGTGAGCGCCAGCGCCACCAAGACCGACACCCCGCTGATCGAAACGCCGCAGTCGATATCGGTCGTCACGCGCGAGCAGATCACGGAGCAGGGCGCGCAGACGCTGAACCAGGTACTGCGCTACACCGCGGGCGTGGCCACGGAATCGCGCGGCGCCACCGCCACGCGCCTGGACCAGTTCAGCGTGCGCGGCTTTTCCGCATCGTCCTACCTGGACGGCCTGCGGGTATTCGGCGGCCGCGATGCCCTGCCGCAGGTGGACACCTATCGCCTGGAGCGCGTGGACGTGTTGAAGGGGCCGGCTTCCGTCATGTACGGGCAGGGCGGTCCGGGCGGCGTGGTCAACCAGGTCAGCAAGCGCCCGCTGGAAGAGACGCTGCGCGAGGTCGAGGTGCAGGTTGGCAACTATGACTACCGCCGCGCCAATTTCGATTTCGGCGGTCCGGTGGATGAGGAAGGCAAATTCCTGTACCGCCTGGTCGGCTCGGGCTATATGTCCGACGGCCAGGTCAAGGACACCAAGGAGCGCCGCTACTTCGTGTCGCCGGCCTTCACCTGGAAGCCCAGCGGCGACACCACGCTGACCGTGCTGACCAACTTCCAGCGCGATCCCGACATGGGCTCCTACGGCAGCGTGCCGGCGATGCGCACGCTGCTCTCGGCGCCCGACGGCATCCGTCTGCCGGCGGACTACTACGACGGCGACGCCAACTTCGAAAAGAGCGACCGCAAGAGCTATTCGCTGGGCTATGTGCTGGAGCATCGCTTCAACGACACCTTCAAGGCCTCGCAGAGCCTGCGCTGGACGCGCTCGGAAGCGCAGTACCGCAGCATCTACGGCGCGATGACCAATAACTACGGCTATACCGACAAGACCTACCGCTACCAGCAGCGCGCGTCGATTGCGACCGACGTGGACGTGGGCGCGCTGACCCTGGACAACAATCTGCAGGCGCGCTTCAACACCGGCCGCTTCGCCCATACCGCGCTGCTGGGCTTCGACTACCAGCACGTCAAGACCGACACGCTGTCCGGCTTTGGCACCGCGCCCGCGCTGGATGTGCTGAACCCGGACAACCACCAGAACATCCCGGCGCCGGCATTCTCCACGGACGCGACTTCCAAGCAATATCAGGCTGGCCTGTACTTCCAGGACCAGATCAAGATCGACCGCCTCTCGGTGCTGCTGGGCGGGCGCTACGATTGGTCGCGCACCGTGGGCGAGACCACCACGATCGCCACCGGGCGGGTCGCGCCGTCCTCGCTCAACGCGGAGAAGTTCTCCGGCCGCCTGGGCGTGATCTACAACTTCGACAACGGCGTGGCGCCTTACTTCAGCTACTCGGAATCGTTCGAACCGCAATCGGGCACGGGTTGGCAGAACACGCCCTTCAAGCCGATCGAAGGCAACCAGTACGAGGTCGGCATCAAGTACCAGCCGCCGGGCAGCGCCACGCTGCTGTCGGTCGCGGCGTTCGACATCCGCCGCGAAAACATGACCACCACGGATCCGGATCCGACCCACATCTGCGGCACGGCGGGCGGGCGCTGCTCGATCCAGGCAGGCGAGCTGCGCACCCAGGGCATCGAACTGGAAGCCAAGACCGAGCCCATGCGCGGACTGACGCTGGTGGCGGCGTATTCCCTGATGGACAACGAGTACTCCAAGGCCTATCCCAACGCCGCCGGCATGAACTTGAAGGGCAAGGCGCCCGTGGGCGTGCCTTCGCAGCAGGCTTCCGCTTGGGCCCGCTACCAGTTGCAGGACGGTCCGCTGGCGGGCATGGGCGTGGGCGGCGGCGTGCGCTACATCGGTTCCTCGTACGGCAACGAGACCAACACCCTGAAGGTGCCGTCGGTCACGCTGTTCGACCTGATGCTGGACTACGACCTGGGCCGCGCATCGCCCTCGCTCAAGGGCATGCAGGTGGCGCTGAACGTGCAGAACTTGTTCGACAAGGAGTACGTCGCGTCGTGCTCGGGCGATTCCTGGTGCTGGTATGGCTATCAACGCTCCATCAAGGCCAGCCTGCGCTACCGCTGGTAGGACGGATGGCTACTTCGAAGTGAGAATGGTTATAATTTAAAACCTGCCGAATCGGTGCCTGGCCGCGGGGCTGGCCCGATCCGGTCCGACTAAAGGAAATCAACAATGACATTCGCAAGAACCTTGGCCGCTATTGCCCTGTTGGGCACGGCGGGCGCCGCGCAGGCGCATTTCGTTTGGCTGGAACGCAGCGCCGAGGGTCCGGCCAAGGCGTATTTCGGCGAATGGGCGGACGACGTGCGCGAAAAGCGCGACGGCCTGCTCGGCAAGATCATGGTGGCGCCGGTCGTGACGGGCGCCGATGGCAAGGCGCTGAAGGTCGCGGGCGAGGGTGCGGACTTCCTCGAATTCGCGGCGGCGGGCAAGGGCGATGTGCGCCTGCGCCAGGCCTACCAGTTCAAGGACACCCTGGTGCAGTACGGCGCCAAGGCTGGCCGCGCGGACACCGAAGGCAAGCTGGACCTGGAACTCGTGCCGGTCGCGGCCGGGACCAACGCTTTCGTGCTGCAGTTCAAAGGCAAGCCGCTGGCCAAGACCGAAGTCACCGTGTTCGGCCCGCCCAAGTGGGAAAAGCGCTTCCACAGCGATGAGAACGGCCGCATCGAAATCACCACGCCGTGGCCCGGCCAGTACGTGCTCGAAGCCGCCCATGTCGAAGACAAGGCGGGCGAGGCCGACGGCAAGGCCTACGCCAAGATCCGCTACGTTTCCACTCTGACCTTCAACGTTTCCCAGTGAAAGCTCCCGCTGCCGGCGCAGGCATGATGCGCTACCGTCTGGCCGTCTTTTCCAGGGCGGCGGCCGCCATTTTGGGCGGTTATGTGCTGGCGTCGGCGGCTGCGGCCTGCCTGGCCATCTGGCTGCCCATGCGGCGGCCGGACGCCGTGATCACGGCGCAGATGCTGTCCTTCGTGTTCTATGCCTGCGGCGTGATCTGGGTCTTCGCCACGCGTAATGCCTGGCGCGCCTGGGTGGGCGTGCTGGTGCCCGCCGCGCTGCTGGGCGCGCTGTTCGCGGTCGGCCGCGCGACGGGGGCGGCATGAAGACGAAAGTGGAAAAAGCGCAGGGCGAAGAAGGCCTGCGCCAATCCATGTCCTGGCTGCACACGTGGTCGGGGCTGATCTTCGGCTGGGTGCTGTTCGCGATGTTCCTGACCGGCACGCTGGCGTTCTTCCGCCCCGAGATCACGAGCTGGATGCAGCCCGAGATCCAGGTGCGGCCCGCGCCGGCGGCGCAGTCCGTGGCCGCCGCGCAGCGCTACCTGGGTGTACATGCGCCCGACGCCACGCGCTGGTTCATTACGCCGCCGTCCGACCGCGAGCCGTATATCCAGGTGCTCTACCAAGTGCCCAAGCCCAAGCCGGGCGAGCGCGGCTTCGTGCGCGTAAAGCTGGATCCGGCTAGCGGCCAGGCCGTGACCGCGCGCGAGACGCGCGGCGGCGACTTTTTCTACCGTTTCCATTTCGAACTGGAAACCGCCTTTCCGTGGGGGCGCTGGCTCGCCAGCATCGCCGGCATGTTCATGCTGGTGGCCATCATCAGCGGCATCATCACCCACAAGAAGATCTTCACCGATTTCTTCACCTTCCGGCCCAGAAAGGGCGGCCAGCGCGCCTGGATGGACGGCCATAACGCCTTGTCGGTGCTGGGGCTGCCGTTCCACCTGATGATCACGTTCAGCGGGCTGGTGCTGTTCATGGCCATGCTGATGCCGGCCGGCATCCTGGCGGTGTACGAAAGTCCGCGCCAATACTCCGACGACGTCTTCAAGTCCTTCAGGGTCACGCCCGCGCGCAACGAGCCCGCGCCGCTGCTTCCGCTCGCGCCGCTGGTGGAGCAGGCGCAACAGCACTGGCAAGGAGGACGGGTGGGGCGTGTCACCGTCAACCATCCCGGCGATGCCGGCGCGACCGTGACCCTGGTGCGCGATGCGGCCGATGGCGTGTCGTTTGGCAAGCTGGCGCCCTACATGCGCTTTGACGGCGTCACGGGCGCGCTGCAGGAACGCGAGGACGAGCTCGGCGCCACCGCACGCACCGCGGGCGTCATCGTCGGCCTGCACCTGGGCCTGTTCGCAGAACCGTTCTTGCGCTGGCTATATTTCCTGGTCAGCATGGCGGGCACGGCCATGGTGGGTACGGGCATGGTCCTGTGGATCGCCAAGCGGCGCCAGAAGGCGCGTCCGGGCGCGCGTGAAGCGTTTTCGTTGCGGCTGGTGGACGCGCTCAATGCCGGCACGATCGCGGGCCTGTTCATCTCGGTCGCCGCTTTTTTCTGGGCCAACCGCCTGCTGCCCGTCGACCTGCCGGGCAGGCAGTTCTGGGAATCGCGCGCCTTCTTCGCCGCCTGGGGCCTGTCGCTGGTCTACGCCTTCCTGTTCCAGCATCGCAAGTGGCGCGACCTGCTGGCTGCCGCGGCGGCCTCTCTGGCGCTGGTGCCGGTGGTCAACGCCCTGACGACCTCGCGTCATTTGGGCGTCTCTCTGCCTTCCGGCGACTGGGTCATGGCGGGTTTCGACCTGACCTGCCTGGCCGGGGCGCTGCTGCTGGCCTGGATGGCGCGCAAGGCCGCCCGCGCAGGCAAGGCGGCCGCCAAGGCGCCCATCAAGGGCCGCGCCGCGGCCAAGCCCGCGGCCCAGTCCCAGCCTGTCCAGTCCGCCTACGAACCTAGAGGGGATACGCCATGACGCTTGCCGCCTTCTGCCTGGCCTATGCCGGTTTTGCAGCCCTGTGCCTGGGCATGGACCGCCACTACGAAGACTTGTTCGACCGGGCCTTGCCACGGCGCCACCGCTTGCCTCTGCGTCTGTTCGGCTGGGCTGCGCTGGCCCTGTCGCTGTGCGCCTCGGCGGCGGTCTGGGGCTGGAGCTACGGCACGGTCGAATGGATAGGCATCCTCAGCATTGCCGGGCTGCTGCTGATCTGGTTCCTGACGTTCCGGCCTCGCGCCGCGTTGACCGCCGGCGGACTGTGCGCGCTGGCGGCGCCGGTGCTGGCCGTTCTGTAGCCACGCGCCCGGCACGTTACACTGGGCGTTTCCCCTAGCAAACGCCTCTTCGCCTCATGAATACCCGCGTCCTTACCGGCATTACCACCTCTGGAACTCCCCACCTCGGCAATTACGCGGGCGCGATCCGTCCGGCCGTTCAGGCCAGCGCGCAGCCCGGCGTGGACGCATTCTTCTTCATGGCGGACTACCACGCCCTCATCAAGTGCGACGACCCCGCCCGCGTGGCGCGCTCGCGCCTGGAAATCGCCGCCACCTGGCTGGCGGTGGGCCTGGATCACGAACGCGTGACCTTCTACCGGCAGTCGGACATCCCCGAGATCCCCGAGCTGACCTGGTTGTTGAATTGCGTCACCGCCAAGGGGCTGATGAACCGGGCGCATGCGTACAAGGCGTCGGTGGACCAGAACACGGAGAAGGGCCTGGAACCGGACGACGGCGTCACGATGGGTTTGTTCTCGTATCCGGTGCTGATGGCGGCGGACATCGTCATGTTCAACGCCAACAAGGTGCCGGTGGGCCGCGACCAGATCCAGCATCTGGAAATGGCGCGCGATATCGCCCAGCGTTTCAACCACCTGTACGGCCGCGATTACTTCACGCTGCCGGAAGTCGTGATCGAAGAGGACGTGGCGACCTTGCCGGGCCTGGACGGCCGCAAGATGTCCAAGAGCTACAACAACACCATTCCCCTGTTCGAGGGCGGCGCCAGCGCACTGCGCGCGGCGGTGATGCGCATCGTGACCGATTCGCGCGCGCCGGGCGAGCCCAAGGACGCCGAGAACTCGCACCTGTACACCATCTACCGCGCCTTCGCCACGCACGAGCAGGCCGCCGCGCTGCGCAAGCAGCTCGAAGAAGGGATGGGCTGGGGCGAGGCCAAGCAGGCGCTGTACGACCACCTGGAAAACCTGCTGGCGCCCATGCGCGAGAAGTACTTCGACCTGATGGCCAACCCTGGCCGCATCGAAGACATCCTGCAGGCGGGCGCCGCCAAGGCGCGCAAGCTGGCCACGCCGTTCATGCACGAGCTGCGCCAGGCCGTGGGCCTGCGCAATCTGGAGGCCGCGTCGGGCGCCAAGGCCGCGCAGCCCAAGAAGGAAAAGGGCAAGGGCGCGCGCTTCGTCAGCTTCCGCGATGAAGACGGCGGCTTCCGCTTCCGCCTGCTGGCTGCCGACGGCGAGGAACTGTTGCTGTCGCAGCGCTTCGCCGATCCCAAGGAGGCTGGCGCCCTGATGCGCCGCCTGCAGTCGGAACCGGCCGATGCGGTGCTGCAGGCCGACGGGCAAGGCTATGCCGCGATGCTCGATGGTGTGGTCGTGGCGACCGCCCCGGCGGGCGCGCAGGACGCATCCGGCGCCTCGTTGGCGCGCGCGCGCGCCGCGCTGTCGTCGCTGTCGCAGGAATAAGCCCGAGGGGCCGGCGCAAAGCCGGCCCGCAGGTTCAGGCGGCGCGGGCGCTGGCCACGATGCGCCCGTCGCGCACCTGGAAGCGCTGGGCGCTGCCCTGGCCGGCGATTTCGAGCATGTCGCCTTCCGTGTAGCCCGTGACGTTCGGGCAGTCCAGCCATTCCGGATTGATGAACGGGAAGTACTTGAGCGTGCCGCTGCCCTGGCTGGCGAAATCGAAGGTGGTGTTGGCTACTACTTCCGGATCCCATTGGCTGGCGTCGAAAGTCAGCGCACAACCCGCGCCGATGCGATAGGTGATGCTGGCGCCCATGCTGGCGAATCCCAGCGCGCCGACGTGCAACTGCGCCCCATTGCTCAGTTCGATGACGCGGCTGCCCAGCCGCTCCAGCGTGATGTGCTTGAAGCTCACTTCGGCGCCGTCGACGAGCAGGCGCGAATACTGGCCCAGGGTGATTTCGCTGTAGACGCCGCTGGCGTTGGCTTCCTTTTCGGTGATGGTTGCCGTTTCATTGGCGGCAAGCGTGATGGTATGGGACATGGCTGGGCGGATCTCCGGTCGTTCGAGGCAGGGCGCTGTCGTTCTTGTGCTGCTCCCCGGCAGGCGCTGCGCGCCATGGCTCGCCTGTTCGCGGGGGGCTTTGTGTCGCTGCGCGGCCTGGCGCCGTCGGGTCTTATTATTTGGACACAATTAGATATTTTCTATCATTTTTGATAGTTGCGGCTTGAGCGAACACAAGTAACCCGTCTCTTTACGGGTAAGCCCTAGGTAAAAAAAACCGGCGCACCAGGCGCCGGTTTTTCGTGGAGCGACGTTCGCTCAGCGCTTGAGCTTGGCGAAGGCGTCCGCCATGGCGCTGTTCATGCCGGCGCCGGCCCCGGAACCACCGCGGCCGCCGTCGCCCTGCGGGCGGCGGTTGCGGTCGCCGCCGCTCTTGGGCGCGTCGGCGCTGCGGCGGGCGGGCGCCGCGGTGTCGTTCAGGCGCATGGTCAGCGCCACGCGCTTGCGCGCCGCGTCCACTTCCAGCACCTTCACGCTTACCGTCTGGCCCACGCGCACGACATCGCGCGGATCCTTCACGAACTTCTCGGCCAGGGCCGAAATGTGGACCAGGCCGTCCTGGTGCACGCCGATGTCCACGAACGCGCCGAAGTTGGCCACGTTGGTCACGACGCCTTCCAGCACCATGCCCGGGTACAGGTCGTTCAGGGTTTCAACCCCTTCCTTGAACTGCGCCGTCTTGAATTCCGGGCGCGGATCGCGGCCGGGCTTTTCCAGTTCGGCGAAGATGTCGCGCACTGTCGGCAGGCCGAAGCGCTCGTCGGTGAAGTCGGACGGCGAAACGCCCTTGAGGGCTTCGCGCTGGCCGATGATCTGCTTCACTTCGGCCTTGATCTTGGCGACGATGCGTTCGACCACCGGATAGGCTTCCGGGTGGACCGACGAGGCGTCCAGCGGGTTGTCGCCGTTGGGAATGCGCAGGAAGCCGGCGGCCTGCTCGAACGCCTTGTCGCCAAAGCGCGGCACCTTGCGCAGGATCTCGCGGGTCGGGAAGGCGCCGTTCTCGTCGCGCCAGGCGACGATATTCTTGGCCAGCAGCGAATTCAAGCCGGACACGCGGGCCAGCAGGGCGGCGGACGCGGTGTTCACGTCCACGCCCACGGCGTTCACGCAATCCTCGACCACGGCGTCCAGCGAACGCGCCAGCTCGCGCTGGTTGACGTCATGCTGGTACTGGCCCACGCCGATGGCCTTGGGATCGATCTTGACCAGTTCGGCCAGGGGGTCCTGCAGGCGGCGGGCGATGGACACGGCGCCGCGCAGCGTCACGTCCAGGTCGGGGAATTCCTGGGCGGCGGTTTCGGACGCGGAATAGACGGAAGCGCCAGCTTCGGAAACCACCACGCGGGTGACCTTCAGGTCCGGGAAGCGTTCCATCATGTCGCCCACCAGTTTTTCGCTTTCGCGCGAGGCGGTGCCGTTGCCGATGGCGATCAGGTCGACCTTGTGGCGCGCCACCAGGGCCGCCAGCGTATTGATGGTGCCTTCGCGGTCGCGGCGCGGTTCGAACGGGTACACGGTGGTGGTGTCCACGACCTTGCCGGTTTGGTCGATCACCGCGACCTTGCAGCCGGTGCGGATGCCGGGATCCAGGCCCAGCACGGCCTTGGGGCCGGCCGGCGCGGCCAGCAGCAGGTCCTTCAGGTTGGCGGCGAACACGCGGATGGCTTCGGCTTCACCGCTTTCGCGCAGGCGGCCGACCAGCTCGCTTTCGAACGCCGTCAGCAGCTTCACGCGCCAGGTCCAGCGGCAGACTTCGCCCAGCCAGCGGGCGCGCGGCGTGGCGTCCAGCGCGAACAGGCCGTTACCCAGCTTCAGGAAGCCGGCGATGCGGGCCACGCAGGGATGCGGCGTCTGCGCTTCGAGTTCGGCTTCCAGCCCCAGGCGCAGTTCCAGCACGCCTTGCTGGCGGCCGCGCAGCAGCGCCAGGATGCGGTGCGAGGGCAGGGTGCGCAGCGGCTCGTTGAAGTCGAACCAGTCGCGGAAATTGGCGCCCTCGGTTTCCTTGCCATCGACCATCTTGGAATGGATCAGTCCGGTGGACCACAGGTGCTCGCGCATGTCGGCCAGCAGGTCCGCGTTTTCCGCGTAGCGCTCGGCCAGAATGTCGCGCGCGCCGTCGAGCGCGGCCTTGGCGTCGTTGATGGACGCTTCCGGATTCAGGTATTGCGCGGCCAGCGCGGCCGGGTCGCAGGCGGGATCGGCCAGGATGCCGTCGGCCAGCGGCTCGAGGCCCGCTTCGCGGGCGATCTGGGCGCGGGTGCGGCGCTTGGGCTTGTAGGGGGCGTACAAGTCTTCCAGGCGCTGCTTGGTGTCCGCCGTGGCGATTTCCTGCTGCAGCCCGGCCGTGAGCTTGCCCTGCTGCGAGATGGATTCAAGAATGGACCCGCGGCGCTCTTCGAGTTCGCGCAGATAGCCCAGGCGCACTTCGAGATTGCGCAGCACGGTATCGTCCAGGCCGCCGGTGGCTTCCTTGCGATAGCGAGCGATGAAGGGCACGGTGGCGCCATCGTCCAGCAGTTCCACCGCCGAGGCGATCTGGGAGGCGCGCGCGCCCAGCTCGGTGGCGAGCTGCGCGACGATGCGGGCGTTGTCGACGCCGGCGGCGACGTACGTGATAGCGGAAGTTTCAGACATCTCGATACGACGACAAAAAGGAAAAACAAGGGGCGGATTGTGCCATAAGCTGCTGTTACAAAACGTGCCAGGGTGGACGGATATGTCCCCCTTGCGGTGCCCGGGCGGCCGATCGGCGGCCCGGCAGCGGGTATCATTTGGTCCTTTCCCACACAAGTGTCTGGCGCCCGAACCGCAACCGGCACCGGTTCACCGTTGACTCGCTATGCTGGACCTGGATATCTCCGAATTCTTCGACGCCGACGGGCCTTTGGCCACGGCCTTGCCCGGCTACAAGCCGCGCCCCTCGCAGGTTGAACTCTCGCAGGCCATAGGCCAAGCCATCCAGGACCGCGCCACCTTGGTGGCCGAGGCGGGCACCGGCATCGGCAAGACCTGGGCCTATCTTGTACCCGCCTTCATCCAGGGCGGCAAGGTGCTGATTTCCACCGGCACCCGCACCTTGCAGGACCAGCTTTTCGCCCGCGACCTGCCGCGCGTGCGCGCGGCGCTGGCCGCGCCGGTGACCGCTGCGCTGCTCAAGGGCCGCGGCAACTACGTCTGTCATTACCACTTGGACCGCCTGCAGGGCGACGAGCGCGCCTTGAAGTCGCGCACCGAAATCCAGCAGCTGCGCCAGATCCAGGTGTTCGCCGGCATCTCCAAGACGGGTGATCGCGGCGACCTGGCGCAGGTGCCGGAAGATGCCGACATCTGGCAGCGCGTGACCTCCACGCGCGAGAACTGCCTGGGTCAGGAATGCCCGCGCATTCGCGACTGTTTTGTGGTGAAGGCGCGCCGCCAGGCGCAAGAAGCCGACGTGGTGGTGGTCAACCACGCCCTGTTCATGGCCGACCTGGTGCTGCGCGAAGAGGGCGTGACCGATCTGCTGCCCGAAGCGGACACCGTGATCTTCGACGAAGCGCACCAGTTGCCGGATACCGCCACCCGCTTCCTGGGCAATAGCGTGTCCACGCATCAGTTGCTGGATTTCGGCCGCGCGATGGAAGCGGCCGGCCTGGCCTATGCGCGCGAGGCCGCCAAATGGAGCGACGTCAGTCGCCATGTGGAAACGGCGGCGCGCGAGCTGCGGCTGGTCTGTGCGCCGCTGGACAAGATGCCGGGCCGCAAGGCCACCTTCGAGGCCATTCCGAATCCCGAGGAATTCGACGAAGCGCTATTGGCGCTGCGCGAGGCCGTGGACGGCGCGGCGAAGGCGCTGGGCGCGGTCGCCGAAAAGCATCCGGACCTGATGGCGGCCGCGCGCAGCGGCGCCGAAATTTCGGTGCGGCTCAAGCGCTGGGCCACGCCGGGGCGGGCGACCGCCGACTATTCCGAGGAAGGCTGGGGCCGCGACGACCAGGCGCCCGAGCCCGCGCTGCAATCGGCGCTGGGCGACGGACTCTCCACGCCCGCCGCGATCCTGGAAGGCGCAGCCGCCGCGGAACAATGGACCGGTCCGGCGGTGCGCTGGGTCGAGCACGGCCAGCACCACGTGCGGCTACATTCCGCGCCCCTGTCGGTGGCCCAGGCTTTTTCCAAATACCGCAAGCCGGGCCAGGCCTGGATCATGACCTCGGCCACCTTGTCCGTGAACGGCGAGTTCACCCACTTCACCAGCCAATTGGGGCTGGAGAAGGCGCGCACGGGCAAGTGGGAATCGCCCTTCGACTACCCCGAGCAAGCCTTGCTGTTCGTGCCGCGCGGCATGCCCGAACCGCAATCGCCGCAGTTCCTCGACCGTTTCGTGCAGACGCTGCTGCCGCTGCTGGAGGCCAGTCCCGGCGGCACGCTGGTGCTGTGCACGACGCTGCGCGCCGTGGACAAGGTCGCCAACCTGCTGGCCGACGCCTTCGACGATGCCGGCCATGAATGGCCCTTGCTCAAGCAGGGCGAGGGCACGCGCCGCGACTTGCTGGACCGCTTCTGCAAGCTGGAGCATCCGGTGCTGGTGGGCAGCGCCAGTTTCTGGGAAGGCATCGACCTGCCGGGCGACGTGCTGACGCTGGTGGCGATCGACAAGCTGCCGTTCGCGCCGCCCGACGATCCGGTCATCGAGGCGCGGCTGCGCGCTTGCCGCGCGCAGGGCGGCAATCCTTTTTCGGAATACCAATTGCCCGAAGCCGCGATTTCGCTCAAGCAGGGCGCGGGCCGCTTGATCCGCACGGAATCCGATTGGGGCGTGCTCATGGTGGGCGATGCGCGCCTGGTCGAAAAGCCTTACGGCAAGCGCCTGTGGCGCGGACTGCCGCCGTTTGCGCGGACGCGCGAACTGGAAGAGGTGCTGGCGTTCTACCGGCGCAAGCAGGAACCGCAGGGCTAGAGGCCGCACGCGCCTGCAGGCGGCCCTGCCGGCAGTATCAGGCGGCAACCCGTTCCGTCCTGCGCGATAGCGCCCACCATCCCGTCATGACCGCGGCCAGGCCCACGATGGGCAGCATGGCGGCATTGAGCGTCTCCCAGCCCATGCGCGCCAGCGCCGGCCCGGCGGCCAGCGTGGCCAGGGCGGTGGTGGCATAGCGCAGCATTTCGGCCGCTCCTTGCACCCGCGCCCGTTCGGCGGGCCGGTACGATTGGGCCAGCAGCGTGGTGCCGCCGACGAACATGAAGTTCCAGCCCACGCCCAGGCAGAACAATGCCGCATGGAAGGCCGTGAGCGAAGTCGATTGCATCGCGATCAGCGAGCAGGCCGCGTTCAGCGCCATGCCCATGCCGAGCACGCGCGGCAGTCCCAGCCGGTTGATCAACGCGCCGGCGAAAAACGCCGGGGCGTACATGCCGATGAGGTGCCACTGCATGATGCTGGCGCCGTCGGCAATGCTGTGCTGGCAGGCTACGGCGGCGAGCGGCGCGGCCGTCATGACGAACATCATCGAGACCGACCCCACGACATTGTTGGCCAGCGCCGCCACAAAGATGGGCTGCCGCATGACCTCGCCCAAGGGGCGGGCCGGCAGGACCGCGGCCTGCGTGTCGGCGGGCTGGCCGCCGTCGCCTTCCTGGTCGCGGTAGGCGAGGAGCAGCAGCGCGCTGGCCGCTCCCAGCAGGGCCACCATCAGATAGGCGCCGGAGAAGATCGCGGCGGGAAAGATGTCCTTGGCCCAGGCAGCCAGCGCCGGCCCTGCTATGGCCGCGATGACGCCGCCGGTCAGGACCACGGAGATGGCGCGGCTCTTGGCCTCGGCGGGTACCGCGTCCGCGGCCGCCAACCGGTAGTACTGCGCGAAGGCCTGGAACACGCCGACCAGCGCCGTGCCCAGGCAGAAGAGCCAGAAGTCGCTGGCAAAGACCGCGGCCACGGAAATCAGCCCGCCGGCCGCGCCCGCCAGCGATCCCAATATGAAACCGGCGCGCCGGCCGATGCGCTGCATGAGCAAGGAGGCATACCAGGTCACCGCGGCGCCCGCCACCGTGATCAGCGCGAAGGGCAGCGTCGCCAGCGCCGGATGCGGCGCCAGCATCTGGCCGGTCAGCGCCGTCAGGGTCAGGTCGATGGAGATCGCCGCGATGTACAGGCCTTGGCAGACGGCGAGGATGCGGGCATTGCGCAGGCCGCGCAGGGAAGCGTTCATGGCAGTAGCAGGTCCGGAGGATTGACAGGCCCCACTCTAGCGCTGGAAACTATGGCAAGAATGACTATTTTCCCTCGTTTAATGCCATGAGCACCCATCGCGTCTGCATCCTGCCCGTGCCGGACTTCCAGCTGCTCGACATGGCCGGGCCGCTGTCAGTCTTTCAGATCGCCGCCGAAGTGGTGCCGGGCGCCTATGAGGTAGCCGTGGTGTCGGCCGAGGGCGGGCCGGTCCGCTGCTCGGCCGGCGTGTCCGTGCTGACGCGTCCTTGGCGAGGCCTGCGCGCGGACACCGTGCTGGTGCCGGGCGGCCAGGGCGCGCGCGAGCCCCAGGCAGCGCCGGCCATGCTGGCCTATCTGCGCGGCGCGCATGCGCGCGGACGGCGCGTGGCCAGCGTCTGCACCGGCGCTTTCGTGCTGGCGCAGGCCGGCATCCTGCAGGGGCGCCGGGTGACGACCCACTGGCGCCACGCCGCCGAATTGCAGCAGCGCCATCCGGCACTGGCAGTGGAGGCGGATCGCATCTATGTCGAGGACCGCACAGTCTGGACCTCGGCGGGCATCACGGCCGGCATCGATCTCGCGCTGGCCATGGTGCAGGCCGACCACGGCGAGGCGGTCGCCCGCGCCACCGCCCGCGAGATGGTGGTCTATCACCGGCGCACGGGCGGGCAGTCGCAGTTCTCGGCCCTGCAGGAACTGGCGCCGGCCAGCGGACGCATGCGCGAAGTGCTGGCCCATGTGGGCCAGCATCTGGATCAAGTGCTGGACATCGAGCGCCTGGCTGCCGTGGCCTGCTTGAGTCCGCGCCAGTTCTGCCGCCAGTTCAAACTCGAAACCGGCCAGACCCCGGCCAAGGCGGTCGAGCGCGTGCGTGCCGAGGCCGCCCGCGAATTGGTCGAGGAGGGCGAGGCTGGCATGGACGCCATTGCCCGCCGGGTGGGTTTCGGCGATACGGAACGCATGCGCCGCGCCTTCATCCGCATCTACGGACAGCCGCCGCAAGCCTTGCGGCGCGCCGCGGCATAAAAAAAGCCCCTGCGTGGCAGGGGCTTTCCTGGCATGGGGAACGGCGCGTCAGTTGAACGGGTTCCACCAGCTCTTGTCGGCCTTCAGGCCCTTGGTCTTGAATTCGCTGTTGGGGAAGTTCTTGTCGTACACGCGCTGCGAGTCGTTCTTCAGTTCGGTCATGCCGAGCTTGTCGTAGGACTCGACCATCAGGTAGAGCGCTTCCTCGGTGGCGGGGGCGCCTTCGAAGTCGGTGATGACGGTTTGCGCGCGGTTGGCGGCGGCCACGTAGGCGCCGCGCTCATAGTAGTAGCGGGCGACGTGCACCTCGTTCATCGCGATGGTGTTGACCAGCCAGGCGACACGCTTCTCGGCGTCCACCGTGTACTTGCTGTCCGGGTAGCGCTTGATCAGCTCGTTGAACGCGTCGTAGGACGCGCGCAGGCCCTTGGGATCGCGTTCCGCGGGGTCCTGGCCGGTAATGCTGCTCATGAAGGCGCTGGCCGGGGTGAAGTTGATCAAGCCCTTCAGGTAAAGGGCGTAATCGGTGCCGGGATGGTTGGGGTAAAGCTGCTGGAAGCGGTCGATGGCGGCCAGGGCCTGTTCGTTTTCGCCGTCCTTCCAGTTGACGTAGGCGAGCTCAAGCAAGGCCTGCTGCGCGTAGACGCCGAAGGGGTAGCGGCTTTCGATCGCGGTCAGCCGTTCGCGCGCTTCTTTCCAGCCGCCTGAAGACATTTCCGCCTTGGCGTCCGCGTACAGCTGTTCGGCGCTCCAGTTGGTGGTCTTGTCATACTTGCTGTTGGTCGAGCCGCAACCGGCGATGACCATGACGGCAAACAGCGCGATAACCACGCGCAAAACCGGCCCGCTTCGGGAGGCGGGATTCGAGGGAGCTGCGGAGTGGTGAATCACGAGAATCGTATCCTTGGTGTTAGCATGCAAGGCTGATTATATGATTTGTCTCCATGTCTGATACAGCCTCCGGCGCGGATCTCGTTTCCGACGACGAACTCCTGGGTATTTCCGAAGAAAACCCCCAGGGAGAACCGCAATTTGTAACAGTGCCTTCCGGCACGCGCGCGGACCGGCTGGACAAGGTGCTGGCGGGGCTGATGCCCGAACACTCCCGCAGCCGGCTGCAGGGCTGGATCGAGGCCGGCAAGGTCCACGTGAACGGCAAGCCCGGCAAGATCCGCCAGACCGTCGGCCCTGACGATGAACTCACTGTCTGGCCCCAGCCCGGACCCGAAACCCTGGCCTTCGCGCCTGAACCGGTCGAGTTCGCCGTCGTCGACGAAAGTCCAGACTGGATCGTGGTGAACAAGCCCGCGGGCCTGGTCACGCACCCCGGCGCCGGCAACTGGAGCGGCACGCTGCTCAACGGCCTGCTGTACCGCTATCCCGAACTGACCACGGTGGCGCGCGCCGGCATCGTGCATCGGCTGGACAAGGACACCTCCGGCCTGATGGTGGTGGCGCGCAGCGAAACCGCCCAGACCCATCTGGTGCGCCAATTGCAGGCGCGCAGCATGGGCCGGGAGTACGTGGCGCTGGCCCATGGCTGGCTGGCCGCGGCCGGCAGGGCCGATCGCCCCATCGGCCGCGATTCGCGCGTGCCGGTGCGCATGAGCGTGGAGCGCCCGGTAGCGCCCAAGCCGGCCATTACCCATTACGCGCCCGCTCGCCGCGGCGAAGCGGATCCCGGCGGCCGCGTCACCGAAGTGGTGTGCCGCCTGGAAACCGGCCGCACCCATCAGATCCGCGTGCACATGGCCAGCCTGGGGCATCCGCTGCTGGCCGATACGCTTTACGGCGGTAAGAACATTGCGGGCGCGCAGCGCCAGATGCTGCATGCGCGCGCGCTGCATTTCGAAGATCCGGGCGGCCGCGGCGAAGTCGAATTCGCTGCGGACGTGCCTCCCGACATGAGCTTGGTCCAGGAAGAGATCGCATGGAACGCGTAGTGGCAGGCCTGCCGGTAGTGACAGGCCCGGAATGGGCGGGCGTGAACTATTTCTGCACAACCCGGGCAGGGGGCGCGGGCGTCGCGCCGCACGACACCTTGAATCTGGGCCGCCGCGCCGGAGACGATCCGGACACGGTCATTGAAAACCGGCGCCGCGTGCGCGCCGCGCTGCCAGCCGAACCCCTGTGGCTGCGCCAGGTCCACGGTAGCGAAGTCGTGGACGCCGATCTGGCGGATCTGCCGGACGAGCCGGCGGTCGATGCCAGCGTCACGGCGCGGCCCGGCCGCGTGCTGGCCGTCATGGTGGCCGACTGCCTGCCGGTGGTCATCGCCGACGCGCAAGGCACGGTGCTGGGCGCGGCGCATGCCGGCTGGCGCGGCCTGTCGGGCGGCGTGCTGGAACATACGCTGGCGGCCATGCGCGCCAAGGCGCCGCAGGCGTCGGGCTGGCGCGCCTGGGTCGGGCCGGGCATTGGTCCGCAGGCGTTCGAGGTCGGCCAGGATGTGCTGGACGCCTTCTCCCAGGACGATCCCGCGACCTTGCGCTACTTCACGCCGCGGCCCGGACTATCCGGAAAATGGCTGGCCGATCTCGCCGGATTGGCTGATTTCCGCCTGCGCCGCGCCGGAGTACAAGATGTCTCCTTGAGCGGACTGTGCACGGTGGCCGGGGCCGATCGATTCTTCTCGTACCGCCGCGATGGCGAAACCGGACGCATGGCGTTGCTGGCCTGGCTCGGCGGGGTTTGATCTGGCGCAAGGCCCGCGGCCGGACTTGCGACGTACCCTGTCAGGCCTCCTTGTATACCCGCATTGACAGCCCCGAACCCGGAATGCAACATCAATCGCGTAGTTTCGATAACAAGGTGTCGAAGTGAATGCCAATCTCTCCGCAGGGCCCATTCCGGTGAGCGTGGCACCGGAAGTCCTGGCTGACATACAGGCCGAATTCTCCCGCGAGTGGCAGCGCCTTTGCGATGACGCCCGCCGCGGCGCGCTTGCGCCGCCGCCGGACCGCCGCTTTTCCGGCGATGCCTGGGCCTCCCATCATTCGCATCTGCTGCTGGCGCACACCTACCTGCTGTCGGCCCGCGCCATGTCGCGCATGGTCGATGCGGCCCAGGTCAGCGAGCCCATGCGCGACCGCCTGCGCTTTTCCATCATGCAATGGGTCGACGCGCTGTCGCCGTCGAACTTCCTGGCGTTGAACCCGGATGCCCAGCAATCCATCGTCGAAAGCGCCGGACGCGCGCTCAACGAAGGGCTGGCCAATCTGCTGGGCGACGTCAAGAAAGGCCGCATCACGCAGACAGACGAATCGCAGTTCGAGATCGGCCGCAACGTCGCGGTGACGCCTGGTGAAGTGGTGTTCGAAAACCGGCTGTTCCAGCTTATCCAGTACGCGCCGTCCACGCCCACCGTGCATGAGCGGCCGCTGGTCATCGTGCCGCCGAACATCAACAAGTTCTACATCCTTGACCTGCAGCCAGAGAATTCCTTCGTGCGGCACGCCGTGGACCAGGGCTACACGGTATTCCTGATTTCGTGGCGCAATCCGGTGTCCAGCGATACCGATGGCGTGGACCGCGCGACTTGGTCCGATTATCTGGACGACGCAGTGCTGCAGGCGCTGCGCGTGGCCAGCGACATCACCAAGCAGCCGCAAGTCAATGCGCTGGGCTTCTGCGTGGGCGGCACGATGCTGGCCTCCGCGCTGGCCTTGGCCGAGGCGCGCGGCGAGCACCCCGTGGCTTCGCTGACCCTGCTGACCTCGCTGCTCGATTTCCACGATACCGGCGTCCTGAACGTCTTCGTTGACGAAGCCCACGCGCTGCTGCGCGACCATCAACTGGGCCAGGGCGGGCTGATGCCCGGGCGCGACCTCGCCACCACCTTCTCGTTCCTGCGGCCCAATGAGCTGGTATGGAACTATGTGGTCGGCAACTACCTGAAGGGCCAGAAGCCGCCCGCGTTCGATCTGCTGTTCTGGAATGGCGACAGCACCAATCTGCCTGGACCATTCTTCTCCTGGTATTTCCGCAATACCTACCTGGAGAACAACCTCAAGGTGCCGGGCCGCGCGCAAGCCGCGGGCATGCCGCTGGACCTGACGCGGCTGGAAATGCCGGCGTACATCTTCGGGTCGCGCGAGGACCATATCGTGCCCTGGGTCTCGGCCTATGCATCCACCCAGGTGCTGCGCGGCCCGCAGCGTTTCGTGCTGGGGGCTTCCGGCCACATCGCCGGCGTGGTGAATCCTCCGGCCAAGAAGCGCCGCAGCTATTGGGCGGCTGACAAGCTCGAACAGTCGGGCCATCATCTGCCTGGCGATCCGAACACATGGTTTGCGCAGGCCGTCGAAACGCCGGGCAGCTGGTGGCCCGATTGGGCAGGCTGGCTGTCGGGCCATTCGGGCAAGCAGGTCAAGGCGCGTGAAAAATTGGGCAATGCCAAGTACCGGCCGATAGAGCCGGCGCCTGGCAGGTATGTGAAAGTCCGGGCAGCCTGAAACCGCGACCAGCGGTTAGGCCCGGATAGAAGAAGGTCAATTAACGAGGCGTCCGTCGCACACAGGAGGAAGTCCAATGAGCGGAAAACTGGCTTACGTAACAGGCGGGATGGGCGGTATCGGCACCTCTATTTGCCAGCGCTTGGCCAAGGAAGGCTTTCGCGTGGTGGCAGGTTGCGGCCCCAGCCGCAATTACCAGCAATGGCTGGACGAGCAGGCAGCGCAGGGCTATACGTTCTACGCGTCCGTGGGCAACGTGTCCGACTGGGACTCCACGGTAGAGGCCTTCGAACGGGTCACGAAGGATCTGGGCCCGGTCGACGTGCTGGTCAACAACGCGGGCATCACGCGCGATGGCCTGTTCCGCAAGATGAGCGCCGACGATTGGCGCGCGGTCATCGACACCAACTTGAACAGCCTGTTCAATGTGACCAAGCAGGTCATCGAAGGCATGGTCGAGCGTCAGTGGGGCCGCATCATCAACATCAGCTCGGTCAACGGGCAGAAGGGGCAGTTCGGCCAGACCAACTATTCCACGGCCAAGGCCGGCATCCATGGCTTCACCATGGCGCTGGCCCAGGAAGTGGCTAGCAAGGGCGTCACGGTCAATACGATTTCGCCCGGCTATATCGGCACCGACATGGTCCGCGCCATCCGTCCCGACGTGCTGGAAAAAATCGTCGCCACCATTCCGGTGCGCCGTCTCGGCACGCCGGAGGAAATCGCTTCCATGACGGCGTGGCTGGCCTCGGACGAGTCCGGCTTTTCGACGGGGGCGGACTTCTCGCTCAACGGCGGCCTGCACATGGGCTGACGCATCGCGGGCCGCCAGCGGGCGGCCTGTTGGTACCGGAGGGCCTCGGGGAGAGGGCCCTCCGGATTACACTAACCCTATTCCAAGCCTTAGAGATCGCCCGATCCGGGGACAACCATGACGCAAGCACAAACCGGCGCCAGCCTGCGCCTGATTAAAAAGTACCCCAACCGTCGTCTGTACGACACCCGGACCAGCACCTACATCACCCTGGCGGATGTCAAGCAACTGGTCCTGGCCAATGAAGAATTCCAGGTCGTCGACGCCAAGAGCAGCGAAGACCTGACGCGCAGTATCCTGCTGCAGATCATCCTCGAAGAGGAAAGCGGCGGCATGCCGATGTTCTCGTCGAACATGCTGTCGCAGATCATCCGTTTCTACGGCCATGCCATGCAGGGCATCATGGGTTCCTACCTGGAAAAGAACATCCAGGCCTTCATCGAAATCCAGCAGCGCATGGCGGAACAGTCCAAGGGCCTGTACGGCAGCCAGTTCGGTCCCGAGGCCTGGGCCCAGTTTATGAATGTGCAGACGCCCATGCTGCAGAACATGATGAACAACTACATCGACCAGAGCAAGAATCTGTTCGTGCAGATGCAGGACCAGATGCAGGATCAGACGCGTGCCATGTTCTCGACCTTCCCGTTCACGCCCGGCGGCACGCAAGGTTCCGGACGCAAGTAACGGCGGGGCCGCGCCAGGCGCGGCCTCATCGATCAGCACCCCAACAGCTGGATAGCGGTCCGGTTCTTGGGGTTTTTTTTCATCCCCGCGCACCAGCCCTGGCGCGCGCGGCATGTAAAAGAACAGAATCCCAGGAGTCCATGCATGAGACTGAACAAGGCGCTTTCCCGCTTGGCCTGCACCGCATTGGCGGGGCTGACGGCCCTGTCCGCGTCATCCGCCGCGTGGGCCTGTACGCGCGTGGTCTTCCATGGCGCCGGCGATCAGGTGGTCACGACTCGTTCGATGGACTGGAAGAACGACATCACCAGCAACCTGTGGGTGCTGCCTCGTGGCATGGCGCGCAGCGGCGAGGCCGGCCCGAATTCCCTGCGCTGGACCTCGCGCTACGGCAGCGTGGTTACGTCCGGCTATGACGTCTCCACCACGGACGGCGTGAACGAAGCGGGCCTGAGTGCCAATCTGCTGTGGCTGGCGGAATCGCAGTACCCGTCATTCGATGCGCAAAGCAAACCCGGGCTGACCATCGCCGCGTGGGCGCAGTACGTGCTGGACAACTACGCCACCGTCAAGGAGGCCGTGGCGGCGCTCGAACAGGAGCCCTACACCATCGTCTCGGACAATGTGCCGGGGGAGGACCGCCTGACAACGCTGCATCTGTCGATCTCGGACGCCAGCGGCGACAGCGCCATCATCGAATACATCGGCGGGCGCCAGGTGATCCACCACAGCCGCGACTACCAGGTGATGACCAACTCGCCTCAATTCGAGCAGCAGCTTGCGCTCGACGCTTACTGGCAACAGATCGGCGGCACCACCATGCTGCCGGGCACCAACCGCGCGGCCGATCGTTTCGTGCGGGCATCGTTCTATATCAACGCCATTCCCAAGGACCCGGATCCCAACAAAGCGCTGGCCAGCGTCTTCAGCGTGATACGCAATGTCTCGGTGCCCTACGGCATCAGCACGCCCGGGCAGCCCAACATCTCGTCCACCCGCTGGCGTACTGTTTTCGACCATCAGCGCAAGCTGTATTTCTTTGAGTCGGCGCTGACGCCCAATACGTTCTGGGTGGATCTCAAGGCCGTGGATTTCAGTCCGGAAAGCGGCAAGGTGCTGAAGCTGGACCTGGGGCCGGACCAGCGCCACACCTACGCGGGCGACGCCACTCGCGCCTTCCAGCCGTCGGCGCCATTCAAATTTCTCGGACTCTGAAGGGGCGAACCGGACCTCTTGCACCGCTTGATCAAACGCAATGATCCGCTGATTTTCCTGGCTTCAGGTTCAGGGTTCTGTCAGTTGATTTGGTTACATTAATGAAAACGGTTCTTGTTTGTATTTTACGAACCGTCGTCTCATTCGTGTCTCAAGGATTATGCACATGATCAAGAAAGCCTTGGCCCTGGCCATTGTCGCTCTGAGCGTTTCCGCCGCGAACGCGGCCGAATACCCCATCGGCAAACCGGTGGAAAAGGGCGGCATGGAAATCGGCGCGGTGTACCTGCAGCCGATCGAAATGGACCCCCCCGGGATGATGCGCCCGGCCAAGGATTCGGATGTGCACCTTGAAGCCGACATCCACGCCACCGCCGGCAACAAGACGGGCTTCCCCGAAGGCGAGTGGGTGCCTTATCTGGTCGTGAAGTATGAAATCCAGAAGGTCGGCAGCCAGAACGTGCAGAAGGGCACCTTCATGCCCATGGTCGCCAACGACGGCCCGCACTACGGCGAGAACGTCAAGCTGGAAGGCCCGGGCAAGTACAAGCTGAAGTACTCGATCCTGCCCCCGACCGCGGACAAGATGAGCCACTTCGGCCGCCACGTCGACAAGGAAACCGGCGTGGGTCCCTGGTTCGAACCCTTCGACCTGGAATATGAATTCGTCTACGCCGGCACTGGCAAGAAGGGCGGTTACTGATCGTGCGCAGCCTGCTACGCCTTGCCGCCGCATTGCTGATCGGCCTGGCCGGCTTGGCCGGCGGGGCGCCCGCGCAGGCTGACGAACTGCCCACGTTCACGCTGAGGTTCAAGCCGGACGGCACGTTCGAGCCCGCCACGCTGGAAGTGCCGGCGGGTCGCTTCAAGATCGAGCTCATCAACGAGAGCAACGAGCCGGTGGAATTCGAAAGCATTCCGCTGCGCAAGGAGAAAGTCCTGGGGCCGGGCGTGAAGTCCTTCGTGGTCATCACCATCTCCCGTCCCGGCGAGTATCCCTTTTTTGATGACTTTCACCAGAGCGTGAAAGGCACCTTGGTCGTCAAACCCAAGGAATAAGCGGTAGCAATATATGGAACAGGTCCTTTTTATCGTCTGGCGTGAAAGCGTCGAAGCCATGCTGGTGGTGGGCATTCTGTACACCTGGCTGCGCTCCACGCCCGAGGGCAAGCGCGGCCTGACCTACCTGTGGGGCGGCGTTGCTGCGGGCCTGGCGCTGGCCGTGGCCTTGGCGCTGGTGCTGCTGGGCGTTTCCAACTGGCTCAGCGACGAAGGCCAGGAATGGTTCCAGGCCATCATGTCGCTGGCCGCATGCGCGCTGGTGGTGCAGATGGTCGTCTGGATGAAGAAGCACGGCCGCACGCTCAAGGGCGAACTCGAAAGCGGCGCCCGCGCTTCAGTCGCCAGCGACAACTGGTGGGGCCTCTTCATATTGGTCGCGATCGCCGTGGCGCGCGAAGGCAGCGAAACCGTCGTGTTCCTGTACGGCACCGTGTCGGCGGGCGAGGGCGGCAGCGACATGCTGATGCTGGCGCTGGCCGGCGCGGCCGGTTTCGTCGTGGCGCTGTTGACGTTCTGGCTGCTGCAACTGGGCGGCAAGCTCATTACCTGGCGCCGCTTCTTCCGCGTGACTGAAATCCTGTTGTTGCTGCTGGCCGGATCGCTGCTGGTGGGCGGTCTGGATCACCTGATTTCGCTGGACGTCCTGCCGACCATCGTCGATCCGGTCTGGGACAGTTCCTGGCTCTTGAGCGACAGCACCGGCGTGGGCAAGATCCTGGCCGATTTTGCCGGCTATCGCGCGCTGCCTGCGCTGAGTTCGGTGCTGTTGTGGGTGGCTTACTGGATCATCGTATGGGCGCTGCTGCGCTGGGTGGGAGGCAAGCCCGCAGGCGCTGCCACCGCCGCTCGCAGTGCTTCCTGAACCCGACTATTGCCGGACTGAATATTTGAAGGTTTGACCATGGCAGCTGCACTCGGGAGGGCGACCTCCCGTATCGCCGACTTCCTCCGTGACCATGCCCCGCTGTTGCGCAAGCTGCAGTGGGGCATTGTTGCGATGTACGCGTTCCTTTTGATCGTGCCCGCGGTCCTGCCCTTGCCGGACAACGCGGCCTCGGTGTTCAACAACCTGACCATCGTCGCGCAGTTCGCGTTCTGGGGCGTGTGGTGGCCGTTCGTGCTCATCTCCATGCCCATCCTGGGCCGGGCCTGGTGCGGCTGGCTGTGTCCCGAGGGCATGCTGACCGAATGGGCCAGCGAACGCGGCCAGGGGCATGCGATCCCGAAATGGATGCGCTGGGGCGGCTGGCCATTCGTCGCATTTGCGCTGACGACCGTATACGGCCAACTGGTCAGCGTGTACCAGTATCCGCTGGCGGTGTTGGCGGTACTGGGCGGGTCCACCGTGGCGGCCATGATCGTCGGCTGGCGCTATGGCCGCAGCAAGCGCGTGTGGTGCAAGTACCTGTGTCCGGTCAACGGTGTGTTCAATCTGTTGGCCAAGCTGGCGCCCTGGCACTTCAAGGTCGACGAAGAAAAGTGGCGCCATCCGGTCATCCGCATCGAACCCATCAACTGTGCGCCGCTGGTGCCGCTGCGCCACATGAAGGGCGCGGG
The DNA here is from genome assembly GCF_017355315.1 of Achromobacter sp. SD115. Classification (NCBI taxonomy): domain Bacteria; kingdom Pseudomonadati; phylum Pseudomonadota; class Betaproteobacteria; order Burkholderiales; family Alcaligenaceae; genus Achromobacter; species Achromobacter sp. SD115. The sequence continues at coordinate 23,108 of NZ_JADIJM010000033.1, read as the reverse complement.
CGATTGCCATGTCTGTGGACGCTGCAGCGGCTATCGCGGCGCGATCGCCTTGACGCCGCGTTCGCCCGAAGAAGAGATCGTGCATGTCACCCACGGCGACCCGTGGCAGACGGCGCTGCTGTGCTTCGGCCTGATGGGCATCGCGATCGGCGCCTTCCTCTGGAGCGCCAGCCCCTGGTACGTGACCGCCAAGCAGTGGGCCGCGACCTGGCTGGTCGAACACGACATCATGTGGCCGCTGCTGGACAACGCGCCCTGGTTCATCCTGACGCATTACCCGGAAGTGAACGACAGCTTCTCGTGGTTGGACGGCGCGGGCATCCTGATGTTCGTCGTCGGCGCCACGATCTGTGTCGGCGGCGCCTCCTTCCTGTCGCTGTGGATCGCCGACCGCCTGGCGCCCGCCGCGCCTGTGGCAGGCGAGCCCGCGACGCGCTGGGGCCGCCCCGGCCTGCACAAGCTGGCGCAGGCCCTGATTCCTTCCGCCGGCATCGGCGTGTTCCTGGGCCTGTCGGCCACCACCGTCAACCTGCTCAAGCACGAAGGGATGCAAGCCGCCTGGGCCGCGCCCGTGCGCTTCACGCTGCTGAGCCTGGCGGTGCTGTGGACGCTGCGCCTGTTTGCGCGGCTGCTGAAGCCGCGCGTGGCGAGCGCCTGGCGCAAGGTGCTTGCCTGGCTGGTGCTGGCGGCTGGCCTGGCGCCGTTCTGCCTGGCCTGGGTGCTGTTCTTCGCGGTCTGGTAGCCGGGACCCAAGGCCTTGCGATAAAGTGGGGTATTGCGCCGGCCGAGGCCGGCGCAATTCTTTCAACTATCGCATCCGCCATGGCCTCCTACGCTTTCCGCCTGCTCAACGTCTTCGCGTCCTCCACCTTCAGCGGCAACCAGCTTTGCGTGTTTGAAGACGCGCGCGGCATGGACGACGCCACCATGCTGAACCTGGCGGCGCAGTTCAATCTGTCCGAAACGACCTTCATCCTGCCGTCCGACAAGGCGGCGGCGCGGGTGCGCATCTTTACGCCGGGCTTCGAGATGAAGTTCGCGGGCCATCCTACGATCGGAACTTCGCAGGTCGTGCGGGATTTGCGGCAGACCGGCGATGAACTGACCTTGGAGTTCGCCGCCGGCGTGGTGCCGGTGACGGCGTGCGGCGACGCCTTGACCTTTACCGCGCCGTGTCCGGATGGCGTGCGCACCGCTGCGCCGGTGCGGGAACGCACCGAGATAGCCAGTTTGCTGGGCCTGGAAGCCGACGATCTGCTGGGCGATCCGATCTGGATGGACACGGGCGCCGACCAGTTGCTGGTGCCGCTGGCCAGCGTGGAAACGGTGCGCCGCGCGACGCCTGACGCTTCCCGGTTGGACCACTGGCAGGCCAACAGCCTGGGCCGCAAGGTCATGTACACCTTTGCCTTTGACGATAGCCGTCAACAAGATGGCAGGCGGGTGGCGGTGGCACGCTACTTCTACGTCAAGGCGGGTGGCGGCGTGAACGAGGATGCCGGCACGGGTTCCGCCTGCGCCAATCTGGGCGGCTGGTTGCGGCACCAGAAGCGGCCCTTGCCCGCCAGCATCCTGGTGGAGCAGGGCGACCAGATGGGCAGGCCCTGCCGCTTGCTGCTGGACGTCCAGCCCGATGGCCGGATCCAGGTGGGCGGACGCGCGCTGGAGATAGGCCGGGGCGTGGTGGATATCTGAAATCAAGAGGCGGAAAGGGCAGAGCCCTGCCGCACGTCCATGAACAAAGCGGCGCCCGTATTCGACACAGGCGCCGCTCTGCATTTCAGGAAAGGGCTTGAGCCCCCGAGACTTACTTCTTGTTCTTGGCCGGGTCGACCTTGATGTTATTCATTACCTGCTTGACGCCTTCGACGCCGCGCGTCACGGTGGCGGCATGATCGGCCTCGGCCGCGGTGCCGACGGTACCCGTCAGCTTGGTGACGCCAGCATTGGTTTCCACGGCAATGTCCAGCGCGCTCAGCTGCTTGTCGGCCACGATGGCGGCCTTGACCTTGGTGGTCACGGTGGCGTCGGACGCGTATTCACCCACGGACTGTTTCGGCTTGCCGTCGTCGGCGGCAAAAGCCATGGAAGTGAAGACGGCGCCCGTGCCCAGTGCAGCGGCGGCGATCAGCTTGCGGAATTCCATAGTCATGCTCCTTGTTAGTGGTTCAGCGCGTCGGAACGCGGGGATTGTGGAATGTCTTGGGTGCGGGTTCTATTTCTTGCGGAATGCGCCGCCGAGGATGGACAGCAGCGCCAATACCAAAAAGACGAAGAACAGGATCTTGGCGATGCCGGCAGCGCCGGCGGCAATGCCGCCGAAGCCCAGGACAGCCGCGATGATGGCAATGACGAAGAAAACTACGGCGTAGTGCAGCATGTCAGCTTCTCCTGGTGGTTGGACGGATCAAGGATTACGGTCGAAGAAGTCGCGGACTTCCTTCTCTGCTTGTTCCTTGGTCTTGCCGTAACGCTCCTGGATCAGGCCCGCCAGACGTTCGGCGTTGCCTTCGGTGCGGGTCAGCTCGTCGTCGGTGAGCTCGCCCCAGGCGGCCTTGGCCTTGCCTGCCAGTTGCTTCCACTTGCCAGCGATGATGTCGTTGTTCATGGTGACCTCTCCTGTTGCTAGCGCCATCCGGTTTGCGGCCTGTAAACCGGGCTGTCGCGGTTGAGTGGGACACTGATCAGCTAGGGCCTGCCGGTTTAAAGGATTCCGTGCAGGCCATGCACTTACCGTACGAGCCATGCGGCATGGTCGTCAAACCTGGCTGTGGGTAAATGTAACGACGGGCCGTCCGCAAAAACACGTGATTTCCGGCGAGCAGAGGTTGCAGCCGCACTAGGTATGGCAGTTACATTCCGGCAATGTCTTGTCCTCTTTTGAGCGGGCCTGGTAACCGGATTTGGAAGCGCGGGCGGAGTGGTCCGCGGCTGGCTTGCGGGAGGGCGCGACGGTATAGTCATGGCGGAACCGGCAACCACGTTCGGCCGCAGAAAAGGAAGAGGAACTCGCATGACGCAACGACTTTGCAGCGCTATCTTGCTGGCGCTGGCCGCAATGGCGGCGATGGGATGCACGCACGTGACGGACAGGTACCAGGCTGCCGCGCCCGTGGCGTCGTCCAGCAGTTGACCGGCGCGCGCTGACGCAATATGCAAACGGGGCGCCTCAGGGCGCCCCGCTTTTACTTCGAGAGCCGCAAAAGGCTCAGGCTTGCGCGATGCGGCGCGCGATGTGATCCAGCGCTTCCTCCACCTGATCGACCAGGATCAGGCACAGGTCGCCGGCGCCCAGGCGCGCCAGGGCCGTGTCGATGGCGAGAAACTCGCCGTGGATTTCCTCGATGTGCTTGCTGCGGCTGGCGTTGGCCAGGCCCTGCTGCAACAGGGCCAGCACTTCGCCGTCGGCGCGGCCGCGCTGGCATTGGTCCTGGTAGAGCAGCACGTCGTCGAAGGCGTCACCCAGGATTTCGGTCTGCATCCGGATGTCCTCATCGCGCCGGTCGCCCGCGCCGCTGATGACCACGGAACGCCGCTTGGCGGGCATGGCGTCCACTGCGCGCACCAGGGCCAGGATGGCATCGGGGTTATGGCCGTAGTCCGCGATCACCGTGGCGCCGCGGTAGTCGAACACATTGAAGCGTCCGGGCGCGGTCTGGGCGTCGTTGACGAAGGTGGCCAGGCCGCGGCGGATGATGTCCGTGTCCAGGCCCAGGGCCCAGGCCGCGGCGATCGAAGCCATGGCGTTTTCGACCTGGAAGGTGATGGTGCCGTTGCGCGTGAGCGGGATGGCGGCCAGCGGGTAGCGGGTCTCTTCGGCGCCTTGCTGCGCGGTCACGATGGCGTCGCCGTCGCGATACACGCAGCGCAGGCCTTGCGCGCGGTGCGTGGCCAGCACGGGATGATTGCGGTCTTCGGCGAAGTAGGTGATCGAACCCGGGCAGCTCGCGGCCATTTCGGCCACGATGGGGTCGGCCGCGTTGAGCACCGCGGTGCCCGAGGGATGCACGTGCTGCACGATCACGCGCTTGACCACGGCCAGGTCTTCGACCGTGCTGATGTAGCCCAGGCCCAGATGGTCGCCCATGCCGATGTTGGTGACGATGGCCACGTTGCAGCGATCGAAGGCCAGGCCTTCGCGCAGGATGCCGCCGCGCGCGGTTTCGAACACGGCCGCGTCCACGTCCGGGTGCATGAGCACGCTGCGGGCGCTGCGCGGGCCGCTGCAATCGCCGGTGTCGATGCGCAGGTTGTCGACGTAGACCCCGTCGGAGTTGGTCATGCCGACGCGGTTGCCGGCCACGCCCAGGATGTGGGCGGTCAGGCGCACCGTGGTGGTCTTGCCGTTGGTGCCGGCCACGGCCACGACCGGGATGCGGCCGTCGTCGCCGTCCGCGTACATGTTGGCGATGATGGCTTCGCCCACGGCGCGGCCCTTGCCGAAGGACGGATTCAGGTGCATGCGCAGACCGGGCGCCGCGTTCACTTCCACCACGCCGCCATGTTGGTCTTCCAGCGGGTAGAGCACGCTTTCCGCGACCACGTCCACGCCGCAGATGTCCAGCCCGATCATGCGGGCCGCCGACACCGCGCGCGCAGCCATCTCCGGATGCACTTCGTCAGTCACGTCGGTGGCGGAGCCGCCGGTGCTGAGGTTGGCGTTGTTGCGCAGGAAGATCAGGGTGCCGGCGGGCGGCACGGAGTCGGCTTCGAAGCCCTGTTTCTTGAGCGTGGCCAAGGCGATGTCGTCGAAGCGGATCTTGGTCAGCGAGGTCGCGTGGCCGTCGCCGCGCAGCGGGTCGGCGTTGACCTGGTCCACCAGTTGGCGGATGGTCTGCACGCCGTCGCCCGTAACCTGCGGCGGGTCGCGGCGCGAGGCCGCGACCAGCGCGCCGCCGACCACCAGCAGGCGGAAGTCGTGGCCCGGGATGTAGCGCTCGACGATGACCTCGGAGCTGATTTCCTCGGCCACTTCAAAGGCCTGGATCACGCGCTCGCGGGTTTCGATGTTGACGGCGACGCCGCGGCCCTGGCTGCCGTCGCGCGGCTTGACCACGACCGGCCCGCCCAATTCCTCGGCCGCGGCCCAGGCTTCTTCGGCGGTGGTGACCGAGCGGCCCATGGGTACCGGTACGCCGGCCGCGTCCAGCAGCATCTTGGTCAGGTCCTTGTCCTGCGCGATGGATTCGGAGATGGCGCTGGTCAGGTCGGTTTCGGCGGCCTGGATGCGGCGCTGCTTGCTGCCCCAGCCGAACTGCACCATGCTGCCCTGGGTCAGACGGCGGTAGGGGATGTTGCGGGCGGTGGCGGCGTTGACGATGGAGCCGGTGCTGGGCCCCAGGCGCACGTCCTCGTCCAGCTCGCGCAGGCGCTTCAAGGCATCGGCGAGGTCGAAGGGCGTGTCGTCCAGCGCGGCCCGCACCAGCAATTGCGCCAGTTCCATCGCCAGCTTGCCGACTTCTTCCTCGCTGTACTCGACCACCACCTGGAACACGCCAGGCTCGATGGTGGAGGCGGTGCGGCCGAACGTGACCGGGCAGCCGGCGTGCGCCTGCATCGTCAGCGCGACGATCTGCAGCACGTGGGCGATGGAGACCGCGCCCTGATGGCCCTCCGGACGCAGCAGCCCGGTCTGGGGCAGCCGCGCGCGCAGGCGCGCTTCGAAGTCAGGCAGGTTGTCGATGGAGCATTCGGCGTCGGCGCAGGAAACGATGGCCTCGATCGCCGTGTTCTTGCTCCACAGATTGGGGCCGCGCAGTGCTCGGATACGGGAAACTTCCATGGCAGGTATTCCTGTCTAGCTCACGCGCGCCCCGCTAGTGCGAGGGCGCGCGCAGATATTGTCAGTATTGCTGAATCCAGCGGCGGACCAGATCGATGGTGGGGCCGGAGAAGGCCTCGTCGGACTGCAGCAGGACGAAGTCGCCGACGGCAATGCTGTCGAGCTGGCTCTGGATGGCCTTGCCGTGGTCGGGCTCGTCCTGGATGTCCTTGACGCGGGCGCCTTGCGCCAGGCCCTGGCGCAGCAGCGCGCGCGCTTCGCCTGCGGGGCGCTTGCTGCGTACGGTCAGGTCGTCGTAGAGCACCACGCGGTCGAAGGCGTCGCCCAGCAGCTTGCCCTGCTCGATCAGGTCGGCGTCGCGGCGGTCGGCGCCGGCCGAATAGACGGCGGCGCGCGTGGTCGACGGGAACTGATCGATGGCGGCGATCAGGGGGCGCAGCGCCGAGGCGTTGTGCACGTCGTCGACCACCACGGTGCTGCCATTGCGTTCGAACAGCGTGAACTGCCAGGGCGCGTCAGCCTGGTCGATGTCGAAGGTTTCGATGCCGGCGCGGATCAGCGCCACGGGAATGTCCAGCGCCCAGGCCGCGCCTACCGCGGCCAGCACGTTTTCGACCTGGAAGGCCACGCGTCCGCCGTGGGTCAGCGGGATCGAGGCCACGGCGGCCAGGCGTTCCTCGCGGCCGCCTTGCGCCAGCACGATCTCGCCGTCGCGCACGAACACGGCACGGCCGTCCTGCTGCAGGTGCGCGGCGATGGCGGGCAGGGCGGGATCGATGCCGAAGAAGATCACCGCGCCATCGGACAGCTCGGCCATTTCGACCACGCGCGGATCGCGCGCGTTCAACACGGCGGTGCCGCCCGGCAGCACCACGTCCACCTGCGTGCGGAACACATTGAACATGCGTTCCGTTTCGTTGATGTCGAAGTCGCCGAGATGGTCGGCGTCGTCGATATTGGTGACCACGCCGACCTGGCAGCGGTCATAGGCCAGGCCCTGGCCCAGGATCACACCGCTGTCGTTCTCGATGACGGCGGCGTCCAGGTTGCGGTTCATCAGCAGGCGCGTACCCGAGGCGAAATCGGCGCGGTCGCCCTTTTGCACCTGGCGGCGGTCCAGATAGAGGCCTTCGCTGCAGGCCAGGCCGGTGCGCTTGCCCGACAGGCTCAGCAGGCGGGCCACCAGGCGCGCGACCACGGTCTTGCCGTTGGTGCCGGTTACGCCGACGATGGGGATGCGCCCCGAGTCGCCTTCGGGGAACAGATGGTCGACGATGGCGCGGCCTACGGGGCGCGGGGTGCCGTCGGCCGGCTTCAGGTGCATCAGCAGGCCGGGGCCGGCGTTGACTTCGACGATGGCGCCGCGCTGTTCTTCCAGCGGGCGGGAGATGTCCTCGGCCACCAGGTCCACGCCGGCGATGTCCAGGCCCACGATGCGCGCGGCCAGGGTCACGGTGGCGGCGACGCTGGGATGCACGCGGTCGGTGACGTCGAAGGCGACGTTGCCGCTGCGCTGCACCAGCACGCGCTGGCCTTCGGGCGGAATGCTGTCTTCCGTCAGGCCCTGGCGGGCGATTTCCAGCCGCGCGGCGGAATCGAGGCGCACCGGGTTCAGCGGGTGGTTCTCGGTGCGGCCGCGGCGCGGGTCGGTATTGATCTGGCTGTCGATGAGTTCGGTGATGGTGGACTTGCCGTCGCCCGTCACCCAGGCCGGTTCGCCGGCGGCGGCGGCCACCATGCGGTCGCCCACCACCAGCAGGCGGTGCTCGTTGCCCAGCACGAAGCGTTCGACGATGACGCCGCTGCCCTCGTCCACGGCCACGCGGTAGGCCGATACCACTTCCTCGCGCGTCGTCAGATTGGTGAAGACGCCGCGGCCGTGGTTGCCGTCATAGGGCTTCACGACCACCGGCAGGCCGATGTCCTCGGCGGCTTCCCAGGCGTCGTCCTCGCTGCGCACCAGACGGCCTTCGGGCACCGGCACGCCGCAGGTCGACAGCAGTTCCTTGGTCAGGTCCTTGTCGCGCGAAATGCCTTCGGCGATGGCGCTGGTGCGGTCGGTTTCGGCGGTCCAGATACGGCGCTGGGCCGAGCCGTAGCCGAACTGCACCAGGTTGCCTTCGAACAGGCGGATGTAGGGAATGTCGCGGTCGTCGGCGGCATCGACGATGCAGGCGGTGCTGGGGCCGAGACAGTGCTTGTCGATCAGGCTGCGCAGCTTGGCGATGGCGGCGGGCACGTCGAAGGGACGGTCCTCGATGGCGGCCATGACCAGATCGCGGGCTTCGTTCAGGGCGGTGCGGGTGACCTGTTCCTGCCAGGCGCGCACCACGACCTTGTAGACGCCGCGGGTGGAGGTTTCCCGGGCCTTGCCGAAACCGCCGCGCAAGCCGGCCAGGTTTTGCAGCTCCAGGGTGACATGTTCAAGAATGTGGCCAGGCCAGGTGCCTTCCTTCAGGCGCGACAGAAAGCCGCCCCGGACCCCTGGGCTGCAGCGGTGTTCGATCAGGGTCGGCAGCCATTCCGTCAGGCGTTCGTAAAAGCCGGGAATGGTGTTGGAGGGGTAGTCCTCCAGTTCGCCGATATCCACCCACGCTTCGAGTACCGGGCGGTACGTCCAAATGTTCGGGCCGCGCAAAGCCACGACATCGAGAAATTCAATGTCTTTCTTTTTCATGTTTTAATTTACGAGAGAAGCAGGTTGGCACGCGCGGACGCCCCTATGCAAGACCGCGAATTTATTGGGGTTGCGCCTTTAGAATAATGCCAACGAGTGGGGGATCCCAGATATTCCTAATTAGAAAAATCGGCTGCTACTATACGACGCCTTCAAGGCGTGAAATCGTTATGTTGTAAGGAAGGGACACGTTTGCCGCCAGTCCTGGTTGCGAACCGGTTGCCGCCTAGTAGGGCAGAGTCCTGGCCCGGTATGCGTTCCAATGAAAAAACCAAACCTGCTTTCCGGCCTTGCCGAAGCCTTTCCTGCCCGCTGGCGCGATGAAATCAGCACCGAATTGGCGGATGGCGAAACCTTGTTGGCCTGGGTTGAAATAGACCTGGATCAGCGCCTGAAGTTCCGCCCGGGGCTGATCGCCGCCACCGATCGCCGGCTGCTGGCCCGCCATTCCGACGAGCCGCGCTGGGAATCCTGGGCATATGGCCCCCAATTAAAGCTCAGCCTGACCGACCACGCCGGCGCCGCGCTGCTGGAATTGCACGACGACGACTCCCGCCTGGGCGTCTGGCGTTTCACGCTGGCGCGCAATCCGGAAGCGCTGCGCCTGCTGGCGCAATTCGAGACCCAGCAGGCCATCCGTTTGTCCGGCCATCAGGTCGAGGAACTGGCGGAACGCACCTGCACCATCTGTAATAACGTCATCCCGGCGGGCGAGGAAGAATGCCCGACCTGCAACCAGGAGCAGGCGGCGCCGTCGTCCACCTGGGCGCTGCTGCGCCTGTGGCGCTTTGCCCGGCCCTACCGCGGCCCGCTGCTGGCGGGTTTCGTGCTGACGCTGCTGGGCACGGCCGCCACCCTGGTGCCGCCGTACCTGACCATGCCGCTGATGGACGACGTGCTGATTCCGTTCCAGAACGGCGCGCCCATCGACTACGACAAGGTCCGCCTCTACCTGGGCGGGCTGCTGGCCTCGGCGTTCCTGGCCTGGGGCCTGGGCTGGGCCCGCACTTATATCCTGGCCTGGGTCAGCGAACGCATCGGCGCCGACCTGCGCACCACGACTTATGAACACCTGCAGCAGCTGTCGCTGGAGTATTTCGGCGGCAAGCGCACGGGCGACCTGATCTCCCGCATCGGCAGCGAGACCGACCGCATCTGCGTGTTCCTGTCGCTGCACCTGCTGGATTTCGCCAACGACATCCTGATGATCGTCATGACCGCGGTCATCCTGGTGTCCATCAACCCGTGGCTGGCGCTGGTCACGCTGGTGCCGCTGCCGTTCATCATCTGGATGATCCACGCGGTGCGCGACCGCCTGCGCCATGGCTTCGAAAAGGTCGACCGCATCTGGTCGGAGATCACCAACGTCCTGGCCGACACCATCCCGGGTATCCGCGTGGTCAAGGCTTTCGCGCAGGAAAAGCGCGAGGTGGCGCGTTTCCGCGAAGCCAATAACCGCAACCTGGAAGTGAATGACCGCGTGAACACCACCTGGTCGCTGTTCTCGCCCACCGTCACTTTACTTACGGAAGTTGGGCTGCTGGTGGTGTGGATCTTCGGCATCTGGCAGGTGTCGCAGAAGCAGATCACCGTCGGCGTGCTGGCCGCATTCCTGGCCTACATCGGACGCTTTTACATGCGCCTGGATTCGATGAGCCGCATTGTCTCGGTCACGCAGAAAGCGGCCGCCGGCGCCAAGCGCATCTTCGACATCCTGGACCACGTTTCCAGCGTGCCGGAACCGCAGAACCCGGCCAAGCTGCCGCACATCAACGGCCGCATCGAATTGCGCGACGTGGGTTTCCGCTACGGCAACCGCCAGGTCATCCGCGGCTTGAACCTGACCATCGCTCCGGGCGAAATGATCGGCCTGGTGGGCCACAGCGGCTCGGGCAAGAGCACCCTGATCAACCTGATCTGCCGCTTCTACGACGTATCCGAAGGGGCGGTGCTGGTGGACGGCGCCGACATCCGTTCGGTGCGCGTGGCGGACTATCGCCGCAACATCGGGCTGGTGCTGCAGGAGCCGTTCCTGTTCTTCGGCACCATTGCCGAGAACATTGCCTACGGCAAACCGGATGCCACCCGCGACGAGATCGTGGCCGCGGCGCGCGCCGCGCATGCGCACGAATTCATCCTGCGGTTGCCGCATGGCTACGACTCGCTGGTCGGCGAACGCGGCCAGGCCCTGTCCGGCGGCGAACGCCAGCGTATCTCGATCGCGCGCGCGTTGCTGATCGATCCGCGCATCCTCATCCTGGACGAGGCCACCTCGTCGGTGGATACCACCACCGAAAAGGAAATCCAGAAGGCGCTGGACAACCTGGTGCGCGGCCGCACCACGATCGCCATCGCCCACCGCCTGAGCACCTTGCGCAAGGCGGACCGCCTGGTGGTGCTGGACCGCGGCCAGATCGTGGAGCAGGGGCCGCACGAAGAACTGATGGCACGCGAGGGCGCCTACTATCGCCTGTACCAGGCGCAGGCGCGCCAGGCCGAGGCCGACGCGCAGGCGTCGGGCAGCGAAGACATGGCCGCCGTGGCCTGACGCGGAACCGGAATTATCGCCATGACCTTGCCGTCTTTTCAGCTGCGCCGCAACGCCTTCGGTCGTCTGGAGTTCCAGGCCGCCGGTGGCGAAACCCATGAAGGCGTGCTGCCCGTGCGCGCCTTTCCCATCAGCGAGCCGGGCCGCGGCCTGTCGCTGGTGACGATGGATGGGCATGAACTGCTCTGGATCGAACACCTGTCCGACGTGCCGGCGCCGCAGCGCGCGCTGATCGAGGAAGAACTGGCGAGCCGGGAGTTCATGCCCGAGATCCGCAAGCTGGCCAGCGTCTCCACCTTCGCCACCCCGAGCACCTGGCAGGTCGATACCGACCGCGGCCCTACCTCGTTCACGCTGCGCGGCGAAGAGGACATCCGTCGACTCAGTCCGCAGACCCTGCTGATCGCCGACAGCCACGGCATCTTCTATCTGGTGCGCGACATCCAGTCCTTGGACAAGCACAGCCGCAAGCTGCTGGACCGCTTCCTTTAGGGCCTTTGCAAGGCGCCTTTGGGCGTGAGCAGGCCTTGGATTCAGTCTTCCCGCGGCCGCTTGAACGGGGAGTGGCTTTCCAGCTCTCCCAGATAGTCCGTTACCGCCGCTGTTTCCTCATCCAGGAAGCTCTGGATCGCGTCCGCGAAGCCGGGATGCGCGACCCAATGCGCGGACCAGGTGGGCGTGGGCAGCAGCCCGCGTGCCATCTTGTGCTCGCCCTGCGCGCCGCCCTCGAAGCGTGCGATGCCATGGGCGATGCAATAGGCGATGGACTGCATGTAGCAAGTCTCGAAGTGCAGCCCCGGCACGTATTCGGTCGCCCCCCAATAGCGGCCATAGAGCGCATCGCCGCCCGCCAGGTTCAACGCCGCCGCCACCGGCTGGCCGTCGCGCTCCGCCAGGATCAGCACAAAGGCTTCGGCCTGTTCGCGCTGCGCGCGGCGGAAGAACTCGTGGCTCAGGTAAGGCGGATTGCCATGGCTGAAGTAAGTACGGCAATAGCATTCATAGAAGAAATCCAGTTCGGCCGCGCCGATCGCGGCGCCGCGCAGCCAGCGGTACGAGAGTCCGGCAGCCGCGACCTTCTTGCGGTCCTGGCGGATCTTCTTGCGCTTGTCGTGGCTCATCGTGGCCAAAAAGGCGTCGAAGTCCGCATACCCCGGATTGGTCCAGTGGAACTGCACGCTTTCGCGGATCATGAAGCCGGCCTCACGCAGCGCCTGCATGTCGATGTCCGACGGGAACAGCAGGTGCAGCGAGGAGACCTTGATCTCTTCGGCGAAGGCGACCAGCCCGCGCACCAGCGTGGCGCGATCTTCATCATTGCCTGCCAGCAGCCTGGGGCCGGTCACCGGCGTGAAGGGAATGGCCGAGAGCAGCTTGGGGTAGTAGCGCAGCCCGTGGCGCTCGAAGGCGTCGGCCCAGGCATAGTCGAACACATACTCGCCGCGCGAATGCGACTTCAGGTACAGCGGCGCGGCCGCGGCCAGCGCGCCGTCGCGCCACAGCGCAAGGTAATGCGGCGCCCATCCGGTCTGGGGCGTGGCGCAGCCGGTTTCGTGCAGCGCCCGCAGGAACGCATGGCGCAGGAAGGGCTGGTCTCCCGCCAGTGCGTCCCATTGCTGGGCGTCGATGCGGGACAGGTCGGTCTCTATGGTCAAGCGCAGGGAATCCATGGCTGAATGATAAAGTCTCCGGGTATGCGCGAGGCTTGCGGCCCCGGCGCTTTCACGGGATTTCGGGCGGGCTTGAGGCCGCCCGCACAGAGAAGCATATGGACAGCAATACGACGCCCGCCGCGGCCGGGCATGCCCGGGACTGCCTGCGCGGGCAGGCGCTGGCGGCCCTGGCCGCCACCGCGTGGCAGGACAAGCTGGCGGCGGTGCGCGCCATTTCGGATGAGACGGTGCTGGACTGCGGGCGGGTGTTCGCGCCCACGGCCGGGTTGCCGGGCCGCCCGCCGCTGCCGCAGATGGTGCCCCCGGCCCAGGTCAAGCAGCGCTCGATGGCCACGCAGGAAGGGCGCGCGGCGCTGCTGCACGCGTTGGCGCACATCGAGTTCAATGCCATCAACCTGGCGCTGGACATCATCTGGCGCTTCGCCGGCATGCCGCAAGCCTTCTACCGCGACTGGCTGCGGGTGGCACGCGAAGAGGCCTATCACTTCGATCTGCTCAGGCAGCGCCTGGCTGCCATGGGCCACGCCTATGGCGACTTTCCCGCCCACAACGGCCTGTGGGACATGGCGCAACGCACGCAGGCAGACCTGCTGGCGCGCCTGGCGCTGGTGCCGCGCACCCTGGAAGCGCGCGGCCTGGATGCTTCTCCCGCAATCCGCGCCAAGCTGGCGGGCGCGGGGGACGCGGACAGCGCGGCCATCGTCGACATCATCCTGGCCGACGAGATCGGCCACGTGGCCATCGGCAATCATTGGTACAAGCACCTGTGCGCGCAGGCGGGCAAGGACCCCGTGGCCTGTTATGCCGAACTGGCGCAGCGCTACGACGCGCCCCGCCTGCGCGGCCCCTTCAACCTGGAGGCGCGCCGCGCCGCCGGATTCGACGACGCCGAGCTTGCCGCATTGCAGGCCGGTTGACTGGACGACATGAGCATCGACAACTCCATCAAGACCTCGCGGACCCGCCCGCTGCGCGCGCTGAGCTGCGCCCTGGCCGGCAGCGCTTTCATCTCATTGGCGGCGCCCACGGCTTACGCCGCCGACGCGTTCGCGGCCTGCCTGGCGCAATTGCGCGGTCCGGCGCTCAAGGCCGGCGTGTCGGGCGCCACGTTCGATACACAAACCGCGGGGCTCGCGCCCGACATGACGGTGCTGGATCTGCTGGACGCCCAGCCGGAATTCAAGACGCCGATCTGGGACTACATGGCGGCGCTGGTCGACGATGAGCGCGTGGCCGACGGCCAGGCCGGCATGGCGCGCTGGCAGTCCGACCTGGAGCGCGCCGCGTCGCGCTACGGCGTGGACGCGGCCACCATCGCCGCGGTCTGGGGCGTGGAGAGCAATTACGGCCGTACCCTGGGCGGCCGGCCCCTGCTTACTTCGTTGTCCACGCTGTCCTGCTTTGGCCGGCGCCAGGCCTATTTCCGCGGCGAATTCTTTGCCACCCTGAAGATCATCCAGGACGAGCACATCGCGCCCGAACGCCTGACCGGCTCGTGGGCGGGCGCCTTCGGCCAGACTCAGTTCATGCCCTCGACCTACTTGCGCCTGGCGGTGGATTTCGATGGCGACGGCCGCCGCGACCTGGTCGATAGCGTGCCGGACGCGCTGGCCTCCACGGCCAATTTCCTCAAGCGCGCGGGCTGGAACAGCGCCCTGCATTGGGGCTACGAAGTCCGCCTGCCGGCGGGCCTGGATACCTCGGGCGCGGGCCGCAAGAACAAGCGCGCGATGTCGTACTGGGCCGGGCGCGGGGTCACGCGGGCCGACGGCCAGCCGCTGCCCGCGGGCGACACGCCGGCGGGCCTGCTGCTGCCGGCGGGCCGGGGCGGTCCCGCCTTTCTGGTTACGCGCAATTTCGACGCCCTGTATTCCTACAACGCCGCCGAAAGCTACGCGCTGGCCATCGCCCACCTGTCCGACCGGCTGCGCGGCGGCGGGCCGCTGGCGCAAGCCTGGCCGACCGACGACCCGGGCCTGTCGCGGGCGCAGCGGCGCGAATTGCAGCGGCTGCTGATTGCCCGCGGCTATGAGATCGGCGAACCCGATGGCATGATCGGCAAGCGCACCCGCGAGGCCCTGCAGACGGTGCTGCGCGAGCTGGGCCTGCGACCGGACGGCCGCGCCGGCCTGAAGTCGCTGCAAGCCTTGCAGGCAGGGAAGGGCGCAAACTGACCGGCCGCAACCGACAAGCTTTGCAAAGATGCCGGGTGTCATCCATCAGATGACAGGCAGGGCGGCGGGCATGGGCCTATACTGATTCTCCGATTTTTCAGGAGCACGATGATGAGCCTATTGGATACCTTGGCCTCGATGGCCGGCGGCGGTCAGCAAGGGGGCTCGGCTTCGCTGCTGCCCGCGCTGATCGAGCAACTGAACAAGTACCCGGGCGGCCTGTCCGGCCTGATCGCAAGCTTCCAGAAGGGCGGCTTGAACGAGATCGTGGCCTCGTGGGTGGGTACCGGCCAGAACATGCCCGTCAGCGCCGACCAGCTCGGATCGGTGCTGGACCCCGGCGTCGTCAACGAACTGGCCGCCAAGACCGGGCAGGACACGGATTCCGTGCTCGGCTCGCTGTCCTCGCTGCTGCCGCAGTTGGTGGACAAGGCCACTCCCAACGGGGAAGTGCAGGGAGAGCAGCAATTCAATCCGGCCGACCTGCTGGCGTCCTTGTCGGGCATCTTCGGCAACCGCGCAGGCTAAGTCCTATCGCCAGGCAGCCCATGCAGGCGTCAGCGCCTGCTTCCACCGGCCGGCGGCGCCTGTTGCAGGGTCTGGGCGTGGCGGCGCTGGCCGCCAGCCTGCCCGCCTGCGCGCCGGCCTGGTCGGTGCCAGGCACCTTCTGGCAACTGTGGCCCAGCCACCTGGAATTGAGTCCGCAGGCCTGGCGCGAGCGCATCGCCGCCATGCACGCGCTGGGATTCCGCGAGATCATCATCCAGTGGGTCGGGGCCAGCGGCGGGGCTCAGCCCTGGCTATTGCCCGCGCCCACGCTGGCGCTGATCTTCGACGAGGCGGAGCGCCTGGGCATGGGGCTGCAGTTGGGCCTGCCCTACGACGAGCGCTGGTGGCGGCAACTGGGCAACCCGGATGACGCGGCGCTGGCCGCTTTTCTGCAGGCCGCGCAGGCACACGCGCTGGCCTATGCGCGGGCGTCGGACGCAACCGGGCTTGCGGCGTTCCGCGGCTGGTACATCCCTTATGAAATCGAGCAGCACAGCTGGGCCGCGCCCGGCCGCCAGCCGCGCTTGGCGCAGTGGCTGCGCGAGCTGTCCGATCCGCTCGCGCAACAGACCGGGCGCGCGCCGGCCATATCCACCTATCACAGCAAACTGCCGGGGACGCTGAGCCTGGCCGACCTGTGGAGCGGACTGTTGGACGCCGCCAGGCTGAGGCCCATGCTGCAGGACGGGGTAGGCGTGTCCGGCATGGCGGCCTATGAGGCGCTGGAGCCGTTGCACCGCATGCTGCTGGCGCGGCGCGCGCCGTTCGACCTGATCGTCGAATTGTTCGAGGAACTGCCGTCCGGACGCCAGGACGGCACCACGTTCAATGCCCGTTCCGCCGATGCCGCGCGCGTGCGCCGTCAGTTGCGCATCGCGCGGCGCTACCGCGCGCAAAGCGTGGTCGCCTTTGCGGCGGATCCCTGGCTGATCGGGCCTACGCCCGAGGCCGAACGTCTGCGGCGGGAGTGGCCGCTCTAGGCGGCCGATACGCAGGCCGGAAGGGGAAGGGCTAGCGCGGTTGTTGCGCCGCGGCTATGGCCTTGAGCTGCGCGCAGGTCTTTTCCTTGTCGGCCGCGCTCAGCGCGCCCAGCTGCGTCTTGGCCTGGCCGTACGACTGCGAGAAGGCGGTGTCGAAGTCCGCGCCCGACATGCCTTGGGCGCTGGTCGCGGTCTTTTGCTGCTGCTTCATCTGTTCGAGCTGCGCGGCCGAGTAGGCGCCGCAATACTCGGCGGCTGCATGCATCTGGCCGCTCAGCGCAGCCAGGTTGGGCATCTGGCCCGGGGGCATGGCCTGCTGGGCGAGAGCGGCACCGCTGGCCAGGGTCAGGGCGGCGGCGGCCAGGGCGATACGGGCTTGTTTGATAATCGGCAATTCAATCTCCAACGCGGTGAAGGATGAGGGTTGCACGCGCGGCGATCGCGCTGCCGGCGTGGCGCGGAGCACTATGCCCGATTCATTGTTATAGGCTTATGAACTGATGTAATAGGGTGTATCCATGGCGATGCCGCTCAGTACGACAGCGTCATGTTCATGAACCAGCCCTTGGCGCGGTCGCTTTCGCCGCCGCCTATGCTGGTGCGGTACTGGACGCCGAAGTCCAGGTAGGAGCGCGGCGCGTTGTAGTGGTCTTCGCGGAACCAGTAGCGCACATTGAAGCCGGGACCCACGCCCAATGACCACGAGGTGTCATGGTCGGACAGGACCACCGACTGGCTGCCGTAGCCGGGCAGGTCGTCGAGCTTGGCTACGCTCTTCTGCCACAGCCAGTCCGCGCCGATGACTGCATACGGAAACAGCACCAGCTTGTCGCTGATGCTGGTGGCGCGGAAGCTGCGGCCCACGCGCAGCTCGCCGGAGAGGAAGGCCTGGTCACGCTTGAGGCGGCCCGAGGAACTGCCCAGATCCTGCTGGCGCTGGCCCTTGGAATCCACCGAGTAAGCCGTGTAGCGGGCGCTGTTGTCGTCCCAGGCGTAGCCGGCTTGCGCATAGCCTTCGATGGTGAGCCAGCTCGGCGCGTCCACGCGTAGTTCGCGGCCCTGGTAATAGCCGTAGGTGACGTAGGACATCCAGCCTCCGGCGTTGCCGTTGAGCTTGTAGCGCGCGACCGCGCTCTGGTCCTGCAGGTTGGGATAGGCGTTGTGGAAGGCTTGCTGCGCGGCGCACTGCACCGCGCTGGATTCCGGGTAGGCGTAGCCCTGGCGGGTGGCGGATCCCAGGAAGAAGCGGCGTTCGATGCCGAAGGTCACGCCGGTATCGGCCAGCAGATAGCGCAGGCCCAGCGCACCTATGGTGCTGGGGATGCCGGAGGAGCTGCTGTTGTTGCGGAAGCGTTCTTCGTTGGAGCGTTCATCCGGCGTGCTTGCGCCGGTGCAGGGGTCGACGTTCCTGCGCGACTCGTAGGTGCTGCCGCTGTCGTACAGCGTGTTGGAGCTGCGCGCATAGGCTTCCAGCATGCCCCAGCGGTTGTTCAGCTGTGGCGGACGCCAGAAGATTTCAGCAGTGCTGAATACCACGTCGCCAGGGGTGTTGATGGCGGCGCCGCCCAGGCTGGAACTGGCGGGACGCGCGCCGCGGTAGGACGCCGAGAACGAGCCGCCCCATTCGCGCGACAGCGCGGCGACGCCGCTGCGCGTGTTGTAGCGTTCCAGCGGCGTCAGGCCCAGTTGGCCGGCATCGTCCATGTCGATGGCCTGCTTGAGCGAGTCGGTGGCGGCGCGGTTGTCGCCCATCGCGGATTGCGCATAGGCCTGGTCCAGGATCAGGCGCGGCGGCGCCTGGCCGGTCGCGCGCGCCGCCGCGAAGTCCGATACCGCCCCTGCGGGCTGGCCCAGGCGTTGGCGCGCGTAGCCGCGCTGCGCCAGCAACTGGGCCGAGTCAGGCTGGCGGGCGATGGCGTCGCTCAAGCGCGCTTCCGCTTCGGCGGCTTGCGTCTTGGTGCCCGCGGCCAGCGTGGTCGTCAGCAGCTGGGCATAGCTTTCGTTGTCGGGCGCTTCGGCCACGGCCTGGCGGGCCAGGACGATGGCTTCCTGGTAGGCGCCCTTGTCGTAGGCGGCGTAGGCGCCCGTGGCGGCCGCGCTGCCCGGAGCCGGCAGGGCGGGCGCCTGGTTCGCAGCGATCTGTTTCTGGAAGGCCTGTTGCCTGGCCTGCAGCGCGGCCTTGTTGGGCGCGCCTAGCGCCAGCGCCGTGTCGACGGCCTGGCTGGCGGCTTCGTAGCGATGCTGCGCGCCTAGCGATTCCACCCACAGCAAGGCCCATTCGCCCTGCCTGGGCACGGCGCGGAAGGCGCGCTCGGCGCCCGCGGCGGCGGCTGCGTAGTCCTGGCGTCCATAGTCCGCATAGGCGCGTGCCGCCACGGGGTAAGCGCGCTGGTACGGCGTCTGCGGGGCGGGCTTGCGGACGGGGGGCGATGCTTGCGCCTGAACCTGCGTCTGTGTCGGCGTTTGCGCCGCGGGTTGCGCGGGCGTTGCTGCCACGGCGGGCGGACGCTGCAGGTTGGCCTTGGCCTGGCGCAGCTCAGGCGTGCCCAAACCGTCGGCGATGGCAGCGTCGGCCGCGCGCGCGGCCTCCTGGCGCTTGCCCTGTTTTTCCAGGGCGTACACCAGCAGCAGACGCAGGCGGGCCACATCCGGCCGCAGGCGGATCGCGGTTTCCGCCATGACCTGGGCGGTTTCGTAATGGCCGGCGTCGTATTGCTTGTAGGCCTGGTCGGCCAGTTGGTAGGCGTCGCCTTCCAGCGGACGTTCGGCTGCGGCGGCAGGTTGCGCGGCGGCTTCGGGAGCCGCCGCCGTGCACAGCAGCATGGCGGTGAAAGCCAGCGAACGGGAAATAACGGTCATGGAGGAGAGGGCCTGTGCGATAGCGGGTCGGCGGGGTGCTCGGTTTGCGTCGGGGCGCCTTGCTGGAACGACAGCGCTTCATGCAAGGTCTTTTCGTCGAGCCAGCCCCGCTCCATCAGGATTTCGCCCAGCGGCCGCTTCTCGCGCGCCTGGATCTCCAGCGCCTGCTCCAGCATCTGGTGGTCGATCGCCTGCCAGGACAGCAGCAGGTCGCCCAGGCGCTGGCGTTGCTGCGCCAACTGATCGGTGGACGGGAAGTCATGCATGGTCTTGTCCCAGGCCAGCCGCTTGCCTGTGATCAGGTGGCCGATGAACAGGCGCCAAGCGCGCGCCGCCGCCATGGCGTTGATGAAGTTGCCGACGATCATGCGCGGCATGGACAGCAGCGCGTGTTCCCAACCGTACATGCGGCCGACGAAGTACGCGCGCTGCACCACACGCAGCAGCAGCGCCCCTGCGTTCAGCCACATCAGCGTCACCAGCCAGCCGCCAGGGCGGAAGTACGAGGGGTAATAGACCTTCCACCAGCCGAAACGGTCGGCCAGGTAGAAGAGGAAGAAGTTGGCCAGCAGCAGATAGGCCAGGATCGCGATGAACGAGGTGAACAGGCCCTTGCGGTCGCGGAACAGCAGATACTTGGTCGCCAGCGACCCCGTCCATCCCACCTGCTGCCAGCCTTGCAGGCCGATGCCCAGCGTCCAGCGGGCCTTTTGCCGGTAAGCGGTGCGGAAGGTATTGGGGAAGTACTCGCGCACCCCCAGCGGCATCTTGATGGCCGAGACTTTCTCCCGCCCCAGGCCGAACCAGGCGCGGCGGCGGGTCACGTACTCGACCTCGAATTTGCCGAAGATCTGGCGCATGCCGCGCTGGGCCAGCCGCGCGCCGATGTCGTAATCCTCGGTCAGCGTGTCGGTATTGAAGGGCTGGTTGTTCGTCTCCGCCGCCAGCACCTCCAAGGCATGGCGCGAGAAGCAGGTGCCCACGCCAGCCGACGGCACCATTCTGGACAGGCTTTCGCGCACGACCAGGTCCTTGGTGTGCCACTCGGCGAATTCGTCCATATAGGTGCCGGCGACCAGCTCATGCCATTCCCGTTCCAGCGAGGTCACCGGCAACTGGATGAAGTCGATGCGCGGCAGCAGGTAGTTGTAGTACTTCAGTTCCAGCGGGTGCAGCACGTCTTCGCTGTCGTGCAGGATCACGCCGGCGTAGGGCTCGGGCTGCAGCGCGTTCTGCGCGAAGATGGCCTGCACGATCCAGTTCAGGCAGTCGGCCTTGCAGGTCGGTCCGTCGTGCGGCACTTCCACGCGTATCAGCTGGCGGTAGCGGCGCCGCATGCGCTCTACTTCCTTGATGGTGCGCTCGTCGTTCTGGTAGGTGCCGGCGAAGATCGTGTAGTTCTTGTATTCCAGCGTCGACACCATGTTTTCCAGCATGGGCGCGATCACGTCGTACTCCAGCCAGGCCGGCACCATGATCGCCAGCGGCTGTTCCTGCTTGGCGCGCAGCTGTTCCGCGGTCAGCGCTGCATACTGGCGCTTGACCGTCAGTCCGCGGCGCAGTTCGCGCAGCCAGAACCAGCCGTCGATGAACAGGTCATCCAGGCTGGACAGCAGGATGATGACGCCGACCACCGCCGTCACGATCTCCAGGCCGCGGTAGTAGTCGGCGATGAGGTAGGGCCAGTAAAGCGAGGACATGGCGCCTCCGGATTACTTGCTGTCCTTGTTCTTCCTGCGGCTGACGCGCAAGGCGGCGATCAGGATCAGGAGCAGGATCAACAGGCCCACGCTTAGGGCCGGCACGCTCCACGACAGGTAGTTGCGCCACTCGAAGAAGGCGCTCGCGCCCGCGCCCGGCGGCTGGCCGGCGGCGGGGTTGGCGCTGTCGATCCAGGCCAGCGGCCCCGCCGCGCCGATGATGGCGATGTTGCCGCGGTTCAGCACGAAGGGCGTCTGCGGCATGGCCGGGCGCTGCCCCAGCGCGTGCCACAGCAGGCCGTCCTGGCCGCCCGCGCGCACCACTTCGGCTGTACTCAGATTTTCCAGCCCGGAAATGTCCAGCCAGGGCGCGCTCTTGCCGTCCACCGTCAGCTGCTTGCGGTCCGTGACCTTGACCATGGGCTTGGCGCCGTCCACGGCGACTTCCATCGCGACGAATGGGCCGCCGGGCTTGGCCGTCTGGCCCGCCGGCGTGAGCGACAACGTCGCGCGCGTGGCCGACAGGCCGCTGGCCGTGGCGATGCCGATGACGCGTTGCAGGCTGGCGGGCGCGTCGGCCAGATAGGTGTCGGGGACCAGCAGCTGAGGACTGCCGGCCAGCAGCGGCAACAGCCCGACGAAGGTGCCGTCGGGCTGCGCGCGGCCCGGCTTCACATAGCTGGTGGGCAGCACATTCACCGGATAGCCTTGCGGGATTTCGTTGCAGTCCACCGATACCGGTTGGCGCTGGAAGGTGACGCGCACCGCGTTGTTCAGGCCCAGGGCGTAGCCGGGCACGCGCGCCGTCAGGCGCTCGGGATGGCCGTCGGCGTCCATCTGCTTGGCAGCCAGCAGAATGCCGTTCCAGAACACCGAGGCGACCGGGCGGGTCGCGGAGGCGCCGGGCGCGGCGGCCAGGTCCATGACCAGTTCGTCCGGCATGCTGCCGTCCGCGGAAACGGCGGCCAGCGCGAACGTGGCGTTCCAGTCGCCGCGCGCGACCACGTCGAAGCTGGCCGACGATCCGCCCAGCGCCGTCAGGCGCATGCCGTCCGCGGCCGAGGCTTGCGGCGGCTCGGCCGCCTTGACCTGCGCCTGGCGCGTGACCAGGATGCGGCGCCAGGCCGTGTCGAAGGCGCCCGCGCCCTGCGCGCCGGCATCGGCGGCCACCGCGATCACCGCCTGACGGCCCAGCGGCGCCAGGCGGATCTCCTTGGATGGCAGGTCCTGGCCGGCCAGCGGCATGCGCCGCTGGCGCCATGCCTTGAAGGCCTCCGCGGCGTCGGCGTCCTGCGCCAATTGCGCCTGCAGGGCGTCCAGCGCCTCGCTGTAGCGGGCGCGCAGCGCGGCGTCCGCGATCACCACGTCGCCGCTGACCGCGGGGGCGCCCATCACCAGCAGCGCGCCGATCTCGGCGGGGCTGGCCAGCTTGTGCTTGTCATTGCCCGCCAGGGCCGCGAACGCAGGCACTTGCCCAAGTCCGTTCGGCGCCTGCAGGCCGCGGGTGTCGATCTCGTCGCCCACGGCCGGGAAGGCGCGCACCGCGACCCGCTTGCCGCTGCGCTCCATCGCCACGCCCATGCGCCAGGCGCTGTCGAACGCCTGCTGGTCGAGCTTGGCGCCCGCCACCATCAGCACGGGCTTGCCGGGCAAGGCGCTCCAGGCCTCGTCCAGGCTGCCGATGGCCGAGGCGTCGTAGCGGTAGCTCAGGCGCGTGCGCGGCGAAATCATCAGGGCGTTGGCGGTGGCGCGGTTGCTCTCGCACTGGCGCTGCGCGATCTCCGACTGCCAGTCCACCGCCAGGCGCACGAAGCCCGTGTCGCGCACGCGCTGTTCCACGTTCAGCTTGCGCGTGGCCGATCCCTCGCCGTCGGCGACGCGCTGCGCGGTCTGCGGCACGCCGTCCACCCACAGCACCATGCTGGCGCGGCCCGGTTCGCCCTTGATGTAGCGCGCGTCGAAGTCCAGCGTGGCATCGGCTATCGGCACGCCGCGGGGGACCGGCAGGTAGAACTCCTGGCGCGCGTCGCTATTGCTCAGCACCACGGGCTCGCGGATGCCCAGGTCTTCCAGGCTGGTGTCGCGCGTGACCCAGTCGTCGCCCAGCAAGCGCCGCAAGGCGTCGCCCGCGGGACTGGCCATCGCTCCCAAGGGGAGCAGCAACCC
>NZ_JADIJM010000032.1:0-66298 GCF_017355315.1 Achromobacter sp. SD115 | reverse complement strand
ACGTCCACCTGGAACGGCGCGCTTTCCTCTGGCTTGAGCTTGGGCAGCCGCAGTTCCTGGTAGACCGCGCCGGTGAGCTTGTCCTCGGCGTCGTACAGGCTGACCCAGACTCTGACGTTTTCCACTTCGGCCTGGCTGTCGTTACGCACGCGTCCATGCACGGTCACGTACTTGTAGCGGAAGCGGTGGGTGAAGTTCAGGGTGCCGGTGCCGACCTGGGCCTCGGTGTTCTCGACCGTGATCGCCAGCTTGGGGCGGGGGCCGGGCAGGGCGGCGCGCTTGGCGGGCAGCCAGTCGGTCTTGACCTCGGTGTAGCGGTCGATGCGTCCGGTCAGCGCCACGGGCACCCTTTCTCCGGGGTACAGGCGCGCCGGCAGGCTCCAGCTCTGGCGCACGTCCAACCGGCGGGAACCGTCGAACAGCGAGATGTCCGCCTTGGGCGACAGGACCACGTACTGGTCGCTGGTGTTGACCAGCTCGGCATACATGACCGGGCGCTCGATCTCGTCAAGCAGGCGACGCGGAGCCGACAGCTTGAGCGCGCTGGCGTCGAACAGGGCGAAGCCCGGATCCAGCAGTTCCTCGGTGCTCAGGCGCACGTGTTCGATGACCCGCAGGTCGGCCGGGCTGACGCGCACGATGCGGCTGGGCGGCGTTTCTTCCTTGGGAGCGGCCGGAGAGACGGCCGGGTTTTCGCTCTGCACCATGTAGTCATAGGACGCGACCGGGCCTTCGGCCAGCATCTCGCAGCGCACGTCGAAGGAGGTCAGCGCGTTCGGCGCCAACGGGCTGGCGGCGCCGTAGCCGTTGCCGGTGCCGATCAGCTTGCCGTCCTCGCCGTACAGCATCACCGTGATCTGGCTGCTGTTGGCCTCGTTGGCGCCGTTGTTCTTCAGGAGGCCGACCAGGCGGTAGGCGCCATCGTTGCGCACCAGCTGCACCTTGCTGGCGGCCACCTCGTTGTTCCGGTCCCGCGCCAGCCTCGGCTGCGAGACCTGCAGCGTGTAGCGGCTGTAGGCCTGGCTGGGCGTGGAGATCGTGACGGGCGTGTATTCGCCCGGCTGCAGTGAGCGCGCCGGCGCCGAACCGGAGTTCGACGGCAGCGACAGCTCGCCCTGGAAGAACGAGGCCGTGACGCGCGGCACGTCGATCTTCTTGCCGGTCTCGTTGCGCATGATCATGACCAGTTGGGTGCGGTCGCGGACGCGGATTTCCTGCACGTCGGTCAGCTTGACCAGCGCGGCGTCGATGGGTGGCGGCGCCGGCGGCTGCCGCGTGACGGTTGGCTTGGACCCGAGCATGGAGGCGACCAGCGGAACCACGAACACGGCGGCCACGGCGACCGCGATCGCCGCGATGGCGCGCGGACCGAGCTGCGGCTTCGGAGCCGGCTGCTGCATCCCGCGCAGGATTTTCTCCAGCCTTTGCGCGACGTTGTCTTCGACCAGCGTGACCGCGTGGCAATGGCTGCAGCGGTATTCGTTGGTGTCCAGCTTGGTGAATTGGGCGCTGCCGCAGGTCGAGCAGGTCAGCGTTACCGTGTTGATCGTGGTCTGTTTGGGCGTCATTCTTGCGGGCATGCGCGCCGCACTCAGGCGGCGCGGCGGGGGCCGCGGCGGGAGCAAAGGCGCAAGGGATTCACAGGGCGGCAAGGATAGCGGCACGTCACCCGGGGCATGGTGCACGAGCGCATCCATTTGTGACAAAGTGTGTGAGCGGGCCTCCCGGTGCTATGATCGCCGGCGAAAAAACAGATCCCAAGCAGACCCCTTACGCTGTACCCCGTCGATCCGCTCCCGCGCCGCGCAACGCGCCGCTCCGGGCAGAGCCGAGGCAGGTCAGGCTCTACCCACTAGCATGAGCATTTCCCAATATTTGCTGTTCCTCGCTTGCGTGGCGCTCGCCACCTATGCGCAGACCATGACGGGCTTCGCCTTCGGGCTGGTGCTGTTGGGCCTGTCGGGCGTGTTCCAGCTGGCGTCCGTGTCCGAAGTGGCCAACGTGGTCAGCGTGCTGTCGCTGGTGAATGCGGCCGTGACGCTGGCGCGGGCCAAGCCCCAGGTGAACTGGTCGCTGATGCGGCCCGCCATGGCCAGCAGCCTGATCGGCGTCGGGGCGGGCGTTGCCGCGCTGGCCTGGATCAGCGGATCCATGAGCGTATTGCTGCAGTTGCTGCTGGGCTGCACGATCCTCGGCTGCGCGGTGCTGCTGGTGGCGCGGGCACAGCCGCTGGCCAGCGTGTCCTCGCGCGGATCGTTCGTGTTCTTCGGGGCCGTGTCGGGCGTGCTGGGAGGATTGTTTTCCAGCGCCGGGCCGCCCATGGTCTATCACCTGTACCGCCAGCCTTTGCCGCTGGCGGCCATCCGCAACAGCCTGCTGATCCTGTTTTCGCTGAACGCCGTGGTGCGGCTGGCGCTGGTGACCGGGCAGGGCGCCTTCATGGCCTCGTCGTTCTGGTTGAGCCTGCTGGCGCTGCCGGTCGTGATCGGCGTGACCTGGGTGGCGCGCCGCTACAGCACGGCCGGCTCGATGAAGACCGTCAAGCGCATGGTGTTCGTGCTGCTGCTGGCGGCCGGCATGGGACTGATCGTGCCGGCGTTCAGGGCGCTCGCTGCCGGCTAGCCGCGAGTCCCGTTGCGCGCGGGACGCGGCGTCAGCCGCGTTCGCCGGTGATGTAGCGTTCGAGTTCGTGGATGATGAACTTCTGTTCGCTCATGACGTCCTTGACCAGGTCGCCGATGGAAAGCAGGCCGATCAGCTTGCCGTCCTCGATGACAGGGAGATGACGGAAGTGGCGTTCCGTCATCATTGCCATACAGTGCTCGCGGGTGTCCGCGCGGCCGACGTAGTACACGGATTCGGTCATGATGTCCCGCACCTTCGTGGTGCGCGACGAGCGGTCCTGCAGCACGATCTTGCGAGCGTAGTCGCGCTCGGTCAGCATGCCCAGCACGGCATCGCCCTGGACCACCACCACCGCCCCGATGCTGCGTTCCGCCATGATCTTGACGGCTTCGAACACCGACGCGTCGGGCGAAACCGTCACGACGGAATGGTTGGCTTTTTCCCTGAGTATCTCAGCAACTGTCTTCACGATGCGCTCCCGGATCGCTGGTGAGGATAAAACCCATGCTCCATCCTAAGCCTGGCGGCCGTGTTGCCGCAAGCGGCCCGCCTATCTCGCGGTCTTGTCGCGGAACGCCTGGCTGGCCATTTCGCGCAGATTGCGCGTGGCGCTGCGCTCGGTGGCGGGATTCCACGCCAGGGAAATGCCGATCGACGCATCGGCCGGAAAATCGGCCAGCGTCTTGTAGACCACGTTGGTGCCGGGCAGGCGCCGGCCTCCGGCTGGCACCAGCGCCACGCCCAGGCCGCTTTCCACCAGGCTGAGCAGCGTCTGCACCTGCACCGCTTCCTGCGTGATGCGGGGCGTGAAGCCGCGCAGCTGGCAGGCGTTGATGGCGGCCATGCGCAGGCCGGCGGCTTCGCTGGCGGTGTACATGATGAAGGGTTCGTCCGCCAGGTCCGCCAGGCGGATGCGGCCGCGCCGCGCCAGCGGATGCGTCTTGGGCACGGCCAGCGCGAAGTTCTCGGTCGTGAGCGGCGCCAGGCGCACGTTCGAGCCCATCGCCACCGGCACGCGCACGATGCCGACCTCCAGCGTGTCTTCCTCGAGTTCCTGCATGATGCGTATCGAGGTGGCTTCGCGCAGCACCACGGTGACGCCAGGATAGCGTTGCCGGAACGGCGGCAGGATGCGCGGCAGCACGCCGTGGGTGGCGGAGCCGACGAAGCCGATGCGCACGGTGCCGCCTTCGCCCGCGGCGCCCGCGCGAGCGGCCTGCCGGAATTGCTCGGCGTGGAACAGGGCGCGGCGGGCTTCGTCCAGCGCCGCGAGGCCGGCTTCGGTGAGCTTCACGCCCTGGCGGCCGCGTTGGAACAGCGGCACGCCCACCATCTCCTCGAGCTTGCGTATCGAGACCGAAAGCGGTGGCTGCGACATGTGCAGCTTTTCGGCCGCGCGGTGGAAGTTCAGCGTTTCGGCCAGGACCAGGAACTGCTGCAGATGGCGGAAATCCATGAGGGCGCTCCGAAAGGCGGTTGGCGTGGATGATATGACTTCCGTATCGATCCGGGCATTGGTGCTATCCCTTCGCTATCGGGCGATGGCGCCTTGCGCGCCGCGCGCAAGCCTTGGGGATGAGGCGGCGGCCGGGCGGCGGCGGTATGATGGAACGCATTACAAGGAGGAAACACCATGAATGAAGTCATCGTCGCTTCTGCCGTCCGCACCGCCATTGGCGATTTCGGGGGCGCGCTGAAAGACGTGCCGCCCTGCGACCTGGGCGCTACCGTCATCAAGGCCGCGCTGGAACGCGCCGCCGTCAAGGGCGATGAGGTTGGCCACGTCGCGGTGGGCCACGTCATCAACACCGAGCCCCGCGATATGTACTTGTCGCGCGTGGCGGCCATGAACGCCGGCATCGCCAAGGAAACCCCCGCCTTCAACGTCAACCGCCTGTGCGGTTCGGGCCTGCAGGCCATCGTGTCCGCCGCGCAGACCATCATGTTGGGCGATGCTGAAATCGCCATCGGCGCGGGCGCCGAAAGCATGAGCCGCGCGCCGTACATCGCGCCGGCGCAGCGTTGGGGCGCGCGCATGGGCGACAGCGTCATGCTGGACATGATGACCGGTGCCTTGTCGGATCCGTTCGGCCGCATGCACATGGGCGTGACCGCCGAGAACGTGGCGGCCAAGTTCGGCATCAGCCGCCAGGACCAGGACGCCGTGGCCGCGGAATCGCATCGCCGCGCCGCGGCCGCCATCGACGCGGGTTACTTCCGCGACCAGATCGTGCCGGTGGTGATGAAGTCGCGCAAAGGCGAAGTGGTGTTCGACACCGACGAGCACGTGCGCCGCGATGTCACGGCGGAAAACCTGTCGACGCTGAAACCGGTGTTCCAGAAGGAAAACGGCACGGTCACCGCGGGCAACGCTTCGGGCCTGAACGACGGCGCCGGCGCCGTGGTGCTGATGAACGCCTCGGTCGCGGCCAAGCGCGGCATCAAGCCGCTGGCCCGCCTGGTGGCCTACGCCCACGCCGGCGTGGACCCCAACATCATGGGCATCGGTCCGGTGCCGGCCACGCAAGCCGCGCTCAAGCGCGCCGGCCTGACGGTGGATCAGCTGGACGTGATCGAAGCCAACGAAGCGTTCGCGGCGCAGGCCTGCGCGGTGTCGCGCGAATTGAAGCTGGATCCGGCCAAGGTGAACCCCAACGGCAGCGGCATCGGCCTGGGCCACCCCATCGGCGCCACCGGCGCCATCATCACCGTCAAAGCGCTGCACGAACTGCAGCGCGTGGGTGGACGCTACGCGCTGGTGACCATGTGCATCGGCGGCGGCCAGGGCATTGCCGCCATTTTCGAACGGATCTGACGCACTAAGGGGGGCGGCGGCACGCTAGCGCGGAGGCCGCTCCGCCGTTGGGCTGCCCCCTTTTGGGGCAGCAAGTTCGCGCAGCGTGGGGCCTCTATTTTTCCAGGTAATCCTGGGCCCACGCCTCGCATTCGGCGCGCAGCAGCGCGCCCATCTGCGCCCGCCGCGGCGCGTCCAGCCGGCTGCTGATCGCGCCGAAGCTGAAAGCCACCCAGGTCAGTTCCGACACCCGGAACGCCACGCCCACGCCCGAGACGCCAGGCGTGATGGTGTCCACGATTTCCGAATAGCCCGCGGTGCGCGCCTGCCTTACCGATTTCATCAAGGCGGCGCTGGACGCGCCGATTTGCGCATAGGCGGCGGAATGCCGCGCATACAGCGCGGCGATTTCCTCGTCGGGCAAGGTGGCCAGCAATGCCAGTCCGCCCGCGCCCACGCCCAGCAGGCGCCGCTCGCCCTGGTCGATGGTGAATACCTTCACGGGGAATGAGCCGGCCTCGCGCAGCAGGCAGAGGGCGTAGTCGCCCTGGCGTATCACCAGGAACACCGTGTCGCCCGACAGGCGCGCCAGCTTTTGCGCGAACGGACGCAGCGCGTCCAGCAAGGGCGTGCGCCGCAACGCCGCGAATCCCAATTGCATGGAATCGACCCCCAGGCGGTAGCGGCGGGTCTGGGCGTCGCGTTCGGCGAACTGTTCCTCCAGCAGGCAGCTGAGCAGCCGGTGCGCGGTGGAGCGCTCCAGCCCGGCCTCGGCCATCACGCCTTGCAGGTCTATGCCTTCTTCCTGATGCTGCGCCAGCACGCGCAGCAGGCCCAGGGCGCGTCGCATGCTCTGGGTACCGCCTGTGGAACCGCTGTTGTTCATAATGTGGGAAATAGTGGTTGAATATTTTGTATTTTAGGATTCCGAGTGCGTTAATTCAATCCAGTCGACCGCGCCGCCTTTCAAGGCGCGGCAGAACAAGGACGAGGAGACCATGGAATACGCCACCCTGGCCGTCGAGCGGCACGACTCGGTATGCCGCATCAGCCTGGCGCGCGAATCCGCGCGCAACGCCCAAAGCCAGCAGATGCTGGATGAACTGGACGACGCGCTGACGCGCGCCGAACAGGACGACTCGGTGCGGGTCGTGGTGCTGGCCGGCCGCGGCGCGCACTTCTCCGCCGGCCACGACCTGAAGGAAGCGCAGGCCAAGCGCGCCGATTTCACGGTGGAAGAGCGCTGGGAGTACGAGTCGCGCCGCTACTACGGCTACTGCTTGCGCATCTGGGACTTTCCCAAGCCGACGGTGGCCCAGGTGCAGGGCGCCTGCGTGGCGGGCGGCTTCATGATCGCCAATATGTGCGACCTGGTGGTGTGTTCGGACACCGCGTATTTTTCCGATCCGGTGGGCCACACGCTGGCGGCGGCCGCGACCGAGGTGCTGATTCATCCGTGGGTCATGGGCCTGCGCAAGGCCAAGGAAATGCTCTACACCGGCGAAAAGGTGGACGCCCAGGAAGCCCTGCGCATCGGTATGGTGAACCGCGTGGTACCCGAAGCCGAGCTGGACGCCGCGACCCTGGCGCTGGCGCAGCGCATCGCGCAGGCGCCGCCCTTTGGCCTGCGCCTGATCAAGCGTTCGCTGAACCGCACGGCCGACGCGCAGGGTTTCCGCACGGCCTTGTCGGCGCATTTCGACACGCACCAGCTGTCGCATCTGAGCGAGGAATTCCAGGCCGTGCGCGAACGCGGATTGGCGCAGGCCATCCAGCGCAATAAGAAGGGCGAGGCAGCATGACCCCGTCTCTGGACCCTTTGCTCAATCCGCGCTCCATCGCGATGATCGGCGCCAGCGCCAACGCCGGGCGCATCGGCGGCATGCCGCTGGAACTGCTGACGCGCTTCGGCTACGCGGGCGGCATCTATCCCGTCAATCCCAAGTACCAGGAAGTGTTCGGCCGCCGCTGCTGGCCGGATATCGAATCCGTGCCCGAACCCGTGGACCTGGCGGTGCTGGCCATCGGGGCTGCGGACGTCACTCCCATGCTGCGCCGCTGCCACGCCAAGGGCGTGCGCGCCGCCATCGTCTACGCTGCGGGCTTCGCCGAAGCGGGCGGCGAGGGCGCGCGCCTGCAGGACGAGCTGGAGGCCTTCGTGGCCGCAAGCGGCATGGCCGTGGCCGGCCCCAACTGCATGGGATTCGCCAACCTGAACACGCAGGCCCACACGGCCTTCGCCTCGGTCTTCAAGACCGCGCCGGCGCAGACGGGGCCGGGCAAGGTCAGCCTGTTGACGCAGAGCGGCAACGTATGCGCGGCGGTCTACGCGATCGCGCGCCGGCTGGACCTGCCGTTCTCCCACTTCATCAATACCGGCAACGAAGCCTGCCTGGATTTCTCGCAGTACCTGGAGTACCTGGCGGCGGATCCGCAGACGGAAATCGTGCTGGGCTACATCGAGCAGCTGCGCGACGGCGAACGCTTCATACGCGCCTGCCGCGAACTGGAGCGCCAGGGCAAGTTGCTGATTGCACTGAAGGCCGGCACCACGGACAAGGGTGCGCAGGCGGTGCAGTCGCATACCTCGGCGCTGGCCGGCGACCGGCGCGTGTACGGCGCGGCGTTCCGTCAGCTGAATGTGATCGAGGCCAACGATTTCGCGCAGATGGCGCACCTGGCCAGCCTGGCCACGCTGCGGCACCGCACGGCGGGCAAGCGCGTCGCGGTGCTGACCATGTCGGGCGCGCTGGGCGCGATCCTGGCGGACAAGTTCATCGGCGCGGGGTTGGACCTGCCTGACCTGCCGCCCGACCTGCAGGCGGTGCTGCGCGGCGGCATTCCCGATTACGGCATGGTCGGCAATCCGGTGGACGTCACCGGCAACGTGGTCAACGATCCGGCTTTCGTGCATACCGTGCTGGAGGCGCTGGCCACGACCGACGCGATCGACGCGGTGGTCGTGTACGCGCCCGGCTATATGCTGGACCGCATGGCCGACGCGCTGACGGATGTGTCGCGCCGGCATCAACGGCTGTTCGTCGCCATCGATACCGGTCTGGCCCAGAGCCGGGCCGCCCTGCGCGAAGCCGAAGTGGCCGTGTTCGAAGACCTGGGCATGGCGGTCGCCGCCCTGGCGCCTTATCTGCTGTGGTGCGAGGCGCGCGGCGCCAAGCGCATCGCGGCGGCGCCGGACCTGGCCGCGGCCGCGGTTCCGGCCTTGCCCTGCAATGAAACCGACGCGCGCGAATACGTGGCCGCTTTTGGCTTGCCGCAAGCGCGCGTGGGCGCGGCCGTCAATGCGGACGAAGCCGTCGCGCAAGCGCGTGCAGCCGGTTATCCGGTGGCGCTGAAGATCCTGAGCGCCGACATCGCGCACAAGACCGAGGCGGGCGGCGTGGCGCTGCACCTGGCCGACGACGAGGCCGTGCGCCGCGCCTTTGCCGAAGTAACGCGTGCCGCGGCTGCGGCGCAGCCGGACGCGCGCATCGACGGCGCGATGGTGCAGAA
The DNA here is from genome assembly GCF_017355315.1 of Achromobacter sp. SD115. Lineage (NCBI taxonomy): Bacteria > Pseudomonadati > Pseudomonadota > Betaproteobacteria > Burkholderiales > Alcaligenaceae > Achromobacter > Achromobacter sp. SD115. Next base: position 57,369 of record NZ_JADIJM010000032.1, on the reverse strand, counting down.
GATGGAACGCGGCGTGGCCGAGATCATCGTCGGCGCCACGCGCGATCCCGTCTTCGGTCCGGTGCTGACCGTGGGCCTGGGCGGCGTGTTGACCGAGCTGTACCAAGACACCAGCCATCGCCTGCTGCCGGTGGACGAGGACATCGCGCTGCAAATGCTGCAGGAACTCAAGGCCTACGCGCTGCTGGACGGCTACCGCGGCAAGCCCCAAGCCGACGTGGCGGCGGCGTGCAGAAGCATCGTGGCGGTGGGCAATGCCCTGCTTGCCGCGCCCGCGCATGTGGCGGAAATCGAAGTCAATCCATTGCTGATCAAAGAGGACGGACAGGGCGTCGCGGTACTGGACGCGCTGATCCTGCCCGCAACCCCATAGCGCCAAGCGCGCAATGCACCCCAGGAGGAGACAAGCATGATGAAGAAACTATTGGCCGGCGTCGCGCTGGCTTGCATCGGCGTCACGGGCCAGACCATGGCCCAGGACAGCTATCCCAACCGCCCGATACGCATCGTGGTGCCGTTCTCGCCAGGCGGCGCGACCGACATCATGAGCCGCCTGCTGGCGGAAAAGCTCAGCGGCAAGCTGGGCCAGCCGGTGATCGTGGAGAACAAGCCGGGCGGCGGCACCATGATCGCGTCCGACTACGTGTCGCGCGCCGAACCCGACGGCTATACCTTGCTGATGGCGGCCTCGTCGCTGGGCATCGCGCCCAGCATCTACGCCAAGGTGAACTACGACCCGATCAAGGACTTCGCGCCCATCAGCCAGGTGGCCTCGGTGGTGCACGTGCTGGAGGTGCATCCCTCGGTGCCGGCCAAGAACGTGGGCGAGCTGATCGCCTACCTGAAGGCGAATCCGGGCAAGGTCAGCTACGGCTCGGTCGGCACGGGCAGTTCGACCCATCTGGAGGCCGAACTCTTCAACAGCATGGCGGGCGTGCAGATGACGCACATCCCGTACAAGGGCAGCGCGCCGGCGCTCAACGATCTGGTGGCGGGCCGCCTGCAAGTCATGTTCGACGCCTGGGCCTCGTCCGGCCCCTTCGTCAAGGACGGCAAGCTGCGCGTGCTGGCGGTGACCACCGCCCAGCCTTCGGCCTCGGTGCCGGACCTGCCGACCGTGGCGGCCTCGGGCCTGCCGGGCTATTCGGCCATGCCGTGGCTGGGCCTGGTGGCGCCGGCGCGCACGCCGCAGCCGGTGGTGGACAAGATCTACAGCAATCTGGCGCAGATCCTGCAACAGCCCGACGTCAAGGCGCAGTTCACGGGCCTGGGACTGGACATCATCGGCAGCGATCCCAAGACCTTCGCCGCTTTCATCCGCCAGGACGTGAGCACCTGGGCCAAGGTCGCGCGCGATTCGAATATCCGCCTGGAGTAATGGCATGACGCAGTTGGAAAGCGCCGCGCGGGAAGATGAGGCGTTCCGCCTGGACCTGCGCGGCTGGCTGGCATCGGCCTACGCCCGTTTCGCGCAGGACTGGCCGGGTGGGGCGGATCCGCGCAGCCTGGATTTCAGGCGCGCGTGGGAAGACACCTTGTGCGCCAACGGCTGGTCCGGGCTGGGCTGGCCCAAGGAGCACGGGGGCCGCGCCCTGCCGCTGTCGCGGCAGGCGGTGTTCCACGAAGAGCACGCGCGCTGCGGCGCGCCGCTGGGTGTGAACCTGATCGGACACGGCATCCTGGCGCCGACCCTGCTGCATTTCGGCAGCGAGGCGCAGAAGCGCCGTTTCCTGCCCGGCATCCTGTCGAACCGCGAAGTCTGGTGCCAGGGCTATTCGGAGCCGGGCGCCGGCTCCGACCTGGCGTCGGTGCGCACGCGGGCGGAGGCCGCGCCCGGCGGCTACCGCTTGAATGGCCACAAGATCTGGACCTCGTTCGCCGACCGCGCGCAGTGGTGCTTCGTGCTGGCGCGCACCGATCCGCAGGCGGCCAAGCACAGGGGCCTGAGTTTCCTGCTGGTGGATATGCGCAGCCCCGGCGTGCGGGTCGAGCCCATCCGCCAGATCACGGGCGAGGCCGAATTCTGCGAGGTGTTCTTCGAGGACGTGTTCGTGCCCGAGGACGGCCTGCTGGGCGAGCCGAACCAGGGCTGGAAGATCGCCATGGCCGCGGCCAGTTTCGAGCGCGGCACTTACTTCATCCCGCGGCTGGTGCGATTCGCGCAGGAACTGAGCCAGGTGCGCGAACTGGCGCTGCGCGCCGACGCCCATGGCCAGGTGCCGGCGTCTTCGGCCGCGGTGCGCCAGCAGTGGGCGCGGCTGGCGGCCGACAGCCACGTGCTGGCGCTGAAATCGCAACGCGCGCTGGCCGGCGCGATGCGCGGGGATCCGCCGGGGCCCGAGGGCTCGTCGACCAAGATCCATTGGAGCGAAGCGCACCAGCGTTTGCTGGAACTGTCGCTGCAATTGCTGGGCGAGGACGCCTGCCTGGCGGATGGCGCGCCCGACGCGCGTGCCGCCGAACTGACGCACGCCTACCTGTGGTCGCGCGCCGAAACCATACTGGCCGGCACCTCTGAAATCCAGCGCAATATCATCGCCGAGCAGATGCTCGGCCTGCCCAAGGCTTGAACCTCATGGATCTGCATCCGACCGAAGACCAGCGCATGCTGGACGACGCGGCCCGGCGATTTCTGGCCGACCGCCATCCGCCATCCGTGGCCCGCGCCGCGGCCTGCAAGCCCTATGAAGCGCGCCTGGCGCAGTGGCGCGAGTTCGCCTCCCAGGGCTGGCCGGCCTTGCTGGCGCCGGCCGCGCAGGACGGGCTGGGACTGGGCATGCGTGAAGCCTGGATCGTGGCCGAAGCCGCCGGGCGGCACCTGCTGAGCCTGCCGCTGGCGGCCAATATGGTGGTGCTGCCAACCTTGTGCGCGGCGGGAGCGGCAGGGTTGGCCGCGCAATGGGCGGGTGCCGTGATGGCGGGCGATACGTATTTCGCCGACGCCGCCATGCGTCCCGACGGCTCCGCCTTTATCGAAGGCGCGGGCGAGGGCGTGCGCGTCCTGGCGGCGCGGCGCCTGGACGCCACCCACCTGCGCTTGGAGGTGTTAGCGCCAGTGTCCGGTTCCGCCGGACTCGATCCGACCATGCCCGTGGCGCGCGTGGTCCGTCCGCAGGTGCTGGAGAGCGTCGAACTGGGGGGCGAGGCTGGAACCTGGGAGCGGTTGCGCACGCGGCTGCGCCTGCTGCGTTCGGCCGAGCTGCTGGGCGCGGCCTCGGCCGCGCTGGAAATGGCCGCGGCCCATGCGCGCGAGCGCCGCCAGTTCGACCGCGCCATTGGCGCCAACCAGGCGATCAAGCATCGCTTGGCCGAGGATTGGATGGCCTTGGACGACGCCAGACTGGCGGGCATCGCGGCCGTCGCGGCGCATGATGCGGGCGCCGCCACGACGGAACGCGACAGCCTCTTCGCGCCGCTGCTGGCGGTCGAAGCCGGCCGGCGCGCCGCGCAGAACGCCATCCAGGTCCATGGCGCCCTGGGCGTCACCTGGGAGTGCGATGCGCATCTGTACCTGAAGCGGGTGCTGCGCCTGGCGGCGGGCTTGCAGGCGGAAATGTCGCGCGCGGAATTGTTGGAACGCATCTGGGAGGGCGGGAACCGCAAGCTGGCCGCGTAGTCCGCCACGGCCGGGCGCCTGACGCGCGGGCGGCGTCCGACCTACAATCGCCGCCATGCACAAATCGAACTTTCCTTCCGAGCTGGACCAGCCGACCCTGTCCGAGGTGGACGGCGTCCGCTATCTGCACTTCAACACCGTCTGGGTCCAGGGCGCCATGCGCATCAAGAATCCGTCGGAGCTGGTGCTCGAATACACCGCGCAGATGATGGCCTGGCTGCTGTTCCTGGAGCCGCCCAAGGACGAAGCCATCGGCATGCTGGGCCTGGGCGCCGGCTCGCTGGCGCGCTATTGCGTGAAGCACGCGCGCAGCCCGCTGCTGGCGGTGGAGTGGAATCCGCGCGTGACGGCGGCCTGCCACATGTTCTTCCGCCTGCCCGGCGCGAACCGTCTCGAAGTCGAGCACGCCGATGCTGGCGCCTGGGTGGCCGATCCCATGAACGCCGGGCGCTGCCCGGTGCTGATGGTCGACCTGTACGACGCCTCCGCCGAGGGACCGGTGCGCGACAGCGTGAAGTTCTACCGCGACTGCCGCCGCGTGCTGGGCGAGGTCGGCGTGCTGGCCGTGAACCTGTTCGGCCGCCACGAGAGCTTCGGCAAGAACATCGACAACCTCTCCAAGGCCTTCGACGACCGCATCGTGCTGCTGCCCGAAGTCGAAGCGGGCAACCAGATCGTGCTGGCATTCTCCGGTCCGCGACTGGAAGTCACGCCCGCCGAATTGCTGGCCCGGGCCGAAGTGGTGGAGGCCAAGTTCGGCCTGCCGGCGCGCCGTTGGGCCCGCTCGCTGACCCGTCACGCGGTGGACGGGGTATTGCACTTCTGACGTCCAGTCCAATTTTCCAAGGACGGGCCACCGAGCCTCCGCAAGGCGGGGGCTTTTTTTTTCTTAGGGTAGCTACCGAGACGTAAGGGGTTTTCTTTTTCCCGCATCCGGCTCTATCATGGCCTTATTCATAATTATGAATTACGGCATAGTCCAGGCCGTTGACCCATGACCCTACCCATCGTCCGGCAAGCCCTCTACCTGGAAGTCGCGGACCGCCTGCGCGGCATGATCCACGCGCGCTCCCTGCGTAACGGCGAATGGATCGACGAATTGCGCCTGGCGGGCGAGCTGGGCATTTCGCGCACTCCCTTGCGCGAGGCGCTCAAGGTGCTGGCCACCGAAGGGCTGGTGCGGCTGGAGCCGCGCCGGGGCTGCTTCGTCAACGAGCTGTCGGCGCAAGACCTGGAAGACATCTTCCCTCTGATGGCCATGCTGGAAGGGCGCTGCGCGTTCGAGGCCGCGCGCAAGGCCAGCGACGCGCAACTGGCTGAACTAGAGCCGCTGCACGCGGCGCTGGCGGGCCACGCCCAGGCCGGCCGCATCGACGCCTACTACAAGACCAATTACCTGATCCACGAAGCGGTGCAGGCGCTGGCCGGCAACCAATGGCTGTCGGACATGGTGGGCAATCTGCGCAAGGTGCTGAGCCTGTCGCGCCACCGCAGCCTGTCGCAGCCCGGCCGCATCCAGCAGTCCTGCGCCGAGCACCTGGCCATATTCGAGGCGCTCAAGGCACACGACAGCGAGGCCGCGCAAGCGCTCGCGCACAATCATCTGATGCGGCAGCTGGAAGCGCTGCGCGCATTGAGCCATGCGGATGCCGCCGACGCGGCGCCGTCCGATCCCATCGTCATCGAGGAGCCCGCCCATGTCCGCACCCGCCCATCTCGCACCCGCGCGCGGCGCACGCACGCCTGAGCCCGAGGCCGATGCCGTCGATGCGGCGGCCGATGCCGCGGCGGCCGGTGCCGCGGCCGCCGCCGCTGAAAGCGCCGGCCTGATGTCCCGCCTGGGCAAGCTGTGGGAACGCGGCCGGTTGCCCAGCGAATCCGAAGTCCGGCGCCTGTTCGAGGCGCGCCTGACCGACGTGGCCGCCAACAAGCTGGCGCGCCGCTGGTGCGAGCAGTACAGCGCCGCGGACGGCAAGGACCGCCGGCTGATGCTGACGGCGCTGGCGCAGGCGCGCGGCGGCTATGCGGGCGACGGCGGCGAGGGCGTGCGCTTGTTCAAACGCTTCAATGCCCAGCCCCAGGGCCTGCGCTTCCTGGTCGAGCTGCGCGCGGACATGCTGCGCTGGCGCAAGCAGGTGGCGGGCATCCAGACGCTGGACAAGGATCTCGAAGGCCTGCTGTCCGCCTGGTTCGACGTGGGCCTGCTGGAGTTGCGGCCGCTGACCTGGGATTCGCCGGCGTCGCTGCTGGAAAAGTTGATTCTCTACGAGGCCGTGCACGAGATCACCTCCTGGGACGACCTGCGCCGCCGCGTCTCGCCGGACCGCCGCTGCTACGCCTACTTCCATCCGCAAATGCCGGGCGTGCCGCTCATCTTCGTGGAAGTGGCCTTCGCCAGCCAGATGGCCGACAACGTGCAGGTGCTGCTGGACAGCACCTTGCCACCGCAGGACCTGGACAAGGCGCGCTGGGCCATCTTCTATTCCATCTCCAACACGCAGCCCGGCTTGAAGGGGATCAGCTTCGGCAATTTCCTGCTCAAGCGCGTGGTCGAGCAGCTGCTGCACGAACTGCCCAAGCTGAAGTCCTTCGCCACGCTGTCCCCCATCCCGGGCTTCGCCGATTGGCTGGCCAAGCTGGACGCCGAGGCGGTGGAGGCCATCGTGCGCGAGGACAAGGTGCGCGCCAAGTCGCGCAAGCGCGAGGGCGTGCCCGACGGGCGGCGCTGGGTCGCGCGCTTGGCCAAGGCGGCCCAAGGCAAGGCCGTGGACGTGGTCAAGCGTGCCGGTTTCCGCCTGACGGCCAATTATCTGCAGTCCATGAAGAACGGCATGCCGGTGGACGCGGTGGCGCGCTTTCACCTGGGCAACGGCGCGCGCATCGAACGGCTCAACTGGGCCGCGGATACCTCGCCCAAGGGGCTCAAACAGTCTTGCGGGATGATGGTGAACTACCTCTACGACCTCGACGAACTGGACGACAACCTCGCCCTGCTGGGAGAAGGCAAGCCGCAGGTCAGCCGAGGCGTGGGGCGGGTGGCGTAGGCGCCGCGCCCGCTACCCAACAACATAAGAAAGAGGGCAGGAGACATGACGGACAACGTGGCCGGCCGCGTGCTGCTGGAGCGCGAGGGCGATCTGGTCCGGGTGACGCTATCGCACCCGGGGCGCCTGAACGCGATCACGGTGGGCATGTGGCATGAACTGCGGGACGTGTTCACCCGCATCGCACAGGACGACGCCCTGCGCTGCGTGATCGTGCGCGGCGAGGGCGGCAATTTCGCCGCCGGGGCCGACATCCGCGAATTTCCCGCGCAGCGCGGCGACATGGCCGGCGTGCAGCGCTACCACCGCGAGGTACTGGCGCCTGCCCTGCAGGCGGTCGCCCTGTGTCCGCATCCGGTGGTGGCGCAGATCGAGGGCGTGTGCGTGGGCGGCGGCCTGGAGATCGCCAGCCAGTGCGATCTACGGATCGCCGGCGAGTCGGCGCGTTTCGGTGTGCCGATCAACCGCCTGGGATTTCCCATGGCGCCCGACGAAATGAGCGGCCTGCTGGCCCTGGTCGGGCGCGCCGCCACCCTGGCCATCCTGCTCGAAGGCCGCGTGTTCGGCGCCGAAGAGGCCCGTGAACTGGGCCTGCTGACCCGCATCGTCGCCGACGGCCAGGTGGCCGACGCGGCCACGCGCAGCGCCCGGCGCATCGCCGCCGGCGCGCCGCTGGCGGCCCGTATCAACAAGCGCTTGTCGCGCAGGCTCGCCGCGGGCGGCGCCTTGACCGAAGCCGAATACCAGGATTATTTCTCGTACGCCGACAGCCGGGACCACAAGGAGGGCGTGCGCGCTTTCCTGGCCGGCGAGGACCCTTCCTTTTCCGGAGACTAGACAAGGTGAGCAACGCAAATCTATATGCTGTCCTGCAAGGCGGCTTCCCCAAAGACCGCAGCAAAGTCGCGCTGGAAACGCCCGACCTGCAATACACCTGGGACGACATCGATCGCGCCACCGCGTGCCTGGCGAACCTGCTGACCTCGCTGGACCTGCCGGCGGGTTCGCGCGTGGCGGTGCAGGTCGAGAAGTCGCCCGAAGCGCTGCTGCTGTACCTGGCCACGCTGCGCGCGGGCCTGGTGTACCTGCCGCTGAACACCGCCTACCGCGAATCGGAAATCGAGTACTTCCTGGGCAATGCCGAGCCGGCCGTGGTGGTCTGCTCCAGCAAGAATCTGGACTGGGTGCAGCGCGCCGCCGACAAGGCTGGCACCGCGCACGTGTACACGCTGGACGAGGACCGCAGCGGCACGCTGCTGGATGCCGCCGGCGGCTTGGCGCAGACCTTCAAGACCGTGGCGCGCAAGCCCGACGACCTGGCCGCCATCCTGTACACCTCCGGCACGACCGGCCGCAGCAAGGGCGCGATGCTGTCGCACGGCAACCTGGCCGCCAATGCCCGCGTGCTGCACGACTATTGGGGCTGGCGCTCGGACGACGTGCTGCTGCACATGCTGCCGATATTCCACGTGCACGGCCTGTTCGTGGCCTCGCATGGCGCCTTGCTGGCTGGCGCCAGGATGATCTGGCTGCCGAAGCTGGACGTCGATCAGGCCCTGCGCTACCTGCCCCAGAGCACGGTAATGATGGGCGTGCCGACCTACTACGTGCGCCTGCTGGCCGACTCGCGCTTCGACTGCGGTGTTTGCGCCAACATGCGCCTCTTCATTTCGGGTTCGGCGCCCTTGCTGGCCGAGACCTTCTCGGACTTCCAGCAGCGCAGCGGCCACGCCATCCTGGAACGCTACGGCATGAGCGAGACGGTCATGCTCACCTCCAATCCCTATGACCCCAAGCTGGGCGAGCGCCTGGCGGGTACCGTGGGCCGCGCCTTGCCTGACGTGCAGATGCGGGTGGTCGACGATGCCGGCATTGCGCTCGCGCCCGGCGAAATCGGCAATGTGCAGGTGCGCGGGCCGAACGTGTTCTCGGGCTATTGGCGCATGCCGGAAAAGACCCGCGAGGAATTCACCGCGGACGGCTGGTTCAAGACCGGGGACGTGGGCCGCTGGGGCGGCGAGTCCGCCGGGCGCGATGTGCCTGCCGACTATCTGTCCATCGTGGGCCGTAGCAAGGACTTGATCATTTCCGGCGGATTCAACGTCTATCCCAAGGAAATCGAGACCCTGATCGACGACATGCCCGGCGTGGCTGAATCGGCGGTCATCGGCGTGCCGCATGCCGACTTCGGCGAGGCCGTGGTGGCGGTGGTGGTGCCCAAGGATGGCGTGGCGCTGGACGCGGACGCCATGCAGGCCGAGTTGAAATCGCGCATCGCCAATTTCAAGGTGCCCAAGCGTCTGCACATCGTCGGCGAACTGCCACGCAACACGATGGGCAAGGTGCAGAAGAACGTACTGCGCGAAACCTATAAAGCGCTCTGACGTTCGCCCGGACCGCTACCCGGACCGGGGGGCGGATTTTTCCGGCCTGGCGCGGCATTCATGCGCCGCGCAGGCCATTCCTCAGGAGTCCACGTCCACACCCAACCGCAGGTCCAGGCAGCCCATTCCCTACAAGAACTTCAAGAGACGAGACGCACAAAACCGCGCCGTCCCCATGCTGCAGCAAGAGGAGACAATATGAAATATCGCACCACCGCCGCGGCCGTGTTCGCCGTGGCCGCCCTGGGTTTTGGCGGCGTCGCCGCCGCGCAATGGCCCGAACGCCCGATCACGCTGATCGTTCCGTTCCCCGCCGGCGGCGGCACGGACACCTTCGCCCGTCCGCTGGCCCAGCAACTGACTACGCAGTTGGGCCAGCCCGTGGTCATCGACAACAAGGGCGGGGCGGGCGGAACCGTGGGCGCGGGTGTCGCGGCCAAGGCCAGGCCCGACGGCTACACCTTCTTCATGGGCGGCGCGCATCACGCGTTGGCCCCCTCGCTGTACAAAAACCTGAACTACGACATCCAGAAGGACTTCGTGCCGGTGGCGCTGGTCGCGCAGCCGCCGCAGGTCATCGTCATCAACCCGGCCAAGCTGCCGGTGAAGACGGTCCAGGAGCTGATCGACTACGCCAAGAAACGTCCCGGGGAAATCAACTTCGGCACCGCGGGCAAGGGCAGCACGCACCACCTGGCCGGCGAGCTGTTCGCCATGCAGACCGGGATCAAACTGGTGGACGTGCCTTACCAGGGCGCGGGTCCCATGCTGTCGGCCCTGATCGGCGGACAGGTGGACCTGGCGTTCGACGGACTGGGTTCGTCCGCGGGCCATATCCGTTCCGGCACGATCAAGCCGCTGGCCGTGGCCGCCACCGAGCGTTCGCAATCGCTGCCCGACGTGCCGACCGCCGCCGAGGCCGGCGTGCCGAACTACGTGGTGTCGACCTGGTACGCGATCTGGGCGCCCGCTGGCACGCCCAAGGAAGCCGTGGACAGGATGAGCGCCGAGATCACCAAGGCCTTGAACGCGCCGAAGATCAAGGAAACCTGGGCTGGCAACGGTTCGGCCGTGCCCACGCTGACCGGCGCCGAATTCGGCAAGTTCGTCGACAGCGAGGTTGGGCGCTGGGCCAAGGTGGTGAAGGACTCGGGGGTGAAGCTGGATTGATCGAGGGCGGGTCGGAGAGGGGTTTGCGATCGGCTCGGTTCGCCGCTCGCAAACCGCCTTCCTTTTCGTCTGGGCGGCGTGGCTGCTTCGTCACTCCGGCAGAATCAGGAAGCGCCGCCTGCATCCCAGATGGACTTTCGCTGCGAGGGCCCTGTTTTCTCGTCCAGATTGATCTACTAGTCTGGCCAGCTTGCGTAAGGAGCTGATCCTGCGGGTCTGGAGCCGATGCTGGAAGCGGCGTATCTCGCCTGCGGTGCAGGCCCTGCGCGCGTCGCGCAGCAGGCCGTTTATCTGCAGCAACCGCAGATTCTCCGGGTGGATCAAGGCCAGCAAACTTTCCGCCTTGTCGATCTTTTCCTGCAGGTGTTGCAACGCGTCGGCCTCGGTCTGAACGCCGTAGCGTTTCCACGCGGGTTCGTGATGGAAAAGCCGGTTGCGGAATTCCCTCAGCGTTGCGACCAGCTCTCTGCCATGTGCCAGCACGACGCTCGCCTGGCGGGCCGGCCAGGCCCCGCGAAACACGGTTGAAAGATGCTTGGGCCAAATCAGGCCCCGGCCCATGAAATCGGCATCGAGCAGGAACTCCCAGGACGAGAATTCCGTCTTGGAAATAACGCCAGCATGATTGGGAGTGATGTGACCGCGTAGGCGGTGGCGGCTGCGTACCTCGCCGATGTACTTGCGTGTCGCCTTGACGAAATTGTCATGCACCGCCTGCACGGCATAGGGCGGTGCTGCGCCGGGCGCATAGGATTGATACCGCAGTCGGGCGCCCGACCACCAGAACGACCCCAGATCAGCGGTCAGCGCCTGGTCGATGGCATTGCGCAAGCTGATTTCCACGGCATTGATCAGTGGATACAACGCGCCGCTGGCGCAGGTGTTCCACAGATAAACGCCCATCAGCTCTACATCGTTCGAGGGGCGGAAGACAGTCTGGTAGCTGTTCATGCGCTCGTTGCTGATGAGCGTGTCAATCAGAACAGGCCGATATTGCAGTGTTGTTGGCATTTCACTCACCCTGGGAAATCCACGGCCGTCCAAGATTGACCGGAGGCAGCCGTGCGGAATAGAATTTCTCCAAGGTTGGTGGTGGCTTCCAATGGGCGCAAGCCTACGACCCATCATGTAAGACCTGATGTCACCCCGGCCTTGAGCCGGGGATTTCTTTTTCTGGCCTGGAAAGAGCCGCTTCATGGGGCACGGACGCGCCGCTTCGGTCCGCCCGACTTTTCCGCTACGCCCTCATCACCGCCATTCACTCGCCTGGCTCAGCTTGGCCAGCTGATCATGCGTCAGCGTCAGGCTGGCCGCCTTGACCAATTCGTCCAGTTGTTCCAGCGAGGTCGCGCTGACGATGGGCGAGGTGATGCCGGGTTGCGCGATCTGCCAGGCCAGCGCGGCCTGGGCGGGCGTGCAGCCGGCATCCTCGGACACTTCGTCCAGCGCTTTCAGGATGCGGTAGCCGCGGTCGTTGAGATAGGTCTCGATGATCTTGCGGCCGCGTGGGCTCTTGCCGGCGTCGGCCGGGCTGCGGTACTTGCCGCTGAGGAACCCGCTGGCCAGCGCGTAGTAATTGATCGTGCCCATCTGCTGCGTCTTCACCAGGCTTTGCAGGCCTGACTCGAAGGGCTCGCGGCGGTACAGGTTGTATTCCGGCTGGATGCTCTCGTAGCGCGGCAGGCTGTGCCGCTCGCTCGCGATCAGCGCTTCCGACAGCCGCACCGCGGTGTAGTTGGATGCGCCGATGGCGCGCACCTTGCCGGACTCGATGTGCTTGGCGTATTCGGCCAGGGTATCGGTCAGCGGCGTGTCGGGATCGTCCTGGTGCGATTGGTACAGGTCGATGTGGTCCGTCTGCAGCCGGGCCAGGGAAGCTTCCAGCGAGCGGCGGATGTAGGCGGGCGCCAGGCCCTTGGCGTCGGGTCCCATCTCCATGCCGACCTTGGTGGCGATCAGCACACGGTCGCGTTTGCCCGAGCGCTTGAGCCATTTGCCGATGAGGGCTTCGGATTCTCCGCCCTGGTTGCCCGGGACCCAGCGGGAATACACGTCCGCCGTGTCGATGAAGTTCAGGCCGGCGTCCACCAGCGCGTCCAGCAGCGAGTAGGTGCCGGCTTCGTCGACGGTCCAGCCGAAGACGTTGCCGCCGAAGGTGAGCGGGGGAACCTGCAGGCCGGAGCGGCCCAATGCGCGTTTGATCATGATGTGGCCTCTGGATGCTGCGGGTGGCGGCTGGGAAAGAGTCCGGTTTCTGTCTGTCCGGCCAAAGCGATTCCGGGCTTTTTCAGTATATTGACGCCGCTGCGCTCCGTCGCGGGGCATGCCGTTGAGGCATGCACCATTTCAGGGATTCCCCCCAAACGTTTTGGGGTGGCGGCAAGTTAGACTATACGGCTTTATGGCTAGTCCGGCCGGCGGGGAGCCGCCAGCGGCGCCGTAATAATGAGCAAATACAAGGGTTCAAGGAGCTTAACTATGCTGATCGGAAAAAAACATTTTCTGACGGTTGGCGCCATGGCGCTGGCGATGGCTATCGCCGCGCCGGTGGCGGCGCAGCAGAAGTCGGTGGCGGTGACCGCCATCGTCGAGCATCCGGCGCTGGACGCCGTGCGTGACGGGGTGCAGGACGCCCTCAAGCAAGCCGGCTACGAGCCGGGCAAGAACCTGAAGTGGCAATACCAGAGCGCCCAGGGCAACAACGGCACCGCCGCCCAGATCGCGCGCAAGTTCGTCGGCGACAAGCCCGACGCCATCGTCGCGATCGCCACTCCCTCGGCCCAGGCCGTGGTCGCAGCCACCAAGGACGTGCCGGTGGTGTATTCCGCCGTGACCGATCCGGTCGCCGCCCAGCTGGTTGCCAGCATGGACGCCTCGGGCACCAACGTGACTGGCGTGTCGGATCTGCTGGCCCTGGACAAGCAGGTCGAACTGATCAAGAAAATCGTCCCCAACGCCAAGCGCGTGGGCATTGTCTACAACCCGGGCGAAGCCAACTCGGTCGTGGTCGTGAAGAAGCTGCAGGAAATCCTGCCGAAGTCGGGCATGAGCCTGGTCGAAGCGGCCGCGCCGCGTTCGGTGGACGTGGCTTCCGCGGCCCGCAGCCTGATCGGCAAGGTCGACGTTATCTACACCAACACCGACAACAACGTCGTGTCGGCCTATGAGTCGCTGATCAAGGTCGGCAACGACGCCAAGATCCCGCTGATCGCGTCCGACACCGACAGCGTCAAGCGCGGCGGCATCGCCGCCCTGGGCATCAACTACCGCGACCTGGGCGTGCAGACGGGCAAGGTGGTGGTGCGCATCCTGAAGGGCGAGAAGCCCGGCGCCATCCCTTCGGAAACGATCTCCAAGCTCGAGCTCTACGTGAACCCGGGCGCCGCCGCCAAGCAGGGCGTGACCCTGTCCGATGCGATCATCAAGTCGGCCGCGGTGGTTGTGAAGTAATAATCAGCCGTACCTGCCCCGCCATGCCTACCCGGCGTGAGCGGGGTTTGTTTTATTTTTTGGTGTCTTGCCTTACCCCATGGTCTTCAGGGCGGCAGCATTCACAAGATGCTCGCGGCCCGGCGCAATGTGCTGGTCTTGAATGGCCGGCGGCCCGCCTTACGGCGTCGAGCCCGCCCGGCGTTTTTGCTCCCTGAATGGTCCTGCAGACTCCTGCTGGCGGCCTGGCCGCCCGGCACGGGAACGCTTTGGCAGGAAACGAGAGAAAATCCACCGCCGAGAAACGTTTCTTGCGAAAGCTGGGGTAAAACTGACCCCGAAACGCAAGATATCCGACGTTGCAACTCTTTAATATGCTCGTTTCTTGCCTTCGTGCAACTTCTTAATATGCTCGCTTCTTACTGATTGGATTTGACCCATGTCATTGTTCTCGTTGTTAGGCGCGTTGGAGATCGGCCTGATCTTCAGCCTGGTGGCTCTGGGCGTGTATATCTCGTTCCGTCTGTTGCGCTTCCCGGACCTGACCGTTGACGGCAGCTTTCCGTTGGGTGGCGCGGTCTGTGCCACGCTGATCGCTTCGGGCACCGACCCCTTCCTCGCCACCGTCATTGCCACGGTCGCGGGCGCCGCGGCCGGACTGGTCACCGGCTGGTTGAACGTCAAGCTCAAGATCATGGACCTGCTGGCCAGCATCCTGATGATGATCGCGCTGTACTCGGTCAATCTGCGCATCATGGGCAAGCCCAACGTTCCCCTGATCACCGAATCCACCGTATTCACCGTCCTGCAGCCCGAATGGCTGTCGGATTATGTCGCCCGGCCGCTGATCCTGATCGTGATTGTGATCCTGGCCAAGCTGGCGCTGGACTGGTTCTTCGCCACGCAGACCGGCCTGGCCGTGCGCGCCACCGGCTCCAATGGCCGCATGGCCCGCGCCCAGGGCGTCAATACCGGCCGCATGATCCTGGGCGGCATGGCGCTGTCCAACGCGCTGGTCGCGCTGGCGGGCGCGCTGTTCGCCCAGACTCAAGGCGGTTCGGACATCTCCATGGGTATCGGCACCATCGTGATCGGCCTGGCCGCCGTGATCGTGGGCGAAAGCATCCTGCCGTCGCGCAAGCTGGTGCTGGCGACGCTGGCGGTCATCATCGGCGCCATCGTCTACCGCTTCTTCATCGCGCTGGCGCTGAACAGCGATTTCATCGGCCTGAAGGCGCAAGACCTGAACCTCGTCACCGCGGTGCTGGTCACGTTCGCCCTGGTCATTCCCATGCTCAAGCGCCGCCTGGTCGGCAAAAAGGTGCGCTGATATGTTGTCCGCAAAAGACCTGAAAATTACGTTCAACGCTGGCACGCCCATCGAGACCCGCGCCTTACGCGGCCTGTCGCTGGAGATCCCCTCGGGCCAGTTCGTGACCGTCATCGGCTCCAATGGCGCCGGCAAGTCCACCTTCCTGAACGCGGTGTCGGGCGACCTGCCGGTCGACTCCGGCCGCATCGACATCAACGGCGTCGACGTCACGCGCCAGCCGGTGTGGGCGCGCGCGGGCCGCGTGGCCCGCGTGTTCCAGGACCCCATGGCGGGCACCTGCGAAGACCTGACCATCGAAGAGAACATGGCGCTGGCGCAGATGCGCGGCGCGCGCCGCGGCTACAGCCGCGCGGTCAAGGCCTCCATGAAGGAGGGCTTCCGCGAGCGCCTGGCCACGCTGGGCCTGGGCCTGGAAAACCGCCTGACCGACCGTATCGGCCTCTTGTCGGGCGGCCAGCGCCAGGCGGTCAGCCTGCTGATGGCGGCCTTGCAGCCTTCGCGCATCCTGCTGCTGGATGAGCACACGGCGGCGCTGGACCCGCGCACGGCGGACTTCGTGTTGCAACTGACCGCGCGCATCGTCGCCGAAAGCCAGCTCACCACGATGATGGTGACCCACAGCATGCGCCAGGCGCTGGACGTGGGCGACCGCACCGTCATGCTGCATCAAGGGCAAGTGGTGCTGGATGTGTCGGGCGACGAGCGCCGCGGCATGGACGTGCCGGATCTGCTGGCCATGTTCGAGCGTGTGCGCGGCGAGAAGATCTCGGACGACGCCCTGTTGCTGGGGTGAGCGCCAGTCGCCGGTTGCGTGAACCGCAGCCGGCGGCTTCCCGCCGCCCTAGATGAACCGGCCCGGCCGGAATGCCTCGTGGCCTGAGGCATTCCGGCCGTCGCACATCAGTTCGCCCAGTATCCTGGCCGTGCCGGGGGCGGTACTGAAGCCGATGTGCTGGTGGCCCAGCGCCAGCCACAGACCGGGATGGCGCGGCGCCTCGCCTATCATCGGCCGGCTGTCGGGCAAGGTCGGACGCCGCCCGAGCCATGGCTCGGCATCCAGCCGCCGGTCCAGCGGAAACGCCTCGCGGGCCCGCGCCTCCGCCAGTTCCAGCTGCAGCGGCCGGGCGGGCGCCTCGCAGGCGTCCAGTTCCACGCCCGTGGTCAGGCGCAGCCCGCGCGCCATGGGCGACAGCACATAGCCGCCGCCGGTGTCGTAGACCGGACGCGTCAGGCTGGCGCCGTCCACGCCGCTGTAATGCATGTGGTAGCCGCGCTCGAACGCCATGGGCAGGTCTATGCCCGCCGTTTTCAAGAGGCCCTTCGACCAGGGGCCCAGCGCCACCACCAATCGATCCGCTGCCACCGATCCGGACCCCTGTGCGCCTTGCACGACCCAGCCCTGGCCCTCGCGGCGGATGGCGCTGGCGGCCAGGCGCTGGAACGTGCCGCCTGAGCGGCGGAACAGGGCGGCATAGGCCGCGACCACTTCGTGCGGGTCATTGACGGAGTAGGAGCCCTGGATCCACAGGGCGCGGCGGAAGATGGGCGCAAGCGCGGGTTCGATCTCCGCGAGTTCCGCGGGCTGCAAGACCTGGGTCGGCACCTGGTACTGGGTAAAGGTCTTGCGCGACAGTTCGCCGCTGTTCCAGCCCTGTTCCGAGCGGTACAGGAAAATCCAGCCGGTATCGCGCAGCCGGTGCGCCGCGCCCGATTCGTTCAACAGCCGCAGATGCTCGGGCGCCGAAAGCCGGATCAGACCGTCCAGCGCCTCCACGGTCTGCCTGAACACCGCCGGTCGGGCGTTGAGCAGGAAGCGGGCGGCCCAGCCCAGGTTCTGCGCCAGATAGCCCAGCTTGTAGCGGAACTGCACGGTGTCGTTCTTCAGCAGCCGGGGCAACTGGGCCCACAGGCCCGGATGGTTGAACGGCATCAGCGAACTGCGCGCGATCACGCCGGCGTTGCCCAGCGAGGTTTCCAGCCCCGGCTCCTGCCGGTCCAGCAGCGTGACGGACAGGCCGCGGCGCTGCAGTTCCAGCGCGCAGCAGACGCCCACGATACCCGCGCCTAGGACAACGACGTGCTTTCCCATGTCTTTTTATCTGAGTCCGGTCAGGAGGTGCCGTGATGCCCGGCAAGCTCGCGGAATTGTATTGCAGGCGGCCGGCGAAAACGCGGCGCGCGAACTTCAGGCCTGCGGCGGCTTTTGGCCCATGATCCGCCCAGCGGCAGCCACGCCCCACCACGAGGCTTCCTCGAACACGGAATAGCCCGATAGGTCCGAGTGCGCGAACAGGATCGGACCGTCCACGTCGCGCAGCGCGGCCAATCCCGGATTGGACAGGTAGCCGCATAGCGGCGAGGCCATGGCATGGCCGCGCACCGTGATTTCCAGCTGGCGCGCGTGGCGCCAGAATTCCTTGCCGTAGGCCGCGACCAGATCGGACGCGGCCTCGGCCCGCAGTTCTTCCGGACTGGCGCGGGTCAGCCACTCGCGTGCGGCCTGGGGCGTCTGTCCGCTGAGCGCGTGATACGCCGTGAAGACGCAGCGCGGCGTGCGTGCCACGCGCAGCAGCTGGTGCGTGGAGACGACATAGCCCAGCGCCTTGCCCTGGTAGACCACGTTGTCCCAGGACAGCGGTTCGCCCGGGGCTTCGGCCGGGTAGCCTTCCATGACGAAGTTCGACACCATCCAGGGCGCGTGCGGCGGCGCGTGCACCGTCGGATCGTAGCCATAGGCGCGGATGTCGGGCAGGATGCGCTGGGCTACAAACAAGGGCATCGCACACACGGCGCGGCGTGCTTGCACCGCGTAGGCGCTGGAGGGCGAGGCCAGGCAGGTGACCAGCGCGCCGGCGGGCGTCTCCTGTACCCGGACCGCCGTGCCGGCGGCCAGCCAATCAGCGCGGCCGAGCTTGTCCGTGATGGCGTCGCGCATGCGCTGCATCAACGTCGACAGGCCGCCGGGCCAGGTCAGCACGGCGCCTTCGCCCGCGTTTTCGGCGTGGCCGTCGCGGCTGGCGAAATAGTGCAGGCCGGCCCAGGCGGAAACCACGTCGTACTGCGCGCCGTAGTCGTCGCGGCAGCAGTAGTTCAGGTACCAATGCAGCGCGGGCGAGGTGTAGCCTTCGCGGTCCAGCCATTGCTTGAACGTGATTGCGTCCAGCGCGCGCCAGGCCGGGTCCCGGGATGAAAGCGTGAGCGGGATGCTGAAGACCTTGCGGCCGTCGTTGCCAGTCTGCGTGTGCAGGCGCTCGATCAGGGCAAGAAATTTGCGGTGCTGCGCCAGATCTTCTTCCGGCAACCCGCTCATGGGCAGCAGGCTTTCTTCCCAGCGGCCGCCACGCAGCAGGCGTTCCTGGGGCGAGTGCACCAAAGCGGTTTCGTCGTAGTAGGGGCGGGCCTCGCTTGCGCCGCGCTCGATGATGCCGAAGTCGGCCAGCATCTCGCGCACATGGGTGGACGCCAGCGAGGGCAGCGGCAGGTAGTGCGCGCCCAAGGGGTAGTCCAGGCCGTTGCGCAGGCCGGCCGCGGCATTGCCTTCGAATTCGGGACCCTGCACCACCAGGAAATCGGTATGCCCTTCGCGCGCCAGCTTCCAGGCGCAGGACAGGCCCGCCACGCCCGAGCCCAGGATCACGACGTCGCGCTGGTGGTTGGCCGAGGGCTGCGGCCAGGCTGCGCCGTCGCGCAGGGCGTGGCCCGCCTGCATGCCTGGGTAATGGATTTCCGGCGTGGTCTCGACGATGCGCGAACGGTAATACCCGGCGGTGCCGGCAATCGCTGCCGTGGCCGCGCCCAGCAGGAAGCTGCGCCGCCGCATCAGCGGATGACCTTGCGCCAGTCTTCGTCGAAGTAGCGCACGAGCGACTGCTCGTTCAGCCGGTTCGGAGGCATCGCCAGCGCGGGCATGTCGGCAGGGAAGTGGAACAGTTCGCGTGTCGTTACCGGATCCAGATAGCGCGTGGGCACGGTAATGCTCGCCGGCGGCTCGTAGTCGCGGCGCTTGCTGGCCAGGATGAAGCCCCAGTCGCCGAAGGATGGCACGTAGGTGTGGTACGGCCAGGTATTCAGCCCGGCCTCCTTCAAGGTGGCGTCCACGCTCCAGAACGAGCGCGGCGCGAAGTAGGGCGAGGTCGACTGCACCACCATGTAGCCGTTCTCGGCCAGATGGCGCGCCATCAGGTGATAGACCGGTACCGAGTACAGGCGGCCCAGGCCGAAGTTGGACGGGTCGGGAAAGTCCACCACGATGTAGTCATAGACCTCGGCATGGGTTTCCAGCCAGCGGCCGGCGTCGTCGTTGACGACCGTGACCCGCGGATCCTTCAGCGATCCCTGGTTCAGCTTGACCAGCGGTTCGGAACGCGAGAACAGGCCGGTCATGGCCGGGTCCAGATCCACCAGCGTCACGTGTTCGATATTCTTGTATTTGAGGATTTCGCGCACGGCCAGGCCGTCGCCGCCGCCCAGCACCAGCACGTTGCGCGCCCAGGGCAGGGCCTGCAAGCCGGGGTGCACCAGCGCTTCGTGATAGCGGTGTTCGTCGCGCGACGAGAACTGCAGGTTGCCGTTGATGTACAGGCGCAGGTCGTCGTGCCAGCGCGTGACCACCAGGCGCTGGTATTGGGTGGTTTCCGCATGCACCACGTCGTCCCCGTACAGGCCCTTCTCGGCCCAGGCGGTCATGTTGCCGGAGTAGATGAAACCCAGCCCCAGGAAGCCGATCACCACGCTGGCGCGGATGGCTTTCTCGCCGGGCCGGTGGAGCTCCGCGCGGAATAGCCAGGTAGTCCACAGCGCCACGCTGGCGTTCATGATGCCGAAGAGGAAGCTGGTGCGCAGCAGGCCGAGCTTGGGGGCGAGCAGCAGCGGGAACACCAGCGACACGGCCAGTGCGCCCAGGTAGTCGAAGGTCAGCACGCGGCTGACGATTTCGCGGAACTCGGTCTTGCGCTGGTTGAACACCCGCATCACCAGCGGGATCTCCATGCCGACCATCAGGCCGATGAGGAATACGCCCACGTACAGGGCCGCGCGGAAGGGCGCGGCCATCCAGGCGAAGACCAGGAACAGCACCGCGGCGGAGACGCCGCCCAACAGGGCGACCAGCAGCTCCACATCGATGAAGCGATTCAAAACGTCTTCGTCTCTTACATATTTTGACAACCACGAGCCTATGCCCATGGCGAACAAATAGCAGCCGATGACGGAAGAGAACTGCAGTATCGAATCCCCCAGCAAATAGCTGGCCAGCGCGCTGCTGATGAGCTCATAGCCCAAACCGCAGGAGGCGACGATCAATACCGAAAGAATGAGAACGCGGTCGCGCATGAGGTGTCCGACACGAAAAATGCGTTCGCAGTATATCGAACGCGCCGTATATACTGCGCGCAATTAGGAGGGTGGCAATGGGAGAAGCAATGCATCCGGTGGTGACCTATCTGATCTATATGGCGTCCGCGCTTGCCATGCTGGGTGTCTTCACCCTGGTCTACACGGCCGTCACGCGCTACAAGGAATTCGAGCTGATCCGCGAAGGCAATATCGCCGCGGTGCTGTCGTATGGCGGCGCGCTGGTGGGCTTCAGCTTCACCTTGTGCTCGAGCATCGCGATCCACGCGAGCTATGCCATGTTCCTGCTCTGGGGCCTTGTGGCCATGTTGGTGCAGATCGTCGTGTACGTGGGCGTGTCCCAGGCCGTGCGCGGCATGAACGAGGCCATCGAAGAAAACAACATCGCCATGGGCGGGCTGATCGGGTCGATTTCGATCGCCGCCGGCATCGTCAACGCCGCCAGCCTGACCTGATACGGGCAGGCGCCGAACCCGATCTGACAGGAGAACTACTCATGAGTCTCGGTTCATTCATCCGCAAACAGTTCATCGACATCCTGCAATGGAACGAGGACCGTGACGGCGTGCTCGCCTGGCGCCATCCGATGCAGGACTTCGAAATCCAGTATGGCGCCAGCCTGACCGTGCGCGAGTCGCAGATGGCGGTGTTCGTCAATGAAGGCAAGGTGGCCGACGTGTTCGGCCCCGGCATGTATAAGCTGACCACGCAGACGCTGCCGATCCTGACCTACCTGAAGAACTGGGACAAGCTGTTCGAGTCGCCCTTCAAGTCGGACGTGATCTTCTTCAGCACCCGCCTGCAACTGGGCCGGCGCTGGGGCACGGCCCAGCCGGTGACCCTGCGCGACAGCGAGTTCGGCATGGTGCGCCTGCGCGCCTTCGGCGTGTATTCCTACCAGATCTCCGATCCCGCCAAGTTCTACCGCGAGATCAGCGGCACGCGCGACGAATACACCGTGGACGACCTGGAGGCGCAGTTGCGCAACATGGTGGTCGCGGCGATGACGACGGCGCTGGGCGGCTCCAAGGTGCCGTTCCTGGACATGGCCGGCAACCAGGGGCTGATGTCGCAAAGCATCGCCGAGCAACTGGGGCCGGTGTTCGACCGCTACGGCGTCAAGCTGGACAACTTCACGGTCGAGAACGTTTCGCTGCCGGAAGAGCTGCAGAAAGCGCTGGACACCCGGATTTCCATGGGCATGGCCGGCGACCTGGGCAAGTTCACCCAATATCAGACCGCCACGGCCATCCCGATGGCGGCGCAGAACGAGGGCGGCATTGCCGGCATCGGTGCGGGCCTGGCGGCCGGCGCGGCGCTGGGCCAGACCATGGCAGCGGGACTGGCCGGGGTTCAGGGCCAGCCGCCGCAGCCGGCGGCGCAGCAACCCGCACAGCCGGCGCCGGCTGCCGCCGGGATCGACCCGGCGCAGCGGCTGCAGCAGCTCAAGGACCTGCTGGACAAGGGCCTGATCACGGCCGCGGACTACGATTCGGCCAAGGCCGAAGTGCTGAAGAAACTCACCAGCTAAGGTTCCATGCAGCAGGTTCTGTGTCCGCAGTGCGGCGCCCCAGTCAAATTCACGTCCGCGGCATCCGTCATGGCGGTCTGCGGCGCTTGCCGCAGCACCTTGCTGAAGGACGCCGAGTCGGTCAAGCGCATCGGCGAGGCCGCCGAAGTCCTGGAGGACTACTCGCCCTTGTGCCTGGGCGCGGCCGGCACCCATGAAGGCAAGCGCTTTGACCTGATCGGCCGCATCCAGCTGCGCTACGAAGAAGGTTTCTGGAACGAGTGGTACCTCTGGTTCGAGGACGGTTCCGACGGCTGGCTGTCGGACGCCTCTGGCCAGTACGCCGTGACCCGGCGGCGCAAGGTCAAGTCCACGCAGGGCATGCCGGCGTTCGATGATATTTCGCCGGGCGACGAACTGAAGCTGGACGGGCAGCGCTACACCGCCGCCGACGTGCGCGCCTGCCAGGCGGGCGGCACGCAGGGCGAACTGCCGTTCGTGCCGGGCGAGGGCTGGCTGGCCAAGGTGGCGGACTACCGCTGCCTGGACGCCTTCCTCACCCTGGACTTTTCCGACGGACCCGAGCCCGAGCTGTACATCGGCAAGGCGTTCGACCTGTCCGCCATGCAAGCGGCATCGTTGCGGACCAACGAGCAGGTCGAGGAGACCGCCGGCCGTTTCCGCGGCCAGATCAAGGCGCTGGACTGCCCGAACTGCGGCGGGCCGATAAGCTTCGTGGCCGCCATGGCCACCCAAGTGATCTGCCCCTCTTGCTCGGCCGCGGTCGATTGCTCGGGGCCCACCGCCGAAGTCATCGAGAAGGCCCGCAAGGTCAAGGCTATCCAGACCACGCTGGCGCTGGGCGCGGTGGCCAAGATCGACGGTGCTTCCTACACGCTCATCGGCCTGATGAAGTGCGCAGATCCGGATCCCGAGGAACCGTCCGACTGGATCGAGTACCTGCTGTTCAATCCGGTGAAGGGGTTCATCTGGCTGGTGGAAACCGACGAAGGTTGGGAGCGCGTGCAGGTGTGCGACACCTGGCCCAGCCTCAACAATGCCAGCAGCGTGCGCTGGCGCTCCAAGCTTTATCAGAAGCTGTACGACTACACCTCGCGCGTGGAGCTGGCGCTGGGCGCGTTCAACTGGCGCGTCAAGGTCGGCGACAGCACCAAGATCACGGATTACAAGGCCGGCAACCTCAAACTGACCCGCGAGCTGAGCGAGTCCGAACTGGGCTGGTCGGCCTCGGGGCCGGTGGCGCCGGCGCAATTGGCCGAATGGTTCGGGGACCCTGAACTGGCCAAGCAGAAGGCCATGCCGCTTAGCGGCAAACCCGGGGGGTATCGCAAGTTTGCCTGGACGGCCCTGATCGCGCTGGCCTTCCTGAACTTCGACAATATCTTCAGCGGGGGCATCGTTCCTCTTCTGATCGGCGCGGCGTTCCTCTGGATTCCGGCGGCGCTGGCGGACAAACTATCCGGCAAGGACGAATGACAAGATGGGCAAGCTGCTATATACCGTCTACGCCATTGTGGTGGTGATCTTCGCCACCGGGGTCAGCTCGCCGGGCGCGCGCATGTCTGGCGGCGGCTCCAGCAGCAGCTGGGGTAGCAGTTCGTCCGGCGGCTCGGGCTGGTCCTCGGGCGGATCCCACAAGTGACCCCGCATGCTACCCCTGGCCGCCACGTGCTGGCGGATTTCCGCGGCGTGCCGGCGGATCGCCTGACCGACGCGCAGGCGCTGGAACGCGATCTGGTCGCCGCGGCGCAGGCGGCGGGCGCGCGCGTGCTCAGCGCGCATTTTCATCATTTCGGCGACGGCGCTGGCGTGACCGGCGTGGTCCTGCTGAGCGAATCCCACATCAGCATCCACACCTGGCCCGAGCACCAGTTCGCCGCGCTGGACGTCTTCATGTGCGGCGCGGCGCGGCCCGAGCTGGCGCTGGAGCACCTGCGGACGCTGCTGGCGCCCGAGTCGGTGCACGCGACCACGGTGGCGCGCGGCTGAAGCCTGCGCCGGGTCCTGGGCCGGAAGCCATGGCCACCACTCCTTGATATTGCTCAACGGTCCCCCGGGAAGCCAAATTGACGGGCGTTATATACCTATATATATTTCGTTACCGACTTAGCGATTTCCTCTGGGAGAAGAACATGTTCTGCAAACGTCCGATCGTGGCGCTGTCCTTGGCGCTGGCCGCCGCATGGAGCGCCAACGCCAACGCCGGCGACCTGGTGGTGTCGGCCGCCGCCAGCCTGACCAACGCCTTCAAGGAAGTCGCGCAAGGCTACGAAAAAGAGCACGCCGGCACCAAGGTCATCCTGAACTTCGGCGCTTCCGACGTGCTGCTGCAGCAGATCGTCAAGGGCGCGCCGGCCGACGTGTTCGCCTCGGCGGATCAGAAGGCCATGGACAAGGCGGTCGAGGAAAAAGCCGTCAAGCCGGCCTCCCGCGTGGACTTCGCCGCCAACCAGGTGGTGCTGATCGTTCCTGCCGACAGCAAGGCCAACATCACAGCGCTCAAGGACCTGACCCGCGACGACGTCAAGCGCATCGCCTATGGCAATCCGGCATCGGTGCCGGTCGGCCGCTATACCCAGGGCGCGCTGGAAGCGGCAGGCCTGTGGAAGGAAGTGCAGGCCAAGAGCGTGCTGGCCCAGAACGTGCGGCAGAGCCTGGACTACGTGGCGCGCGGCGAGGTCGACGCGGGCTTCGTGTTCGCAACCGACGCGGCCATCATGGCGGACAAGGTCAAGGTCGCGGTGCGCGTGCCTTCGCAGACGCCGGTGACCTATCCCATCGCCGTCACCACCCGCGAAGCCGCCGCCAAGGAAGCCGAAAGTTTCGTCGCCTATGTGCTGTCTCCCGCAGGTCAGGCGATACTGTCGCGCTACGGCTTCCAGAAGCCCTGATACCTGTTGAATCGTAGGCATTGATGAGTGATCCGGTTTGGGTGCCACTGCTGCTTTCCCTGAAAGTGGCAGGCTGGGCAACGCTGTTGGCGACCGTGGCAGGCACGGCCGCGGCCTATGGCCTGTCGCGCTGGCGCTGGCCGGGGCGCGATCTTCTGGACGCGCTGCTGACCTTGCCGCTGGTGCTGCCGCCCACGGTGCTTGGCTACTACCTGCTGGTGCTGCTGGGGCGCCGCGGCATCATCGGCGAGACGCTGGCGGACTGGGGCATCGAACTGGTCTTCACCTGGCAGGGCGCCGTGATCGCGGCTTCCGTGGTGGCGTTTCCGCTGGTGTTTAAATCGGCCCGCGCCGCCTTCGAGAACGTCGACAGCCAGCTCGAAAGCGCGGCGCGCGTGCTGGGGGTGTGCGAGGCGGGAGTGTTCTTCCGCGTTACCCTGCCTTTGGCCGCGCGCGGCATCGCTGCCGGCGTGCTGCTGGCGTTCGCGCGGGCGCTGGGCGAATTCGGCGCCACGCTGATGATCGCCGGCAATCTGCCGGGACGCACGCAAACCCTGTCGGTCGCCATCTACGAGGCGGTGCAGGCAGGCGACGACGCCACCGCCAACATGCTGGTGCTGGTTACCTCGGTGACCTGCGTGGTGGTCTTGCTGCTGGCCGGCAAGCTGGTGCCCGTCAGCGGTCGGCGCAACGGGAGCGCGCTATGAGCGTCAGCATCCGGGTGTGCAAGCAGATGGTGTCCGGCGACCGCCGCTTTGCGCTGGACGTAGCGTTCGATTCCTCGGCCAAGCGCATCGCGCTGTTCGGTCCGTCGGGGGCGGGCAAGAGCCTGACGCTGCGCGCGGTGGCTGGCCTGCTGCGCCCTGACTCGGGCCGCATCGAGATCAACGGCCGAGTGCTGTTCGATGCCGACGCCGGCGTCAGCCTGCCCGCGCAATCGCGCCGCGTCGCTTATCTGTTCCAGGACTACGCCCTGTTTCCTCATCTGACCGTGGCGCAGAACATTGCTTTTGGATTGCGGCGCGGTTGGCGCAATCCGCCCAGGCGCGAGGTCGGGCCCGAGGCGCAGCGCTGGGTGGACGCGTTCGAGCTGGGCTCCATCGTGGGCAGCTATCCCAGCGAAATCTCGGGCGGGCAGAAGCAACGGGTCGCCTTGGCGCGAGCCCTCATGCTGCGGCCGGACATCCTGCTGCTCGACGAGCCCTTTTCAGCGCTGGACTCGCAGCTGCGCGGCAAGATGCGTTCGGAGCTCAACGCCTTGCAGCGCCAGCTGGACGTGCCCATGCTCCTGATCACGCACGACCCGGCCGACGTGGACGCGCTGGCCGACGAAGTGTTCGAAGTGCGCGAGGGCAGGGTGCGGCGCCACGATGAGGACGTGGGCGTCTGACAGGTCAGTCCAGCACGCCGAGTATCACGCTGGAAGCCTTGAAGATCGCCACCGCGTCGGCGCCTACGTCCAGGGCCAGGTCCCGCGCGCTTTCATTGGTGACGATGGCCGCCAGCGTCACGCCGCCGTCCAGTCCGATCAAGATCTCGCTGTTGACGGCGCCCGGGCGCAGGGCGGTGATTTTGCCCGGTAGCTGATTGCGCGCCGACAGGCGCAGGCCGGGGCCGGGCGCGCCCACGATCACCGACGACGCCTTGACCAGCGCGATCGCCTCCTTGCCCATCGCCAATCCCAGTTCCTGCGTGCTTTCGCGGGTGATGGTGGCCGTGATGGTCAGGCCGCCCGCGATGCGCAGCACGATTTCGTCGTTGACGGCGCCGGCGCGGATCTGGATGACGGTGCCTAGCAGTTTGTTGCGTGCGCTGGTCTTTAGCATGAAACGCCTCATGAGGTCGATGTCCCCGCTGGCGTTCATGCCAGCGCGGGTCAGGTTTTCCATGAACTTGCGGTGTTCGGCTTCCAGGGCGCGGAAGGTGCTGATCAGGCCGCGCGCGCGGTCCGTCAGGCGCGTGCCGCCGCCGCCCTTGCCGCCGGCGGCCCGGATCACCAAAGGCTCGCCCGCCAGGTTGTTCATGGCGTCGATGGCGTCCCAGGCCCCCTTGTAGCTCATGCCCACGGCGCGCGCGGCGGCCGTGATCGAGCCAGTAGCGTCGATTTGCGCCAGCAGGTCTATGCGGTTTTTGCCGCCCCAGGTCTGGGCGCCGGAGCGAAACCAAATCGAGCCGTCAAGTTCCAACATTTGTGTCGTGCCGTGGTCAGGGTATGGGACAGATGAAAGTGTAATGGACGGCGGCTGCTTCAGCGTTTTGCTGCGGGAGCGATGCGAATGAGATTCTGTTGAAATTTTGTGGGCTTCGCGGCACTATGTTCGAGCATCGGGCTCTCGGAGAAAACGACATGAAAGCGTTCAAATTGCTGGCTGCGGGTTCCATGACGGCTCTGTTGGCGGCTTGCGCCTCGGGTCCCACCGTCAAGAGCGACTACGATCACCAGGCGAATTTCGCCCAGTATCGGACATTTGGGTACATGACGCCGCTGGGCACGGACAAAGCGGGCTACAGCAGCTTGCTGACCGAGCGCCTCAAGAACGCCACGCGCGGCCAGATGGAAATGCGCGGCTATACCTATAGCGCCTCCAATCCGGACCTGCTGGTCAATTTCAGCGCCAAGCTGCAGCAGAAGGTGCAGGTCACGCCGGCCGCTCCGCCCATGGGCCCGTACTACGGCTATCGCGCCGGCTTCTACGGCGGCTGGCCCGGCTACGGCTGGGGCGACGACGTCTACCAATATACTGAGGGTACCTTGAATATCGACCTGGTCGACATGCGCCGCAGACAGCTGGTCTGGGAAGGCCTGGCGGTGGGCGAGGTCCAGCCCGACGCGGCCGCTACGCCCGAGAACACGGACAAGGTGGTCGCGCAGATATTCTCCAAGTATCCGTTCCGCGCGGGCGTGGGCACGCCGCAAGTGCCGGACAAAAGCAAGTAGGGCGGTCCGCCAGCCCTGCCTAGAGGAAGCCGTATGAGTACTCGCCGCAAGGCCCCGACCCAAGACACCGGCGATACGCCGCCCTATGAAGTCGTCGCCCTGGTGCTGCAGGGCGGGGGAGCGCTGGGGGCCTACCAGGCCGGGGTGTACCAAGGGCTGCACGAAGCGGGCATCCGGCCCAACTGGATTTCCGGCATTTCCATCGGGTCGATCAATGCGGCCATCATCGCGGGTTCCCGCGAGGACGAGCGGGTGGAGCGCTTGCGTGGTTTCTGGGAAGCCATCTGCCGGCCGGCGGGTTTCGCCTCGGTGCCGTGGGGCGAGACGCTCGGGCCCATGTTCGAAGGTTTGCCGTTCGGCTTCGGCTCACCCGTCATGAACGGGCACGTGTCGGCCTTCCAGGCCCTGTTCTCGGGCCAACCGGGCTTTTTCAAACCGCGTTTTCCGCCGCCCTACCTGGTGCACGGCAGGGGCGCGGCGTCCACCAGCTTCTACGACACCACGCCGCTGGCCGCCACCTTGCGGGAGTTCGTGGATTTCGACCTGCTCAATAGCGGTGCCGTGCGCGCCAGTTTCGGCGTGGTCAACGTGCGGACCGGCAACTTCGCCTATTTCGACAGCCTGAAGGACACCCTGAGGCCCGAGCACATCATGGCCTCGGGCGCCTTGCCGCCGGGCTTTCCCTCCGTCGAGATCGACGGCGAACACTATTGGGACGGAGGCGTCGTGTCCAACACGCCGCTGGCCCAGGTGCTGACCACGGACAACATGCGGGACACGCTGGCGTTCCAGGTCGATCTGTGGCCGGCGCGCGGCGGCCTGCCGACCAACCTGGAGGAAGTGGCCGAGCGGCAGAAGGATATCCAGTATTCCAGCCGGACCCGCCTGGTCACGGACCAGATGCGGCGCGTGCTCAAGCTGCGGCACGGCTTGCAGCGTCTGCTGGCGAAGCTGCCGGAGGCCGAGCGCAACGCAGTTGAGTTCGACGACATCCGCAAGCTGTCCCATACGCCGGCCACCAACATTATCAACCTCATCTACGAGTCCAAGCACCTGGAGCGTTACTCCAAGGACTACGAGTTCGGCACCGAGGCCATGCGCGAGCACTGGGAGTCCGGGCTGTCCGACATCCGCGCCACGCTGGCCAAGCCCGGCATCCTGGCCCGTCCGACCCAGGACAGTTGTTTCGTCACCCACGATATCCATCGCAACGGCAAGCGCACCTGAACTGGCGGGGCACAGGCGAGGCGGGCGATGCTGAATAGGGTGGGCAGCCTTCCGCTCGGATTGGTCCTATAGATGCCTTACAAATCCAACATAGGCGGTTTCCGGCGGTAGTCTTCCGGGGCAATTTGCAACCTTG
Source organism: Achromobacter sp. SD115 (assembly GCF_017355315.1). Lineage (NCBI taxonomy): Bacteria > Pseudomonadati > Pseudomonadota > Betaproteobacteria > Burkholderiales > Alcaligenaceae > Achromobacter > Achromobacter sp. SD115. Next base: position 28,318 of record NZ_JADIJM010000032.1, on the reverse strand, counting down.
TTCCGGGAGCCGGTCGCCATCCCGCGCGGCGCGGGCCGTCCTGGTGGAGATCCGTCGTGAATGCCCCCGCTCGCCTTGCCCAAGTCGCGCCCGCCCGCGCGGCCGACACTCTCTATGCCATGGACGGCTGGTGGACCCTGGTCTACCAGGGCTGGACCCTGCTTACGCCCCAGGGCATCCGCATCGGCCTGACTGCCCTGGAACGCACCTGCCTGCTTTGCCTGGCGGGTAATCCCGCCAGGGAACTGCGGCGCGATGAATTCATGGCCGTTCGCAAGCGCACCACGATGCGCACGTTGAATGTGGCCATCTGCCGCCTGCGCGGCAAGGTCTTGCTGGCCGGCGCCCGGCTGCCGTTGCATACGGTACATGGCATGGGCTATGTGTTCCTGGGCAAGCTGCGGGAGCTTTCCGAGACCTGATTTGTTGTATGAAATCCCGTCGCGCGTGGTATTTGAAGCACTAAAAATCAGTGATTTCCCCAATAACTGAGTTACATTACTGGGCTGATTACGTGCCGTGATGACGCATGCTTCTTATTTGGTCGCGGCCAGAGCCGCGGTTAAATACTGCGATTACATGACGCGATTACGGTTAATTACGCTACGCGGGGGTTTCAATGCGGTTTTCGCCTAAACGTGTTTCAGGGCTGGTGTTTTCTGGTGGGGTCCTCGCACTGATATTGGCTGGTTGTGGTGAAAAACCGCACATGAATCCAGGCATGCCCCAGGTTAGCGTCATTACGATCCAGCCGCAGCGCGCGCCCATCGTGTCCGACCTGCCTGGCCGCGTCGATGCCGTCCGGGATGCGCAGATCCGTTCGCGCGTCACCGGCATCGTCCAGAAGATCGCCTTCGAGCAGGGCGGGGACGTCAAGGAAAACCAACTGCTCTTCAAGATCGATCCGGCGCCCTACAAGGCCGCCTACGATCAGGCGACGGCGCAGCTCAAGCAGGCCCAGGCCAATCTGTTCAGCGCCAAGCTGCTGGCCGACCGCTACGCGCCGCTGGTCAAGGCCAACGCCGTCAGCAAGCAGGAATACGACAACGCCGTGGCCTCGTACCGCCAGGCGGACGCCGCCGTCGCCGCCGCCAAGGCCGCGCAGGACAACGCTGCGATCAATCTCGGCTACACCGACGTCACCTCGCCCATCACCGGCCGCATCGGCAAGCCGCTGGTCACCGAAGGCGCGCTGGTCGAGGGCACCTCCGCCACGCAGATGGCCACGGTGCAGCAGTTGGATCCGATCTACGTGGACTTCACCCAGTCCACCGCGGAACTCGCATCCCTGCGCCGCGCTTTTGCCAGCGGCCAGCTGCAGCAGGTCGGCAAGGACACGGCGCGCGCCACCATCGTGCTGGAAGACGGTTCCGAGTACGGCCAGCCGGGCAAGCTGCTGTTCACCGGCATCACGGTGGATCCGACCACGGGCCAGGTCAACCTGCGCGCCGAAGTCCCCAACCCCGACGGCATCCTGCTGCCCGGCATGTACGTGCGCGTGCGCCTGGAGCAGGGCGTGGACGACAAGGCCCTGATGGTGCCGCAGCAGGCGCTGCAGCGTACCGCCGACGGCCTGCAAAGCCTGTTGCTGGTCAAGGACAACAAGATCGAGCAGATTCCGGTCACCACTGGCGGCGCTCTCAAGAGCAACTGGATCGTCACCAGCGGCCTGAAGGCTGGCGACGTGGTCGTGGTGGAAGGGTTCCAGAAGGTCCGCCCGGGCGCGCCGGTGCAGGCCAGCGAATGGAAGAACGGCACGCCCGCAGCGGGCAGCCAAGCTCCCGCGCAACCGGGCGCCAAGCCCGCGGAATCCACTCCGCAGCCCGGCGCCAAGCCTGCCGAGCCTGCGCAGCAGGACAAGGCCGCAGGCCAGAAATCTTAAGCGGCACGCGGCGCAAGCGCCGCGTTCCTCTTTGGTGAGCATCGCTTTCAGAGTCAGCCCACATGCCGCAATTTTTTATTGATAGACCGATTTTCGCTTGGGTAGTCGCCCTGTTCATCCTGCTGGCCGGGGTGTTGGCGATCCCGAATATGCCGATCTCGCAGTATCCGGACGTGGCGCCGCCCGCGATCACGATCACGGCTACGTACCCCGGCGCTTCGGCCAACGAAGTGGCCGAGCAGGTCACCAGTATCATCGAAGACCAGCTCAACGGCGCCAAGGGCCTGATCTACTACGAGTCGGTCAGCGATTCCTACGGTACCTCGACCATCACCGCGACCTTCGCGCCTGGGACCAACCCAGACTTGGCGCAGGTGGACGTGCAGAACCGCGTGTCCAACGTGGTCGCGCAGTTGCCGACCGCCGTGCAGCAGCAGGGCTTGCAATACGAGCAGACCAGTACCGGCTTCCTGATGGTGGCGGCGGTGTCGTCCACCGACGGTTCGCTGGACCAGACCGCGCTGGCCGACTACATCACCCGCAACATCAAGAATCCGGTGTCGCGCGTGCCCGGCGTGGGCCAGTTCCAGCTGTTTGCGGCGCCTCGCGCCATGCGCGTGTGGGTCGATCCCGCCAAGCTGGTCGGTTTCAACCTGAGCATGTCGCAGGTCAACCAGGCCATCGCCCAGCAGAACGTGGTGATTTCCGGCGGCAGCATCGGCGCGCCGCCCAACCCGGACTCGCAGCGCATCACCGCCACGGTCACGGCCAACGGCCAGTTGAGCACGGTGGAGGGCTTTGGCAAGATCGTCCTGCGCGCCAATACCGATGGCTCCCAGGTGCTGCTGCGCGACGTCGCCCGCATCGAAGTCGGCGCGGACAATTACCAGTTCGGCGCCCGCCTGAACGGCAAGCCGACGGCGGCATTCGCCATCGTGCTGTCGCCCAACGCCAACGCGCTGGCTACCGCGCAGGGCGTGCGCCAGCAAATGGAAGAACTGTCCAAGTACTTCCCGGGCAACATTACCTACTCCATTCCGTACGACACGGCGCCTTACGTGAAGGTGTCGATCGAGCAGGTGGTCCACACCCTGGCGGAAGCCATGGTGCTGGTGTTCCTGGTGATGTACCTGTTCTTGCAGAACGTCCGCTATACCCTGATCCCGGCCCTGGTGGTGCCGGTGGCCATGCTGGGGGCGTTCGCGGTGATGCTGGCGCTCGGGTTCTCCATCAACGTGCTGACCATGTTCGCCATGGTGCTTGCCATCGGGATTCTGGTGGACGACGCCATCGTGGTGGTGGAGAACGTCGAACGGATCATGTCCACGGAGGGCTTACCACCCAAGGAAGCCACCAAGAAGGCCATGCCGCAGATCAGCGGCGCCATTATCGGCATCACGCTGGTGCTGGTGACGGTGTTCCTGCCGCTGGCCTTCATGAGCGGTTCGGTGGGCGTGATCTATCGCCAGTTCTCGATCGCGATGGCCGTGTCCATCTTCTTCTCGGCGCTGCTGGCGTTGACCTTCACCCCGGCGCTGTGCGCCACCATCCTCAAGCCGGTGCCCAAGGGCCACCACGAGGACAAGAAGGGCTTCTTCGGCTGGTTCAACCGCAAGTTCGACGCCACCACCCACAACTACCAGAATTGGGTGTCGCGCATCCTGCACAAGGGCGGCCGCATGATGCTGGCCTTCCTGTTGCTGGTCGTGCTGCTGGGCTGGCTGTACCTGCGCCTGCCGTCGTCGTTCCTGCCCGAGGAAGACCAGGGCTATGTGGTCAGCAACATCGAGCTGCCCACCGGCGCCACGGCCAACCGCACGGTCGAGGTCATCGAGCAGGTCGAGAAGTACTTCTCGGACGTGCCCGCGGTCGAGAACATCATTGCCGTGCAGGGCTACAGCTTCAACGGCAACGGCCTGAACGCCGCTATCGCCTTCGTCACGCTGAAGGACTTCAGCGAACGCAAGGCGCGCAAGGACTCCGCGGGCGCGATCGCCTTCCAGGCCTTCGAGAAGCAGTTGATGGGCATCCATGACGCGCAGGTGTTCACCCTGGTGCCGCCCGCCATTTCGTCCCTGGGCAACGCCACCGGCTTCGACTTCCGCCTGCAGGATCGCGGCGCGGCGGGTTCCGCTGCCCTGGCCGCGGCCACCGGCGAACTCATGGGCCTGGTCATGAAGAGCCCCGTGCTGTCGCAAGTGCGCATCACCGGTCTCGGACCGGGCGCACAGCTCGGCCTGACCATCGACCGCGACAAGGCGGCCGCGCTGGGCGTGGATTTCAACGAGGCCGCCTCGCTGATTTCCACGGCGGTCGGTTCCGCCTACCTGAGCAAGTTCCCCAACCTGGGCCGGATGCAGAACATCTGGGTGCAGGCCGACGCGCCGTACCGCATGCAGCTCAATGACGTGCTGCAGCTGAATGCGCGCAACGGCCAGGGCGGCATGGTGCCGCTGTCCACCTTCGTCAAGGCCGAATGGAAACAGGGCCCGGTGCAGGTGGTGCGCTACAACAGCTACGAGTCCATGCGCATCAGCGGCGACGCCGCGCCGGGCTACACGACGGGCGAGGCGATGGCCGAGATGGAACGCCTGGTGGGCCAGTTGCCGCAGGGCTTCGGCTACGAGTGGAACGGCCTTTCCTACCAGGAGCGCCAGGCCGGCAACCAGGCCCCGATCCTGATGGGCCTGTCGCTGCTGGTGGTGTTCCTGGTGCTGGCCGCCCTGTATGAAAGCTGGGCCATCCCGATTTCGGTGATGCTGGTGGTGCCGCTGGGCATGCTGGGCGCGGTGGCGCTGATCAGCGCGCTGGGCATGTCCAACGACGTGTACTTCCAGGTGGGCATGGTGACCGTGATCGGGCTGGCGGCCAAGAACGCCATTCTTATCGTGGAGTTCGCCAAGGACCAGTACGCGCGCGGCATGGGCTTGTACGAGTCGGCGGTGGAAGCCGCCAGGCTGCGGTTCCGCCCCATCCTGATGACTTCGCTGGCGTTCATCCTGGGCGTGGTGCCCCTGGCCATGGCGACCGGCGCCGGCGCCGCCAGCCAGCGCGCGGTGGGTCTGGGCGTGCTGGGCGGCATGCTGGCCGCCACGCCGTTCGCGGTGATTTTCGTGCCGACCTTCTTCGTGGTGGTGCTGGGCCTGTTCAAGACCCGGCCGCGCCTGCTGGGCGCCGAACTGCGCGCCTTCGAAGAAGAGCAGGCGGCCAAGAAGGCTGCAGCCGGACAGGCTGCCCCGGACGCCGCGCAACATCCCGCACAACCCAACGGTGGCCAGGAGGGCAAGGAATGAAAGCCCTGAAGTTCAAACAGACCGCCTTGTCCGCTTTCGTGGCGGTGGCGTTGGCCGGCTGCTCGCTGGCGCCTGATTACAAGCGCCCCGACGCGCCGGTGACGGGCACCTGGCCCGACCAGCCCAAGGTGCAGTACGGCGGCTATGCCAAGCCCACTTCGCTGGGGACCCAACCGTCCACCGCGGTCATGCCGCAGGACGGCACGCCCGCCGCCAATCTGGGCTGGCGCGAGTTCTTCCGCGATCCGCGTCTGCAAAGCCTGATCGAGCTGTCGCTGGTCAACAACCGCGACCTGCGCGTGGCGGTTGAACGCGTCGAAGAGGCCCGCGCCCAGTACGGCATCCAGCGCGGCGCGCAATGGCCCAGCATCGGCGCCGGCATCCAGGGCCAGCGCCAGCATCTGCCGCAGAACATGCGGGCCGCCGGCTCGGGCTCCATCAGCAGCTCGTACCAGGCCGGCATCGGCCTGACCACCTTCGAGATCGACCTGTTCGGCCGCTTGCGCAACCTTTCCGAGGCCGCGTACCAGCAATACCTGTCGACGGAACAGGCGCAGAAGAGCGCCCAGATCACGCTGGTCGGGTCGGTCGCGCAGTCGTATTTCAACCTGCGCGCCGCCGAGGTCCAGCTGGAGCTGACGCAGCGCACCTTGGCGTCGCGCCAGGAGTCCTATGACCTGGTCAAGCGCCGTTTCGACGGCGGCGTGGCCTCCGAACTGGACCTGAACCAGGCCAAGACGCTGCTGGATACGGCCTCGTCCGATCTGGCGCAGTTGGCCCGCGCCCAGGCTCAGGCCATGAACGCCCTGGTGCTGCTGGTTGGCACGCCGTTGCCGCCGGACCTGCCGGCGCCTGCCGTGTTCGGCCGCGACCAGCTGTTGGCCACGGTGCCTGCCGGCCTGCCGTCCGACCTGCTGGAACGCCGCCCGGACATCATGGCCGCGGAAAACCAGTTGCTGTCCGCCAACGCCAATATCGGCGCGGCGCGCGCGGCGTTCTTCCCGACCATCTCGCTGACCGGCCTGCTGGGCGTGGCCAGCCCGTCGTTGGGCGACCTGTTCAAGGGCGGCCAGGGCTATTGGAGCTTCTCGCCTTCGATCACCACGCCGCTGTTTGCCGGCGGCAGCATCCGCGAAGGGCTGAACCTGGCCAAGGCGCGCGACAATATCGCCGTGGCGCAGTACGAACAGTCCATTCAGCAGGCGTTCCGCGAAGTCTCGGACGCGCTGGCGGGCGAAGCTACCTACGGGGCGCAGCTGGATGCCCAGCGCGCCTTGCAGGACGCGTCCGGACGCACGCTGGAACTGTCGAATCTGCGCTATACCAACGGTATCGACAGCTACTTGCAGGTGCAGACCGCGCAGGTGGACTTTTTCAATGCCCAGCTCTCTCTGGTCCAGACTGGCCTGGCCGCGCTGATCAACCGCGTGGAACTGTACAAGGCCCTGGGCGGCGGCTGGGAAGAAACAACGAAAGTGCAATGATAGAACTTGGTGTAAACATCGATCACGTTGCCACGCTGCGGCAACAACGCCACACGACCTATCCGGATCCGGTGCTCGCCGCGTTGCGCGCGGAGGATGCCGGCGCTGATCTGATCACGCTGCATCTGCGCGAAGACCGGCGCCATATCCAGGACAAGGACGTCTATGCCATGCGTCCGCAACTGCGCACGCGCATGAACCTGGAATGCGCGGTGACGGCGGAAATGCTGGAAATCGCCTGCGCGGTCAAGCCCAGCGACGTCTGCCTGGTGCCCGAAAAGCGTACCGAGCTCACGACCGAAGGCGGCCTGGAAGTCGCTGGCGCCATGGGGTCCGTGTCGGACGCCGTGGGCCTGCTGGCCGAGGCCGGCATCCGTGTGTCGCTTTTCATCGATCCGGATCCGGTGCAGATCGCGGCCGCGGCCAAGGCCGGCGCGCCGGTGATCGAATTGCACACGGGCGCCTATGCCGAAGCCGAAGGGGAGGCCGCCGAGGCCGAACTGCAACGGCTGCGCCTGGCCGTGGCCGAAGGGCTGCGCCATGGCTTGCGCGTGAATGCCGGCCACGGCCTGCATTACGGCAACGTCAAGCCGGTGGCCGCGCTGGACGGCATCGCCGAGCTCAACATCGGCCACGCCATCGTGGCGCAGGCGGTGTTCGACGGCTGGGAAAAGGCGGTGCGCGACATGAAGGCGCTGATGGTGCAGGCCCGCCTGCAGGCGCTGCGCGGGCTGTGACCGCGAACCCGATGCCTCTTGCTTGCCGCTGGATGCGCGCTCATTCCCATGTCTGACGCCTCCCGCCCCGCCGCGCCCGCGGGCGCCATTGCCGGCATCGGCATGGACCTGCTGCGCATCGACCGCATCGAGCGCGCCTTGGCGCGTCACGGCGACCGTTTCGCTGAAAAAATCCTGGGCGTCGAGGAACTGCAGAAATTCCACGCGCGCCGCGCCCGCGACCCGGTACGCGGCCTGCGTTTTCTGGCCACGCGCTTCGCGGCCAAGGAAGCGTTTTCCAAAGCCATCGGCCTGGGCATGCGCATGCCCATGACGTGGCGCCGCGTGCAGACGCTGAATGCGCCCGGCGGGCGTCCCGTACTGGTGATCGCGCCCGAACTGCTGCAATGGTATGAGCAGCGGTTTGGCGCGGCGCACGTATCCATTACCGACGAATCCGACATGGCCGCCGCTTACGTGGTGGTTGAACGCAAGCCCTGATCCGCGGACCCGTGTCCGCGGCCGGCTTGCCAGACTCAGACAGAAGGAAGCCAGACATGGCCAAGAAGAAATCCAAGGCGGTTTTGCCGCCCGGCCCCGTGATGGTCGATGTGGCGGGATACACGCTGACGAAGGCGGAAAAGAAACGCCTGCGCCACCCGTTGGTGGGCGGCGTGATTCTTTTCGCGCGCAATTTCGAAAGCCGCAAGCAGCTGACCGAGCTGACGCGCCAGATCCACAAGGCCCGCAAGGAGCCCCTGCTGATCCTGGTGGACCACGAGGGCGGCCGCGTGCAGCGCTTCCGCGAGGACGGCTTCACGCCGCTGCCCGCCATGCGCGATCTCGGCGTTCTATGGAACCGCGATCCGCTGCAAGCCATGCGCCTGGCGACCGAAGCCGGCTACGTGCTGGCCGCCGAACTACGCGCCTGCGGCGTGGATATGAGCTTCACGCCCGTGTTGGACCTGGACTACGGCGTCAGCAAGGTGATCGGCACCCGCGCCTTCCATCAGGACCCGCGCGTGGTCGCGATGCTGTCGCGCGCGCTGATCCAGGGTTTGCAGCTGGCGGGCATGTCGGCCTGCGGCAAGCACTTCCCCGGCCATGGTTTCGTGGAAGCGGATTCGCACCATGAGATCCCGGTGGACCCGCGTCCGTTGGACAAGATCCTGAAGGACGACGCTGCCCCGTATGCCTGGCTGGGCGACGCGGTGCTGCCGTCGGTGATGCCCGCGCACGTGATCTATCCCAAGGTCGACAAGCACCCGGCCGGTTTCTCCAAGCGCTGGGTCCAGGACATCCTGCGCACCCGCCTGGGCTACGATGGAGTGGTGTTTTCGGACGACCTGACCATGGAAGGCGCCTCGGTGGCAGGCGACATCCTCGACCGCGCCAACGCCGCCTTGGGCGCCGGGTGCGACATGGTGCTGGTATGCAACCGGCCGGACCTGGCCGACGAACTGCTCGAGCGCCTGAAGTTCGAGCACCCGGCCGAGTCCGTGGCCCGCATCCGCCGCCTGATGCCGCGCTTTGATGCGCCGGACTGGGATACTTTGCAGGCTGAAAGCCGTTACCAGAATGCCCGACGACTTCAATCTCAAATCGTTCCTGGCTGACCTGCCGCATCTGCCGGGCGTGTACCGGCATCTGGATGCGGCCGGCGAGGTCATGTATGTCGGCAAGGCGCGCGACCTGAAGAAGCGCGTCTCGTCGTATTTCCAGAAGAACCTGGCCAGCCCGCGCATCGCCCAGATGGTGGCGAAGGTGGCGCGGCTGGAGGTGACGGTGACGCGCTCCGAAGCGGAAGCGCTGATCCTCGAAAACAACCTCATCAAGACCCTGAAGCCGCGCTACAACATCCTGTTCCGCGACGACAAGTCTTATCCCTACCTGCTGATCACCGGCCACGATTGGCCGCGCATCGCTTATTACCGCGGCGCCACCAACAAGCGCGGCCAGTACTTCGGACCATTCCCCAACGCCTGGGCCGTGCGCGAAACGATCCAGATCCTGCAGAAGGTATTCCGCCTGCGCACCTGTGAGGACTCGGTCTTCGCCAACCGTTCGCGGCCCTGTCTGCTGCATCAGATCGGGCGCTGCTCGGCCCCCTGTGTCGGCGCGATCGAGGCAGCCGACTACGAACGCGACGTGCAGCGCGCCGTGCGCTTCCTGAACGGGGAAGCCAAGGACGTGATGGGCGAGATCGAAAACCGGATGCAGCAGGCCGCCAGCGAATTGCGTTTCGAGGAGGCCGCGGCGCTGCGCGACCAGATGGGCTCGCTGGCGCGCGTGCTGCACCAGCAGACCATGGAGAACGTCAGCGGCGAGGACACCGACATCATCGCGGTGGCGATTGCCGGGGGCAAAGTCTGCGTCAACCTGGCGATGGTGCGGGGCGGCCGCCATCTGGGCGACAAGCCGTTCTTTCCCTCGCATGCGGAAGGCGAGGCCGCGCCCCAGGTGCTGGAAGCCTTCGTCGCCCAGCACTACACCGACAACGCCATGCCGCCGGTGCTGGTCTGTTCGCACGCCTTGCCTGATCCCGACCTGATCGGCCTGCTGGTGGAGCAGGCTGGCGGGCGGCCGTCGCGCGTGCTGACTCGCCCGCAGGGCGCGCGCCGCGCCTGGCTGGAGCAGGCGACCAAGAATGCCGAAATGGCCCTGGCCCGCGCGCTGACCGAGTCCGGCGCCCGCGCGGCCCGCACCCTGGCGCTGGCCGAAGCGCTGGACCTGGACACGGACGAAGCCGCACTGGATGCGCTGCGCATCGAATGCTTCGACATCAGCCACACGGCCGGCGAAGCCACCCAGGCGTCCTGCGTGGTGTTCGAGCATCACGACATGCAGCCCTCGCTGTACCGCCGCTACAACATCGGCGGCATCACGCCGGGTGACGACTACGCCGCCATGCGCCAGGTGCTGAGCCGCCGCTTCGCCAAGGTGGCGGACGGCGAGGCGCCCATGCCTGGCCTGGTGTTGATCGACGGCGGCAAGGGCCAGGTGGAAGTCGCCCGCCAGGTGTTCGTGGAGCTGGGCCTGGACGTCCAGACGCTGGTGGGCGTGGCCAAGGGGGAAGGGCGCAAGGTCGGCCTGGAAACCCTGGTGTTTGCCGACTCCCGGCCGCCGGTGGCGCTGGGCGGCGAATCCGCCGCGCTGATGCTGATCGCCCAGGTGCGCGACGAGGCGCACCGCTTCGCCATCACCGGCATGCGCGCCCGCCGCGCCAAGGCCCGCAACGTGTCGCGCCTGGAAGAGATCGAAGGCATCGGCGCCCGCCGCCGCCAGCGCCTGCTGGCCCGTTTCGGCGGCTTCTCCGGCGTGGCCTCCGCCAGCATCGAAGACCTGGCCTCGGTCGACGGCATCTCTCAGGACCTGGCCATTCGCATCTATGAAGCCTTGCGGTAACGCGGCTATGCGTAAATTCCGGCTTCAAATGCAACCCACACCTCATGCGGCGCGAATGCCGCACGACATTGGACGCAGATGCAGCAAGCGGCTTAGCGCCTAGCCGGGCCGCGCGGATCCGGCTCCGCCGGTCCGCTGCCGGCGCCCCCTGGGGGGAAGCGCCTCCGGCGCTTCGGGGGGGGCTCTTGATGTAGCATACGGACACTATGCCAATTAATGTACCCATTATCCTGACATGGCTGCGCATCGCCATGATTCCGCTGGTGGTCGGGCTGTTCTACCTGCCCGAAAGCTGGATGTCGGTCCCTGTTCGCGACACCTTCGCCGCCTGGGCTTTCATTATTGCGGCGCTGACCGATTGGTTCGACGGCTGGCTGGCCCGCCGCTGGAACCAGACCTCGGCGTTCGGCGCCTTCCTGGATCCGGTCGCCGACAAGCTGATGGTCTGCGCCGCCCTGATCGTCCTGTTGGACCTCGGCCGCGCCGACGCCTTTATTTCCCTGATCATCATCGGCCGTGAAATCACGATTTCCGCCTTGCGCGAGTGGATGGCCAAGATCGGCGCCAGCGCCAGCGTGGCGGTGCACCGGCTGGGCAAGTTCAAGACGGCCGCGCAGATGGTGGCGATTCCGTGCCTGCTGTACAACCAGCCGATCTACGGCGTCAGCGCGCGCCTGCTGGGCGATGTGCTGATCATCGTGGCGGCGGTGCTGACGGTATGGTCGATGCTGTACTACCTGCAGCGCGCCTGGCCCGCCATCCGCGAAAAGGCCCTGTAGTATTGATTTGCACAACGGCGGCCCGGCTCGCGCAAGGCGGCCGCCGTTACATACAAAGAGCGATCGGCCGGCATGTCCGGCATGGCGCCTCAAAGTCCAACGCCCGGAGCACCGGACGTTGCCGGAGACAACCTGCGCATCGCCCCTGGCGCCGCGCCACCTGCCGCTGACCGCGGCCGTCTGCAATGAACACCGCTGCGAATACCCTGGCTCTGGACGCCGCCGCCCGCCGGCGCGACTGGAAGCTCATCATGCTGATCGGCGTGGCCCACGCTTCCTCGCACTTCTTCCAACTGGTACTGCCTTCGCTCTATGTCTCGCTGGGTAACGAGTTCGGGCTGGACTTCGCCCGCCTCGGGCTGCTGGTGTCCACGTTCTACGTGGTGTCCGGCATCGGCCAGGCGTCCTCGGGCTTCGTGGTCGACCGGATCGGCGCGCGGCCGGTGCTGTGGTTCGGGCTGGCGTGTTTCGTGCTGTCGGGAGTGCTGATCGGATCGGCCAACGGCTATGCCATGCTGATTGCGGCGGCGGTCGTGGGCGGCATCGGCAATTCCGTTTTCCATCCTGCCGACTATTCCATCATCAACCATCGGGTTTCCGCAGCGCGGCTGGGGCATGCGTTCTCCGCGCACGGGCTGACGGGCAACCTGGGCTGGGCGCTGACCCCGGTTTTCATGACCAGCATCACCTTGCTGGCGGACTGGCGTGTGGCGGCCTACAGCGCCGCCGGGCTGGTGGCGCTGGTGCTGCTGCTGACGATACTGGGCCGCGACCTGCTTGGCGGCCCGTCGCCGCTGGAAGGCCATGCGGACGCGGAAACCGGCAAGACTGTCGCCAAGCCCGTCGCGAAACCCCAGGAAAGCGTGCTGACCACGCTGGCCACGCTGTTGTCCAAGCCGGCACTGTGGGGCGCGTTCCTGTTCTTCGCCTGCACCTCCATTGCGCTGTCCTCGGTGCAGAACTACACCATTCCCCTGCTGGGCCAGCTGTATGACCTGTCCAAGGTCGCCGCCAGCTCGGCGCTGTCCGGTTACATGGTGGCGTCGGCCGTCGGCATGGCCGCGGGCGGTTTCCTGGTCTCGGCCAATCCGCGCACCGAGCGCACCGTGATGGTGGCGCTGATTCTGGCCGGTTTGACGCTGGTGGTGCTGGCGCTCGGCCTGGTGCCCGCCGTCCTGGCCGCGCCAGTGGTGGCCCTGGCTGGCTTTTGCTCCGGCGTGGCGGCGCCGTCGCGCGACATGCTGATCCGCCGCGTCACGCCCAAGGGATCCACCGGATCCGTCTACGGGCTGGTGTATTCCGGCATGGACGTGGGCTCGGCGCTGGGTCCGCTGGCATTTGGCCTGCTGCTGGACGCCGGGCTGCGCCAGGGCCCCTGGGTGGGCGCCGGCGTGGCGTTCGCCGCCGCAGCCTTCCTGGCGCAGTGGATCGCGGTGCAGGCGCGCCGCGCGGAACCCGCGGCCCCGGCCTCGGCTGCCGCGCGATCCTGAACCAGCCGGGGCGGGCGCCCCGGCGGTTTGACCCCACGCAAGGTTGATGCGGCGTCTCTCTGATGTAATGACCTCGTCAGTGAAGTGGTCATTACTCAGGAGAAGCAAATGAGAAGGGCAAGCGCGTTGCTGGCGGCAGGGGTCGCCTTGGGCAGTTGGATGGGTCTGGCCAGTGCGGCCTCGCAGGAACCGATACAGCCGGTCGAGCCGGCGGTCATCAAGGAGCCGGCCAAGGTCGAGCTGGGCAAGAAGCTCTTCTTCGATCCGCGCCTGTCGCGCTCGGGCGCGATTTCCTGTAATTCCTGCCACAACCTGGGAATGGGCGGCTCGGACAATCTCAAAGCCTCGATCGGCCACAAGTGGCAGCAGGGCTCGATCAACTCTCCCACGGTGCTCAATTCCAGCCTGAACATCGCCCAATTCTGGGACGGCCGCGCCAAGGATCTGCGCGAGCAGGCGGGCGGCCCCATCGCCAACCCCATGGAAATGGCCTCCACCCACGAGCTGGCGGTGCAGGTGCTGAACTCCATCCCCGGCTATCGGGCGGAATTCAAGCAGGTCTTCGGCAAGGACGACATCACGATCGAAGAGGTCACCGGCGCCCTGGCCGCGTTCGAGGAAACGCTGGTAACGCCCAACTCGCGCTTCGACCAGTGGCTGCGCGGCGACCAGAAGGCACTGACCGTGCGTGAGCTGGCGGGTTATGAACTGTTCAAGAACAGCGGTTGCGTGGCCTGCCACAACGGCGTGGCGGTGGGCGGCAATTCGTTCCAGAAGATGGGCCTGGTCACGCCCTACGTCACCGAGAACAAGGCCGAGGGCCGCGCGGCGGTGACGGGCAAGGACGCCGACCGCTTCAACTTCAAGGTGCCGACGCTGCGCAACGTGGCGCTGACCTATCCGTACTTCCATGACGGCGAGGCAGCCACGCTGACGCAGGCCGTGGATGTGATGGGCCGCTTGCAGCTGGGCCGGACCTTCACGCCGGATGAGAACGCGCAGATCGTGGCGTTTCTGAAGACCCTGACGGGCGATCAGCCGGCTTTCCAGTATCCGGTGCTGCCGCCATCGGAAGACGACACGCCGCGGCCCGAACCCTTTGTGCAGTAGAGCGGTTGTGGGGGCCTACTGGCGGACGGTGCGCACGTCCGCCGGCGGGCCGGCTTCGAAGTTGCTGCGCCACGGGTTGATGTCCAGCCCGCCGCGGCGCGTGTAGCGCGCGTAGATCGTCAGCTGCTCTGGCCGGCAGGCCTGCATGATGTCGCTGAAGATGCGCTCGACGCAATGCTCGTGGAATTCCGCGTGCTGGCGGAACGACACCACATAACGCAGCAGCGACTCGCGGTCTATCGGTGCGCCGCGGTAGCGGATCTGCACGCTGGCCCAGTCGGGCTGGCCCGTCACGGGGCAGTTCGATTTCAACAGGCGCGAGGCCAGGGTTTCCTCGACCACTTCGCCCGGGCGGGTGCGCAGCACTTCGGGCGCCGGCTCGTAGGTGTCGATCTCGATGTCCAGCTTGTCTATATAGATGCCGTCCAGCTCGCCCATCTGCAATTCGGAGAAACGCTGCGGCAGGAAGAAATCCAGCCCCACCGGCGCGCCGGCGGCGGCGCTCAGGTCGCGTTCCAGGCGGCCGCGCAAGGCGGCCGAATTGACCAGGCGGGTCTGGTTGAACGAGTTCAGGTAAAGCTTGAAGGACTTGGACTCGATGATGTTGGGGCTATCGGCCGGCACCGAGAAGGTGGCCATGGCCACCCGCGGCTTGCCTTTGGCGTCCAGCCACGACAGCTCGTAGGCGTTCCACAGGTCCACGCCGGTGAAGGGCAGCTTGCCTGCTTCCAGGTTCAGCGCCGCACGGTTGTGCGAACGCGCGATGGGGAAGAGCAGCGAGGGGTCGTATTGCGAGGCGTAGGCCACGCTCTGGCCCAGCGGGCCGTGGGACAGCGTCATAGCGGAGTCATCGGAAAACTGAAGAATGAGCGCATTGTAGGCGCTGGCAAAAAAGCCTGATTTTCCATATCGTGAAATGTAACCTTCGTCATGTGAAAGCCGCTGCTGCGCAGCAGCGGGAAGCCATTTCACAGATGACAATTGCGTTTCGCAATACGAAATTGAATTTATAAATAATTGATTTATAAGAATAATATTTTTCGTCTTGTATAAGACATAAGCCCACATTGCTCCGCAGCAGAGGCATAGACTTTGTCCAACGATTCACGCAACGCAGGACGCGAATCTTTTGAAGTCTTCCCATCACTGACCAGGAGCATCACCATGAGCCACCGCGAAACCGAAATCCGCAATCTGCAGAAGGACTGGGCCGAAAACGCCCGCTGGCAAGGCATCAAGCGCGACTACAGCGCCGAGGACGTCATCCGCCTGCGCGGCTCCATCGGCGTGGAACACACGCTGGCGCGCCGCGGCGCCACCCGCCTGTGGGAACTGCTGCATAGCGAGCCTTTCGTGAATTCGCTGGGCGCCCTGACCGGCAACCAGGCCATGCAGCAGGTCAAGGCCGGCCTGAAGGCCATCTACCTGTCGGGCTGGCAGGTTGCCGGCGACGCCAACCTGGCCGGCGAGATGTATCCCGACCAGTCGCTGTACCCCGCCAACTCGGTGCCGCAGGTGGTCCGCCGCATCAACAACTCGCTGACCCGCTGCGACCAGATCCAGTGGATGGAAGGCAAGAACCCGGGCGACGAAGGCTACATCGATTTCTTCGCGCCCATCGTGGCGGATGCCGAAGCCGGCTTCGGCGGCGTGCTGAACGCCTTCGAACTGATGAAGGCCATGATCGAAGCCGGCGCCTCGGGCGTGCACTTCGAAGACCAGCTGGCTTCGGTGAAGAAGTGCGGCCACATGGGCGGCAAGGTGCTGGTTCCGACCCGCGAAGCCGTGGCCAAGCTGGTGTCGGCGCGCCTGGCGGCCGACACGATGGGCACGCCCACCGTGCTGCTGG
Source organism: Achromobacter sp. SD115 (assembly GCF_017355315.1). Taxonomy (NCBI): domain Bacteria; kingdom Pseudomonadati; phylum Pseudomonadota; class Betaproteobacteria; order Burkholderiales; family Alcaligenaceae; genus Achromobacter; species Achromobacter sp. SD115. The sequence continues at coordinate 12,310 of NZ_JADIJM010000032.1, read as the reverse complement.
CCCGCACCGACGCCGACGCGGCCGACCTGGTGACCAGCGACGTCGACGAAAACGACCGTCCCTTCATCACCGGCGAGCGCACCGTCGAAGGCTTCTTCCGCACCAAGGCCGGCATCGACCAGGCGATCTCGCGCGGCCTGGCCTATGCGCCGTACGCCGACCTGATCTGGTGCGAAACGTCCACGCCCAACCTGGAATATGCCCGTAAGTTCGCCGAGGCCATCCATCGCCAGTTCCCGGGCAAGCTGCTGGCGTACAACTGCTCGCCCTCGTTCAACTGGAAGAAGAACCTGGACGACGGCACCATCGCCAAGTTCCAGCGCGAACTGGGCGCCATGGGCTACAAGTTCCAGTTCATCACGCTGGCCGGCTTCCACGCGCTGAACTACGGCATGTTCGAGCTGGCCCACGGCTACGCCCGCCGCCAGATGAGCGCCTTCGTCGAACTGCAGCAGAAGGAATTCGCCGCCGCTGAAATGGGCTTCACCGCCGTGAAGCACCAGCGCGAAGTCGGCACCGGCTACTTCGACGCCGTCACGCAGACCATCGAAGGCGGCCAGTCCTCGACCACCGCGCTGACGGGCTCGACGGAAGAGGCCCAGTTCGAACACGGCAAGGAGCAGAAGGTCGCGTAAACGCCGCAGGAGAGTTATGCAGTTGTAGTTGCTGTTGTAGGGTGGATTTGGGTGCCTTCGGGCACCCTTTTTTTTGTTATTGCGCATCGTTGTTGTGCGGCGAGGTTCGAATTAACACAGTCAGTTACAATACGTAATTCTGTGAATTCGAGCGACTGGCGCGGGCAATCCCGCCAGTTGGCTGACCCATCCCCAATTGTCAGAATGCCTCAAGAAATTTCATCCGCACCGGCCCTGCCTGTGGTGGCAGCCTTCGATTTTGACGGAACGCTGACCTACCGCGATACGCTGATTCCATTCCTGGCGCGGGTGTCGCTGTGCAAGCTGCTGCTCGGCTTGACCCTGGTGTCGCCGGTCCTGGCGCTGCTCATGTGCGGCAAGCGGGGCAACGACCACGGCATGGCTCTCAGGCAGAGCGCGAAGCAACGCCTGTGCCGCGTCGTGTTGCGCGGCCGCAGGCAGGCCGACCTGAAAGAGCTGGCAGCCCGTTGGGTCCCTGGCATCGCACTGCGGCCTGACATGCTCGCCCGGTTGCGGACACATCAGCAGTCGGGCCACCGGGTGGTGATCGTCAGCGCTTCCCCGGACCTGTATCTCGGGGAAATGGCCCGGCGCCTGGGAGTTGAGCTCATCTGCACCGGACTGGAAACAGCCGACGGTCGGCTGACCGGACGTTTCAGCACGGCAAATTGCTGGGGGCCGGAGAAGGTGGCGCGCCTGGAATTGCGTTTCGGACCTGTTGGTCGCTACGAGCTGCACGCCTACGGAGACAGCAGCGGCGATGCCTGGCTGCTGAACGCCGCGGATTGCGCCTGGCTCAATGGCAGGAAGGTGGTCCGATGATGCCGGTGCTGAACCTGTTGCGTCCTCATCAATGGCTGAAGAATGGATTCGTGCTGCTCGGACTGCTGTTCGGACAGAGCTGGAGCGACCTCGATCTGATAGCGGCTGTGGGTGTCGCGTTCGTGGCCTTTTGCATGGCATCCAGCGCCGTCTACGTGCTCAACGACTACCACGACCGCGAGGCCGACGCGCGCCACCCCAGGAAGAAGATACGCCCCATAGCAAGCGGCAGCGTGAGCCTGCACACTGCCCGCATGCTGGTGGCCGCGCTGGTTGGGGGGGCGCTGCTGCTGCCGGCGGGGGCCGGCCTGTGGGCAGTGATGGCGGCCGTGGCTGCCTATCTCGCCCTCAATATCGCCTATACGTTCAAGCTCAAGCATGTCGTCCTGGTGGACGTGTTCTGCATTGTGGCGGGCTTCATGATCCGCCTGATCTGCGGAACGTACGCGGTGGGGATCACGCCGTCGCGTTGGATGCTGCTGTGCTCGTTCATGCTCACCTTGTTCCTGGGGTTTGCAAAACGCCGCGCGGAGTTCGGTCCGGCGCCATCCGAAGGCCTGGTCATGCAGGGCTCCACACGTCTGGTGCTCCGTTACTACTCGCCTCAACTGCTCGACGTGCTCATGGCCATTACCGTAAGCATGACGATACTGACCTACGGACTCTATACCTTGGATCCCGCGACAGCGGCCCTGCATGGCACCGAAAACCTGATCATTACCTTGCCCATCGTGACCTTTGGCGTGTTCCGGTACCTGTACCTGATCTACGGGCAGGGAGCCGGCGAAGACACTGGCCGGGATCTGCTGTCCGATGTGCAAATCCGCTTGGCGGTGGCTGCCTGGGCCCTGGCAGTTTTCTTTCTCGTCAGATAACCATGGCATATCTACTTCTATTCCTGGCCAGCGCCTGCAGCGCCGCCGCGAGCATCGCCTTGAAGGTTGGGGGAACGTCCCGGGGCATGTCCTTGTTCGGCGTGCAGGGCGGGGCGTTATACCTCCTGGCCATTGCCTCGTACGGTGCTGGCTTCGGCTTTTACGCGCTCTCGCTACGCCGGTTGGATCTCACCCTGGCATATCCGCTGATGGTTGCCGTTTCCATACTTGGCATCTTCGCGTATGGGGCGTTCTCTGGCGCCGAGGAACTCGGCTCGTATCGTCTGGCGGGAGCTGCGCTCATCGTCCTTGGCGTCTTTCTTCTCTCTCGATAAAACCTGACCCGATGATGACGCGATTCTTCGGCAGCCGCTTCTACAGCGGTTTCCTGTTGCTGCTTTTTTTCCTGATGGTGGCGGCGGCCTCGTTCAACGGCTTCTATACGAAGTGGCGCTTGAACGACGGCCATCCCTCGCTGGGACTGTCGTATATGGTTGAGGGGACGGCGGCGCGTCCCTACGTCTATCGGCAGCTGCTGCCAGCCATGGCCAACCAGATTCAGAGCTTGTTGCCGGTGGCGACCCTGGCGAGGATTTCCAGCAGTCTGTCGGACCCGCGCAAGATAAACAGCCGGTCGAGCCTGGCGATGAAGTATCCCGAGTCAGAGGCGTTGAAGCCGGCCGTCGCATTGCGCTATTACATCGTCTATTACCTGACGTTTTTCGCCCTGGTCGCCAGCCTCTACGTCATGCGCGGACTTTGCCTGCGGGTGGGAGCGACAGAACCGGCGGCGATAGCCGCGCCGGCAATCATGGCCTTGCTTTTGCCTTTCATGCTGACCGAGGGCGGCTACTTCTACGACTTCACCGAGGTGCTCTTCATCATGAGCGCCGTGACGCTTGCTCTTGGCGTGGAAACGCTGCGCTCATGGCGAGCGCTTCTCCTGCTGGTGCTGGCGGGGCTGGCGACGTGGAACAAGGAGGCATTCTTCTGGTTTACGCCAGCGCTCTATCCGCTGCTGCGCGCGCACTTGGACCGCATCCGGGCGGCCGGCCTGGTTTCGGCCTTGATGCTGGCCGGCGGCTGCGTCTACTTGGCGATGCGCTTGCGTTACGCCGGAAATCCCGGTTCGACCGTGGATTTCCAACTGTGGGGCAACCTGCTGTTCTACGCCGATCCCGGCAACTGGTTCCGTACGGAAAACACCTACGGCATCCTGTTGCCGCGCGGCTTCAGCCTTGTATTCGTTCTTGTCTTTGCTGGCCTGGGCGTGAAAGCATGGCGCCGCCTGCCCGTCACCTTGCGGGTCCATGGAGCGACAGCGGCGGCGATCAATCTGCCTTTGTTCCTGCTGTTTTGCTCCCCAGGCGAAATGCGCAATCTCAGCATGCTGTATCCCACGCTGACCTTGCTGATTGCCTGCGCGCTGTCGGCGTGGCTGAGCATGGCCGCCCGGTCAGGCCCGGCTGGGCGCGGGACGAAGGCGGTCGACTAGGCGGGCGGCGCGCCGGGCGTATCGTCAGAGCCCGAAGAACGCCGAGTACACCAGTCTTTCCTCCACCACGCGGCGCTGCTGCGTGGCGCCGGCGCGCCGTTCGGGCACGGAGTTGTCGGTGTAGTAGCGCTCGTACTCGCGCACCGCGATGCGCGCCGGCTTGCCGCCGCTGTCGGGGAGCGCGGCGCTGGCGGTCCAGATGACCGGGTCCAGCAGATCGCCCAGCAGGGGACCCTCCAGTACCGGCGGGAAGCGCACCTCCGGGCCGACCACCACGCCGCCCAGCCGCGACAGGTCGGCGAAGGTGGTGGGCGTGGCGGCTTCCAGGATGGGCAGTTCGCGCATGCGGTCTATCAGGATGGGCCCCGGGCCGGGCGGCTGCGGCGCCGGTCCGGAGGGGTCCAGCAGGCCCGACGCCAGCACCTTCGCATCGCTCCAGGCCAGGTCGCTGTCCAACGCCGGGTCGCGCGTCTGCAGCACCAGTTCCACGCGGTTGCGGCCGCTTTCGGCGGTCTGGCCTATGCCGGGGATGAAGGAAATGTTCAGGTACTCGGAATCCAGCGGGAACTTCATGGGTCCATGCTTGGGCACCACGCCGCGCAGGTTGAACGTCAGCCGGCCGCGCTTGACCTCGAACACCGCGCGGCGGCGTGGCAGCACCTGGGAGAACTCGGCCTGCACCACCCGCGACAGCTTGGCCAAACTGATGGCGTTGGGCTGATAGCGCGCCAGCGCCAGGCGCACGAAGGGCATGTAGCTGCGACCCGGATCGAGTTCGATGTCGCAGTACCAGCGCGCGCGTTCTTCGCTCCAGCGTACGCGGTGTCCGACCACATGGACCAGTCGGTCCGGGATTTCCTGCAGATAGACCTGCTCGTCGGTGACGCGCGCGGAGAAGTCCGACACGCGCGCCTTATGCTTGGGCTGGGGCGTCTCCCACAGCGGATCCATGCCCCATTGCGTCACCAACGGCGTCAGCGGATTGCCGATGTCGGTGAAGTTTTGGCCGTCGCCCGCGATCACCACGCCCAGCAGTTCGCCGTCGCCGGAGGAGAACCAGGGCCGCTCCAGCCAGACCCGCAGGCCGTTGCCCAGCCGCGTTACGTCCAGCTTGCCGGCGCCCGCCGTTTCCTGCCAGCGGAAGGTGGGCACCACATAGGTCAGGACGGGGGCGTCCGGCGGCGCGCTGGCGCGCACGACGGTGTTCTGCGCCCGGCCGTCGCGCCTGAGCACCGGGGCGCCGGGGTCATCGTCCGCGCCCACTTCCACCAGCGGGCCATCGGCGACGGGCCCCAGCCGCGTGACCTTGTCCGTCTGCGCGTAAAGCGAGGGCGGCAGGTACTCGCGGAAGCGCGTGGCGGCGCGCAGGCGGTAGCGGATGAGCCGGAAGCGGGTGTCGCCGAACTCATGGCGGTCGCCGCGCGCGCGCACCTTCCCGTCGGCGTTCAGTTGTTCTTTCACCGCGTTGCTCAGGCTGAAGAGGTTTGTGTAGTTTTCCGACAAGGGAATCTCGGCCAGCACGCCATGGCCGGCATGGCGTTCCGGACGCAGCTTCTGCAGGTCGTCCACCCACTCGTGCCAGTCGGCCTCGATCTCGACCTTGCCGGTGGTGGGGCCGTGCAGCCGCACGCGGGCGTACAGGTCCGCGTGGGCATCGCCAAGCCCGCGCTGGGGTTCCTCCGCCATCAGCAGCAGGGGCTCGCAGATCGGCTGCTGCGTCGCGTGTACCAGCACCAGCGGCCGATAGGGCGTGACCATCCAGCAGCCGCCCAGCACGGACGACAGGCGCAGCGTGGCGCGCTCGCCCTCGTTGTTTGCCCAGGCGGGTATGCCGAAGGTGTTGGCCAGGCCGGGATTCACAAAGCTGGAGTAGCGCAGCCGGGCGATGCGGCCCTGGGGCAGGTAGAAGGTCAGGACCCGTTTGGCCTCGTCCCAGGTGGGCAGGCCATCGTCGGCAAAGTCCTCCGAGCAGGGCGGATCGGTCAGGGTGGCGCGGCGCTCTTGCAGCACGATGCGCAAGCCCTGCGTGTCGGGCCACTTGGATGCATGCGCCACCAGCAGCACCAGCTCCTGGGCAGGCGTCTGCGCGATGACGGCGCTGGGGCCCAGCACCTTGGGGCCCGTGACGCCGGGCAAGGCGTAGCCTGGCTGGGCGCGCAATGCGATGCCGCCGGCCGCCGGGTCCGGCAGATAGGGCGTGAGCACCTGGGCTTCGCGGTGGATGACATACTGCCCGGCGGCCAGGCGCTCGCCGGTAGGCTGCTCGGCCGAGGGCAGTCGCGGCGGCACTTGCTCGGTGGTCGCCACTTGCTCCAGCGCCTGCGGCGTCACCAGTTCTATGTCCGTGTCCGGCCCCTTGTCGTAAAGCGTGGCCGCATCGCGGGCCGCGATTTCATAGGCCTGCTTGATGCCGGCGGGATCGCCCATCATGGCGTCGAACAGGCCGTGCGTTTCGCATTGCAGCTGGGATGCCTTGGGCGGCACCACGTGGCGTTCGTTGCTGGCCGTGTACGCGAAGTCCTTGGAGGCGTCCTGCAGGCGGGCCTGCTTGAAGTCGGGGCTGTCGAGATAGGCCGCCGGGTCCAGCGCGGTATTGCTGCGGATCACCATGCGTTCCAGCGATTCGCCTTCGCTGACGCGGGCGCGCTGCACCAGCGCCGGCGGATCGACGGGTTCGAAGCGCCAGTAGACGACCGGCTGCGTGGCGTTGTCGTCCTGCTTGAGCGAGGGATCGTCGAGCGCCAGGCTGTTGCCGGCCAGGTCCACCAGGCGCGCGCGGAAACGATAGGGCATGCCGAAGCGCAGGCGCGGCAGGCTGCCCTTGGCGGCAGTGAAGCTGACCGCCAGGCCGTTGCCTTTTTCCGTGGCTGTGTCCTGCACGTCTTCCGGCGTCTCGCCCTGCACCCCGCTATCCGGGTCCACGCGGTCGCGCAGGGTGCGCCCGGGGCGCGGCGCCACCAGGCTCCAGCCGGTCCAGCGGAACAGGGATTCATGCAGGTATTGGTCTTCCGGATCCTCGCCGCCGCTGGTGGAGGCGCCTTTCACATAGCCCTCGTCATCGGGCAATTGCAGCGGCGCGCCGCCATCCGTGCAGCGGTAGGCGCCGGTGCGCCGGCACAGCGAGCGCCAGGGCGGCGGATCGCCAGGCGCTTGCGGCTGCGCGTCCACGCGATAGCCGCGCAGCAGGTCCTCGGCATAGAGCACGATGCTGCCCGGCGCGCCCGACAAGGCGGCGTTCTTCAGGGCCGCGGCAGCCGCGTTCTGCGCCACTTCCCAGGCGCGGCCACGGCGCGCCACGCCCAGGCCGCCCGAACGCAGCGCGGCCACGCCCTGCTTGTCGCCGGTGGTGTAGGTCACCGCGCCGTCGGCGCCCAGCGCCAGGCTTTTGGCGATCAGGTTCTGGGCGGTAAGCACGAAGTCCACGGTCTTGAGCGCCGCGCCATCGGCGTCGACCTGATAGACGTCGAAGGGGCTGCGCGGTTCGTACAGGTTCCAGCTGTCGTCGGCGCGGCGCAGCTTCAGCATGCCGCGCTCATGATCGGCGGGGTTGCGGGGACGCGTGGTGAAGCGTTCCGCGTCGCCCGCCCAGGCGGTGGCGGGGCAGGCGTCGTCGCCGGCGTCGTGGCCGTCTTCCCAGCGCAGGGTCAGGAAGAAATAGCCTTGCGCGGCGGGTGCGGCCGCCAGTTGTTGCGCGATCGGCGAGTCCGCCGGCAGCAGGCAGTCGATGACCAGACCGAGTTCTCGCAGCAGCGCCGGATAGTCACCGTAGGACGCGACGGTGGCGTGGAAATCCATTTCCGGCTGCGTGGGCGGCGCGGGCACGTTCTCGCCGTCTGGCCGCCGGATGCTGCGTTGTTGCGCCGTGGGCGGATCGCGGCGATAGAAACGGTTGGCCTGGAACAAGGTGTACTCGGCCTGCGAGTTCCACAGCTTCATCAGGTTCTGGTCGGGGCCGGCGAGCCCGCCATCGTTCCAGTGGGTGGGCAGGGCGCGCAGCGGAAAGCTCACCCCGGGCTGGGGATTGCCCTCGGCGTTCACGCCCGGCGCCGCGGCACGGCCCTCATAGATGCTGTGCGGACCGTAGACCTGCGAGCGCAACACGCGCTCGGCGCCGTCGCCGCTGTCGTCGAAGAAGCGGTCGAAGCCGGGCAGCGGCATCTCGACGCGCCGGTCGCCCAGCGAGATGTAGGTCGTGCGCGTGCCGCAGTCGCCCAGCATGTCCTTCAAGCCCGGATGCGCGTCGCGCCAGGGCAGCAGCGTGGGGGGCGTACCGGTGGCCTGCACCGCCAGCCTGCCGTAGTGCTTGCGGGTCAGGCCCAGCACGCCCGCCACCGAATACGAGAACAGATTGACCTTGCTCATGTCGCGGAACACGAAGCCGGCGACCGGCGTGGTCTTGGGCAGCAGCCGTTCCCACAACGCCTCATCGGCCTGCGCCTGCGGCTCCAGCTCGATCTCCGCCATGCCGGTGTTCAGCACGAAGCGCACCCGCTGCAGCGTGCGCGGCCAGTTGACCCAGTCGGCGAACGCGTGCAGCTGCTGCTCGTCCGTGGCCTGCGGCGTCAGGCGCGGCGAGGCCACGATGGAGATGCGCAGCCGGCCTGCATCGGGGCCGGCCGGCACGCGGCCGTTGGGGATTGCGGTCCAGACGATCGTTTGCTTGGCCATGGACGTTCCTCAGGCAAAGGCTTCGGCGTATTCGCGCCAGGCGTACTCGGTGCCGTCGTCGATCAACGCCAGCTCCTGCGCCAGCGGCAGCTCGGGACGCGGCCCCATCAGGTCGCGGAAGCCCGGGTCGCCGTTGGATCCGGCGAACTTGCGCTCGCAGGACAGGGATACGCTCATCGAGAACATGAAGACTTCGATCTCGACCGTGATGGTGGCGCGCCCCGCGCACTTGCCGCTTTCGAACTCGTAGCGCAGTTCCAGGTAGATCTCGATGGAAATGCTGACGATGCCCAGCACGCTGACGCAGCCGCCCATGCGGAAGTACCCGGCCAGCGAGCAGGCGTTCTTCTCCATGCGGAAGTAAATGCCCGCCATGACGTGCACGCCGCCCGAAGCCACGCCCAGGTTCACCGACACGCTGGCGCCGAACTCGAAGGCGGCCTCCATGAGCTGGACGCCGCTGGGATCCAGCGTGATGCCGAAAAAGCCGCCGCCGCCGAACATGCACACCGACAGATTGAAGGGCTGTTCGCGCGTGCAGAAATTGAAGCGCACGGACAGGGGCTGGCCGATGAAGGGCACGGTGAAGCCCGCGCCCAGGCTCAGGTTGGAAAGATTGAAGACGCCGATGGCGACGGCCGGCAGCGCCACATCGAAGCCCGCGTCCACCCCCTTGGCCGAGATGTCCAGGTAAGGCGGATCGGAGAATCCGTCCAGCGGGATCAGGTCGCGCAGCGTTTCGACGAAGGACAGGGGGCCGACGAACTTGATGTCGGTCAGCAGCACGTCCACGTCCATCTTCGCGGCCGTGTCGATGCGGAATTCGATCTTCTCGAAATTCAGTTCCATGAAGCTGGCCGGCGCGATCAGTACCAGGTCGAAGTCCTTCAGCGAGCAGACCACCGACATCTTGGGCGCGCTCTGCCCGTTCTTGCGCACGCGCGCTTCCACCGCCACCCGGAAGCCGCGCGCATCGTTGACGCGGAACAGCGGCGGGTCGCCGGGCTTGATCGACCAGCTCTTGATCACCGGATTCCAATCGAAGCGGAGGGTGAGTTCATCGCCGGTCAGCAGCTCCAGCAGCTCGGCGCTGGCCAGCACCGCATCGACCGCCAGCTTGACCGCTTGCAGCGCCGTCTGCGCGATCTGGCGCGGCGCGCCTTCGAGCAGGCGCGCGCTGCCGATGGTGCCGGACAGCGGCCCGACGGCGTCCGTGATGGCCTGCAGGCGCGGGGTGAGCGTCGCGGCGTCCGCGAAAAGCTCGTCCAGCTGGCCGGGCTGGCCCACCACCGCATCGAGCGCGTCGTACAACGCCTTGCCCTGCACCAGCAGCACCGGCACGACGCCCACGCTGTCCAGCAGTATCCCGGCGGTATTGGCGGCCTGGCGCAGCGACAGGCGCAAGCCGTCGGGCAAGCCCACGCCATTGACCTTCGCGTCGGCGGCCGTGCGTAGCGCCGTGGCCGCGTCGCGCGCGGCGGTGAGCACCGCGGGCAGCCCCGGCAGCGCGGGCGCGGCGTCGAAGGACTGCCCGGCCAGCAGCGCGACCTGTGCGCGCACCGCCTCGAGCGCGGCCATCAGCGCGTTGACGCGCGCCTTCGCGTCCTGCACCAGGTTCTGGGCATAGGCCTGCGCCTGGCCGAGCAGATCCTGCAAGGTGTCCTTCAGCACCTGCAGGGCGGCTTCGGCGATGCGGCCCGGCTGCTGCGCCAGGTCCGCCACCAGGCCGTAGAGCCGGCCCATTTCGTTGACCAGGCTTTCAAGCTGGGAACAGGCTTCCGATACGAAGCGCGGCACCTGTTCCGGCGTGCCGGCTGCGTTGGAAACTGCCTCGATCACGTCACCCAGCGGAATGCAGCCGAATAGCAGCGGAAAGGGCAGGTCCGAGGACAGGACCTTGGGGAAGATGTCGGGGCCGCTCATCTTGCCGGCCACGAAGTCCGCCACCTTGCCGCTGACCGGGCCGGCCATGCGCGACAGGGCCGTGGGGCGCAGATTCGGCTGCACGAAGCCGCCTGCGCGGTCGCCTTGGGCGGAGAAGTTCAACACGGCATTGCCGCTGTAGCCGGGCTCGGCGTCTATGTCGCCGAAGACCTGACCGACGTTGGCGGAGTCGAATCCGAACCGCAGGTAGTGGTCGTTCCAGCTCAGCCCGCTGTTGCGGTCGCTGCCGGTCAGTTCGGCCAGCGCGGCGATGCGGATCTGGGCGCGCTTGATGCCCGGATAGAACAGGGGGCCGTTCAACGAGTCGCTGTAGGCGCGCAACTGGGTATTGCCCGGATCGACCAGGCCGTCGAACTCGATCGTCTCCGCTTGCGCCGCGGTATCGCCGGGCTTGAGCGGGGAGGCGAACGTGACGCGCTGCTGCATGAACTGCGCGGTGCGGCGAGTGGATTCGGCATTGCGCCAAGCCTCACGCGTTTGCTCGGCGAAGGTCTCCGCATTCACATAGTCCGGCGTCAGCCATTGGCCGCTGAGCTTGCGCGGGCAGGCGCGGCCGCCGTCCATGAAGATCATGGGCAGGTCGAACTGCACGTTGCGGCCGTCGATGTCGGTGGCCGAGCAGGCGAAGCGGAACGGGGTACCGCCTACGCAGGGCCAGAACAACAATTGCCCCAGGTCGCCGATTTTGCTTGGCGGCGAGGTGGGCGCATCCAGGCTGGGCGTGACGGCGGTCAGGATGCGCACGCTGGAAAACGGCATCCGGCGATGCAGGAAGATCATGTTGCCCGTGTCGTCCCGCGCTTGCAGCTCCGGGTCGGCGTACACGCGTTCGCGTTCTCGCAGGATGATGAACAGGCGCTGGCGCAGGTACGCCGTGTTGCCGGGCGTACCTTGATGGAACTTGCGTTCGCTGACCTTCACCAGCGAGGCGCGGTGGCCGAAGGGATACAGCAGGCCTTTGTAGACCACGCGGACGTAATGGTCGCGGCCCATGGCGCCGCGATGGGTCCATTCTTCCAGCGACAATCCCGGCGCGTCCCAGTTGCCGCGCGAGTCTAGCCAGGCGCCCAGCGCGGACAGCATCAGCAGTTTGGCGTCCACGGGCTGGGGCGTGTAGTTGGCCACGGAAAAGTTCGACGACAGATGCGCGATCTGGAAACGGTCGAAATCGTCCATCGGCATGCGGAAGGGCGAGGTGTTCGGCTGCGGCAGATAGGTGACCGTCGGCACCGGGAACGCCGCCTGCATGGGCTTGGTCGTGCCTTCGCCGCCCAGCGCCCAGACCGCGCGCACGGTGGGCCGGGGATCGTCCGCGAGCGGCGCCCGGGCGCTGTCCTCCGGCTGCGCGGCCAGCAGCTGGGTATGCCAGAGTTCGGTGTGTTGCGTGGCGCCGGAGGTCGCCGGCGCCTTGGCGTGGCGCCAGCGCTCGTCTGCATGCGGGCTGAGGATCAGCCGCCAGGGCAGCTCTATCGCCGTCTGCTGCGCGGCGGGCAGCGCGGGCTTGGGTCCTCGCCTGAGGAGTTCGATCAGGGCGCTGGTGCGCTGCACTTCGCGGACAGGCGTGCCGCCACCCAGGCGCAATGCGCGCAGTCCGGGGGCGCCGCTGGCCTGACGCAGCAGCAGCGCGCCGGGCGCGTTCAGCTGCGCGGCGATGCGCGCACTGCGCAGCGCGAAGCTCGACAGCGCCGCGCGTTGCACCGGCGAGAGCTTGTCGATGCGCTTATCGAACAGGTCGCGCAGGTTCAGGCGCGGCGCGCTGGGCCCCGGCGGGCGCGCGTTGGCGGCCACGGCCTGGGGCAGGGACTCCATGGCCGCCAGCACGCCCTCCAGCGTGTAGGGCACGTCGAAGC